>NZ_JBXHBE010000002.1:0-352342 GCF_056897515.1 Gemelliphila sp. 1F1
TCTGATATAATTGTTTTCATAAGAGTAATTTCCTTTTTTTGATTTGTGGTTATTTCATTATACTGGATTTGCTCTTCTTTTTTCTTCCTTTTGTCTCACTTCTATTGTAACTCTACATAAAAAATAATAATTTAATTCTTAAACTATTGATTCTTTACAAAACATTTGTTATAATTTAGTTAAATTCATGTATCGAGTTAAAATAAACATTTATGTACATCGTTCGTAAGAACTCCCTAGTGGGAATTTTTTATTCGCATATAACTAAAATTATTTGAGTTTTAGAGATATGTGAATTTTTATATAAGTAAAACTACCTTGTTTATTCACTCGTCTTGCGACGTTTTAGAGATATGTGAATTTTTATATAAGTAAAACAATATACCCGCTTGCCTTATATATTCATTGTTTTAGAGATATGTGAATTTTTATATAAGTAAAACTGTTTCAAAAGAAAAATCAGAAATTGAAATGTTTTAGAGATATGTGAATTTTTATATAAGTAAAACCAAAGATACTGAAGTTTGGGTTTACGAGAAGTTTTAGAGATATGTGAATTTTTATATAAGTAAAACATCAAACAATTTTGATATTACTAGAGCTGTTTTAGAGATATGTGAATTTTTATATAAGTAAAACAACTGCTCATCTCGTTGTTTACCCGCACTGTTTTAGAGATATGTGAATTTTTATATAAGTAAAACGATAAATCAGCTTTATCAGCTAAATCTTGGTTTTAGAGATATGTGAATTTTTATATAAGTAAAACCAAAAAGATAATGTTACTATTTTGGACATTGTTTTAGAGATATGTGAATTTTTATATAAGTAAAACCATTATTTAATTTTCCTTTAATATTTTATGTTTTAGAGATATGTGAATTTTTATATAAGTAAAACTTCACGAGTTGAATTATTTGAAAGATGTCAGTTTTAGAGATATGTGAATTTTTATATAAGTAAAACTTTTCTAGCACAGCTGTTATCCCAAGTAGGTTTTAGAGATATGTGAATTTTTATATAAGTAAAACTTTCCGTTTTGCCCACCTCCGGTTAACATGTTTTAGAGATATGTGAATTTTTATATAAGTAAAACAACCTTTAAAAACAGTGGATATACTACGTGTTTTAGAGATATGTGAATTTTTATATAAGTAAAACAATACCCGATATGCTTTGAGCGCCAAAGGTTTTAGAGATATGTGAATTTTTATATAAGTAAAACCTATAATAAATATTAGTTGACACATTGATGTTTTAGAGATATGTGAATTTTTATATAAGTAAAACGCTTTCCAGTACCGCTTGTTGTATATTTTCGTTTTAGAGATATGTGAATTTTTATATAAGTAAAACTATCTCTAAAACAATGATATTCATCGTATGGTTTTAGAGATATGTGAATTTTTATATAAGTAAAACATTCACGTTATTGATTTAAAAGCAGGAGCGGTTTTAGAGATATGTGAATTTTTATATAAGTAAAACCTATCAGTCTTGTAGTTGGCAAATTCTTCTGTTTTAGAGATATGTGAATTTTTATATAAGTAAAACAGTGGTAAAGGTTGAGTTACTAACGCTATTGTTTTAGGAATATATGAATTTTTATATAAATAAATTTTTTGCATTAAAATACTTAAAATTGATTTATATATTTTAATGCATACGATGAATATCATTGTTTTAGAGATATGTGAATTTTTAAAAAAAAACAATCATTATTAATAAATGATTGTTTTTTTACTTTCAAATAGTAAAGTTTTATAAATATAATGATTAATAATAGGATGTACTTAATTATATTAAATATACTTCTTTGATATTTTAATATACATAAAAAATTATATATCTTGGAGATATAACAGTACCTTTTAAAATATATAAACTCATAAAACTTAAAAAATTACAGAGAAAATAATATAAGGCAACTAGAAAAATTTAATTCTAATTGCCTTTATTTTCTTATAAAAATATCAAGACATAAAATAACCTTGACATAATATAGTTATTTTATTTATGTTTCATATATGGAAATAACAATACATCTCTTATTGATGGTGAATTAGTTAGTAGCATAACTAGTCTATCTATTCCAATTCCTAAACCGCCTGTTGGTGGCATTCCGTATTCCAATGCTTCTACAAAATCTTCGTCCATTTCATAAACTTCATCGTTTCCTGCATCTTTTTCGTCCATTTGTGATAAAAATCTTTCTTTTTGATCTATTGGATCATTTAATTCACTAAATGCATTTGCGTGTTCTCTACGCACAATAAACAATTCAAATCTGTCTGTAAATCGCGAATCTTCTGTATTAGTTTTCGCTAAAGGAGAAACTTCTACTGGATGTCCATAAATAAATGTCGGTTGCACTAAAGTTTCTTCAACAAAATTCTCAAAAAATTCATTAATAATATGACCGACTTTCATATCTTTTCTAACATCTACATTATGCTCTTTAGCTATGGCGTGAGCCTCTTCATCTGTCATTTGTTTCCAGAAGTCTACACCTACCACTTCTTTTATAGCGTCTACCATATGCATTCTTTTCCAATTAGGTGTTAAATCTATAATATCTTCCCCATAAGGAATCTTTGTAGTACCGTGAATTTTTTCGCAAATATAAGCAATCATATTTTCTGTCAAGTTCATAATATCATTATAGTCTGCATAAGCTTCATATAATTCTATCATCGTAAATTCCGGATTGTGTCTTGTTGAAACACCTTCGTTTCTAAATGCACGCCCTATTTCATAAACTTTTTCTAAACCACCTACTATAAGACGTTTTAGAGGTAATTCCAATGCGATACGCATAAAAAGTTCCATATCCAACGCATTATGATGAGTTACAAATGGTCTAGCAGCTGCTCCTCCTGCTACTGAATGCATCATAGGAGTTTCTACTTCTAAATATCCTCTATCATTCAAATAACCACGCATAGTTTGAATAATTTTTGAACGCATAATAAATGTATCTTTTGATTCTTTGTTCATTATTAAATCAACATAGCGACGACGATATCTTTCTTCTACATCTTTTAGTCCATGGAATTTGTCTGGCAATGGACGTAAAGACTTTGTCAAAATATCAAAGCTATTTGCTTTTACTGATAATTCTCCAACATTTGTTTTAAATAAAACGCCTGATATTCCTACTATATCTCCTAAATCTACAGATTTAAAAAATTCGTAATTATCCCTTACTCTATCTTGACGAACATATATTTGAATTTGTCCTCCTAAATCCTGAATATGAGCAAAACCTGCTTTTCCTTTTCCACGCTTAGTCATTACACGTCCAGCAATAGTTACTTCTACATTTTTTTCTTCTAATTCTTCTTTTGAGAATCTATCAAATAATTCTACTAATTCATTTGTTAAATGCGTTCTCTCAAATTTTGTTCCAAAAGGATCTAAACCTTTTTCTCTTATTGCCTCCATCTTTTCACGACGAACTAGCATTTGATCATTTAATTCTTCGCCAGCAATATTTAATATTTCTTCTGTCATTTTTTCTCCTCTTAAATTTTCACGTCATTAATAATATAACAACTATTATAACATATTTCTACTTTAGTTTGTATAAATAGATATAAATTAATTTTTTATATTAATTACATCATATTAAAAATATTTTTCCGAACTTTAAACATCTTGATAAGGCTTTACATTGTAAGAAAACGATAAATTTCGTAACATTTTACTAGAAAATATTTAACGAATAGTTTTTTTATGTTATAATTTTTGTAGTAAACTTTGGGAGGAGAAATTAATTTTATGAATAAAAATAAAAAGTTTATAGCAATTCTATCATCTACATTATTAGCTACCTCATTCATAATACCTCAAAGTATTAATGATTATGTACTGGTAGCAAAAGCAGAAAACACAGTTTCTAACTTTAACAGATCTACTTTAACTAAAGGTGATACTGTCAATATTACTGGAACTGTTACTACTCAACCTGGTATTTTTGGTGGTCAAGTATTTTATATAACTACAAGCGACAATCAAAGCATTTATGTTTACCCAGGAAAAAATGAAATAAGTAATAACCAAATTAATAAAGGGGACAATGTTTCATTTACAGCAACTGTTACTGAATATAATAAAAATTTACAATTAGTATCTTTAAAAAATGTTAAAGTAAATAGTAGCAACAATAATGTAATACCAGTAAAAATTACTATTGATGGTATTTCTCAAAACTTACAAGATAGTTATGTAGAACTTAACAACTTAAAAATTAAGTCATTTAAATCACAAGGAAAATATAAAAATACAGTAATTACTGCAGAAGATTCTAGTAATAACGAAGTTGAAATATTTGCAGATAACAGAGTTTTTAATGATTTTGATTCATATTCTAAAAAACTTACTACTAATGATACTATTACCTCAGTAAAAGGTATTTTAACTACATTTAATGGTAAATATCAAATTAAACCTACAGAAGCTACTGAAATAAATATAACAAAAGATAATATAGATAACGAAAATGTAGTAACATATAAAATCGGCAATATTCAAGGAGAAAGTCATACATCACCTTTACTTGATAAAATTGTGAATATAGAAAATGTTGTAGTTACAAAGATAGATGGAAACAAAGGTTTTTATGTTCAGGACATAGAACCAGACAACAATCCTAATACATCTGATGCAATTTATATATCTAGTAAAGAGAAAGTAAATGTTGGAGACAAACTTACTATAAGAGGTACAGTTAAAGAAAAATATGGAGCTGGATATGCAGAAAAAACTAGTACTGACTTAACAATAACTCAATTAGAAGCTAAAGAAATTATAAAAAATGGTACTAGTGAACTTCCAACTCCATTAAAATTAGGAGACAATATTCCTAAAAAAATAATCGATAACGATAACTTCTCTATTTTTGATCCACAAGAAGATGCAATAGATTTCTGGGAAAGTATAGAAGGTATGCGAGTAGAGATAGAACGTCCTACTATCCTAGGCCCACAAAAATATGGATATCTATATGTATTACCTGCAACTTATAAAGGAGATAGAAACAATTCTGGTGGAATAAGTTTAGAAGAAGGTTATCAAAATACTGAAATTATAGCTATAATGACTGGTAATAGAAAATACCGAGCTAAAGCTAGTGATTATTTTGATGGTAATATAATAGGAAATGTAACTTATGATTATAGCGAATATAAAATTGATGTAACAAACACAGAATTACCTAAGAAAATAGACGGTAACTTACAGCGTGAAAAATCTAATATTAAATTTGACGAAAATAAATTAACAATAGCATCATACAATATAGAAAACTTTTCTGCAAATTCTAGTTCAAAAGAAACACCAGATAGTAAAGTTGAAAAAATTGCTAATTCATTTATTAATGAAATTAATTCGCCAGATATTATATCTTTAATAGAAGTTCAAGATGACAATGGTGGTATCGATGATGGAACTACTAGTGGTGTCAAAAGTGGAGAAAGGCTTGCTGGTAAAATAAAATCACTAGGTGGTCCAGACTACAAATATATTGAAGTTGAACCTGTAAACAACGCGGATGGGGGTAAACCTGGAGCTAATATAAGAGTTGCCTATCTATATAATCCTAGTCGTGTAACATTAGTAGATAAAGAGGCGGGTAATAGTACAGATGATGCTGTATTCGTAAATGGAGAACTTACTAAAAACCCTGTACGTGTATCCCCTAACAGTAAAGCATTTCAAGGTGTAAGAAAATCTTTAGCTGCTGAATTTGATTTCAAAGGAGAAAGAATAATAGTAATCAATAATCACTTGAAATCAAAAAATGGCGATAATCCTCTTTACGGAAAAATACAACCAGCAGTAGAAAATTCTCAAGTTAGCAGAATCGAACAAGCACTTGAAATTAATAAATTTGTTAAAGAAGGTTTAAAACAAAATCCTAATCTTAAATTTATTTTAACTGGAGATTTTAATGATTTCGAATTTTCTAATACAATAAAATCATTAAAAGGAGATATTTTAACAGATTTACTGTCTAATCATGATAAAAGTGATAGATATTCTTATTTCTACCGTGGAAACAACCAAAGTTTAGATAACATTCTAGTATCTAACAATATCGCTAATGATATTAAATTTGATGCAATTCATGTAAATTCTTCATTTATGGAAGAAGATGGACGAGCTTCAGACCATGATCCTCTTTTAGTACAAATTCAATTTAAAAAAGGAGAAATCTTAGGAGAATCAACTAATACACCAGAAAATCCATCTATAAAAATTGAAGATACAACTTATACAGAAGACGTACCTTTCAACGTAGAGATAATAAAAACTGATAAATTATTCGAGGACGAAACAAAAGTTGAGCAAGAAGGAGTAGTTGGTAAAAAAACTATAAATAAACGTATAATAAAAGACTCTAACGGAAATATTCTAAGAGAAGAAATTATCTCTAATGAAATTACTACTAAACCTACTAATAAAGTTATGAAAGTCGGAACAAAGAAAAAATCAATTAATACAACTACGCATACAGAGTATGTAACATATACAGAAGAAATACCATTCGAAATTGATAAAATTGAAACTGATGAATTATTAGAAGGAGAAGAAAAAATAGAAGTTGGTGGAATAAGTGGAGAAAGAAAAATAACAAAACGTATAGTAAAAGATCTTAATACTGGGGAAATTATAAGCGAGGAAATTATTTCTAATGAAATTACTACTAAACCTATCAATAAGGTAGTAAAAATTGGAACAAAAAAAGAAGTAAATAGTTATCAAAATCAAAAAACTTTATCAAAAACTGGAGAAATGACTACTAACTTATCATTATTCACTGGGCTTATGTTATTACTAACTATTCTTGTTACGAAAAGAAAAAAGCATAAATAATTAAATATAATATTTATAAAATACGAGAGATAAATTGTTATTATCTCTCGTATTTTTCCATATTTGTTATACTTTATAAATATAATCTATTATGCTTTGTTCATCAACAAAACTTTCCAAATTTTGTTGGAATACTTTATCTCTAGCCAATTTATCGATATCCGAAATTATATTCAGATGTTCCATGTTATCTAAAGTTGTTAACAAAAATATAGTTTTGTAATTTCTGTTATCTATTGTTAAAGAATCTTTTAACAATAGCATAGCTACATTAGGATTTGTATATGAAAATTCTGATTTGAAACATACTAACAACGTATCTGAATAAAGTTGGTTGTAAGTATAATTTTCATCAATTTTTAAACGTTTATTTACATATTCTTCACTTAGTTTTCCACTAAATACTAAAGATTTTGATAATATATTTATAGCTTCTTTTAAATTATGAACATTAGTTTCTATCAAAATATTATTTTTAATTAAAATATCTTTTAGTTTTATATTATTTTTTTTACCATTAACCACCATATCTTTTTTTAATAATTTTTTTATTTTATTTTTAAACTCTACAACCTTATGTTTATCTTTAATATAATCTGATGCAAGTCTATCTAACTTCTTATCAAGTTCATAATAGTAATCATTTTCTTTTATATTTTGCATAAAATTAACAATTTTTGTTATATCTTCTGTTGTAATTAGTGGACTTATAACTACATAAGGAATTTCTATATCCAAAAATTCCGTACTAATTAAAAAATCTATATTACTGTAATTTTTTATCTGTTCTTTATTAACGACATCTACAATGTTACAGTTAGTCAAATAGTGTTTACATTGATTTTCAATTAAATGTTGTATAGAATATTGTTCTTCCGTTACAATAAGAACTTTTTTTATTTTATTAATTTTTTGATGGCTAGTTACAAGTTCTGAACCAAAGTGCAAACTTAAATAAGCTATATCTGATTTTGTAAATTTAATTTTATAAACACTTTCTATATATTTAACGCTAAGTCTAGTAACTAAAAATACGTCTTTATAATTATGAATAATATTATCTGTTAAGGTATTATTAGTAACTATGTTGAATTTTTTTCTAAACAACAATGATTTGAAATGAGTTGTTAATCTATCTATAAATTTTTCATTACTTTTTAGACTAACACCTGCATTTTGATCAAATATATTAATCATAGTTTTTATATTTTTTATTAATTCTTTGTAATCTTCACTATGATTATGACTATCCAAATCTTTTTTTAAACATAAAACTATAATAGTCAATAAAATTTTCTCATTTTCATTTAACTTTATTCCAGATAAGTTATATAAATCATCTGCAACACAACTAATAAATTTATATTCTATACGTTGTTCTACTAATGTTATATAGTCAACCCCTAAAGCTATATTATCTTCCATTTTTCTTATTGTTGCTATTATATAAGGAAATGCAAATAGAAACTTTTTATTTTCTGAAGATGTTATTTCTTTACCTAGAATATTCACATGATTATCAGTAGCTAGAAGTAAATTGACATAAAAAGATGTACTAAACAACTTATTATCTACATTTAAAATATTATTTATATAATTTTTTAATTTATCATTTCTATGACAGTACAATTCATTAAGTAAATAGTAAACGTATTGAACAAGTTCTAATTCACTTCCTAAGAAAAAGTAACCTTGCTTTTTATTAACTTCTAATGTTACATTAAAATTAGATTTTAAAACATTTTCTTTAATATCTTTCAAATCATTAACTATAGTATTTCTACTTACAAAACAAGTTTCAATTAAAAAATCTATAGTTATCTTTTGTGGATATGTAGCAATTAAAATCGCTATACATAGTTTTCTCTCCTCTATACTCATAAAATATACAGAATTATCATATGATTTTAATAATTTTTTTAGAAATTTTTCTTGATCACTATCTATAACTATTCCAATATTTTGTTTATTGAAAATTTTGCTACATACTTTACCTTTCTCAATTTCATCATTCAGTTTATCTAAATTATAGTAAATAACTCTTCTATTTTGTTCTAATTCTTTTGCTATATTAGTTATAGTACCTGCTTTCTTGTTTTGAATCAAGTACTCTATTAAATCATAAATTTTTTTATCTACTATCATAACACCCTACCATTATATAATAAAAAATATGTACTACTTTAGTAATATTGATTAAATCAAAATATCTTTAATAATTATACTAATAAATTTTCAAGAGTACAAATATTTTATTTTTATTAATATTTAAGAAATTTTTGGCTGTTACGCCAAAATAAATAAAATCAATACTTTGTTAAAGTACCGATTTCATATACGTTAAAAATAATTGTTTATTTTACCTTGTTGTTAATATAGTAAATAAAGTATTATATATTTATAAAATTTATTATTTTTTTTGACCGTAGTAGGCATTTTCTCCATGTTTACGTAAAAAATGTTTTTCTAATAAATATTGATCTACTCTTTTTACATCTGCATTCACTTGTTCAGTTTTTCTGGCCATTTTAGCAACTTCTTCTAAGACAACAGCGTGATAAACTGCTTCTTCTGGATCTTTACCCCACGTAAAAGGACCATGATTTCTTACTACAATTCCAGGAATATATTTTGGATTAATTTTTTTATTTTTGAAAGTTTCTATAATAACCGTTCCTGTATCTTTTTCATATTCACCATTTACTTCTGATTCTGTTAAGCTTCTTGCACACGGTATATCTCCGTAGAAATAATCTGCGTGCGTTGTTCCATAAGATATGATATCACGACCTGCTTGTGCCCATGCTACTGCTTCTTCTGAGTGAGTATGTACAACTCCTCCAATTTCTTCAAATTCTTTATACAATTCTAAATGTGTTTTTAAATCACTAGATGGATTTAAGTCTCCTTCTACTATATTGCCATCTAAATCAACTATTACCATATTTTCTGGACTAAGCTCTTCATATTTTACTCCAGACGGTTTAATGACTACTAAACCTAATTCTCTATCTATACCACTAACATTCCCCCAAGTAAATTTCACTAACCCTTTTTCTTGAAGTTGCATATTAGTTTTATATACTCGTTCTCTTAATTTTTCTAATAACATTATAATAACCCCGCTTCTCTTAGTTTTGGTAATAAGTAATCTTTAGCTTTTTGAATTTCTCTTTCTGGATTATCGCTATTTTCTGACCACATCTCAATTAAAAATGGGCCGCTATAATCTATTTCTTTTAAAATTTTGAAACAATTATCAAAATCTACACAACCTTCTCCAAACGTAACATCCCTAAATTGTCCTTTACTAGATTCAGTTACAGGATAAGTATCTTTTAGATGAATAGCGCTTATATGTGTTTTTCCTAAAATAAATTCTGATCTAATATCGTTATGCCACGCACTTAAATTTCCTAAATCAGGATACACCATTAACCAAGGAGAATCTACAAGCTTACTAATCGCTAAATATTTTTCAACACTATTAATGAATTGATCATCCATAATTTCTATAGCTAATGTGATTTGTTTCTCTGCAGCCATTTTTAATGATTTCTTTAAGTTTGTTAAAAATCTTTGTCTAGTTTCTTCGCTTTTTTCTTCATAGTATACATCATAACCAGCTAATTGAATAGTTCTTACTCCCAAATCACTAGCTAAGTCTATACATTTTTGCATAAGTTCCAAAGATTTTTGCTCTATTAATGGATCATTAGAACCTAAAGGAAATCTTCTATGTCCACTAAAGCATATAGTAGGTATTTTTATTCCTGTTTCAAAAATTGCTTGTACTACTTCTAATCGTTCTTCTTTAGTCCAATCTAATCTTGCTAGACGGAAATCTTGCTCATCTATGCTCATCTCTACAAAATCAAATTCAAGATTTTTAGCAAATACTAATCGTTCTCGCCAAGTTAAATTTTTAGGCGTTGCTTTTTCATATATTCCTAATGGTCTAGCCATAAAAATTACCCCCAAATTCTTTCGATTTCAGCTTTAAAATCAAGAGCTGCTTGACGTTGATCCTCTGCTGCTGTAATTCCTCTTCCTGTTATAAATGTGTAGACATCTATTCCTCTAAATAGTTCTAAAGTATCAATAGACAGACCTCCAGTTACAGAAACTTTGAATCCCATATCTATTAATTTTTTTACTTTATTTAAGTCCTTTTCTCCCCAAGTTTCTCCACTTAGCAGTGCATCTCTACTTTGATGATAAATTGCTTGATCAATTCCTGCTTCTAGCCATTGTGCTGCTTGCTCAAAAGTCCAATCTCCATATAACTCTACTTGAAGAGTTCCTATCTCTTTTTGTGCTGCTTTCATAGTTGGAATAGTTGCACAACAGATAACTGTCATTATATCTGCACCTGCATCTTTACAGTTTTTGGCTACCGTTCCTCCTGCATCTGCACATTTAGTATCTGCTATTAATTCTTTGTTAGGGTACAATGCTCTAAGACATTTTACTGCTTTCATTCCATCAGCTAAGCAAAGAATAGTTCCTGCTTCGATTACATCCACTACATCACCACACGCTTTAATAGATTCTAAAGCACTTTCTGTTGAATTATTGTCTAATGCTACTTGTAATTTTGGTATCGCCATCTCTTTTCTCCTTAATTTTAATTTTCGAATCCTTGTAAATATGGACTATTTTTAGTTTCATCTATCATATCATATATATCTTGTACAGATTTTGCATCTACCATACGAGAGATAGAGTTATCTAATTCTAATAATGCTATAATCTGCGGAATAGCTACTGAAGCATGAATTTCAGAAGACGTAGCTGCAAGTGCTATTAGTACTGAAGCTTCCTTCCCATCAGAAAATGTTACTGGCTCTTTTAATGTTATTAAACTAAATGCATCTGCTTTAACACCATCTTCTGGACGCGCATGAGGCATTGCCATTCCTGGCATAAGTAGATAATATGGTCCAAATTCTTCTGTAACTCTTAGTATCGCATCGTAATATCTCTCTTCTACTGCTCCACTCTCAATTAACGGTTCTATAGACAATTTTACTGCTTCTTTCCATGTTGCCGCTTCTAAACCTAGTTTTATTGAATTATTTTTTATTAACGCTTCTTTTAAGTTCATCTTTCTTCTCCTCAGTTTAAAAATTAAAGGATGATGAGGATAACCCCATCATCCTCTTATTAAAATTTTAAAGTATCGCTTGTAATTTTTCTGTTATTTCATTATCATCCATTAAATTGTCAAGTCCTACTAATTTCCCTTGTGTACGCCCTTCTAATTCATGAATTAAATGCTGAGAAGCAACTACTATATCATAGCTTCCTGCTACACCTTTAGCTTCACCTACGCTACAAAAATCAACTTGAAAATCACTAACACTTAGTTTACGTAGTGCATTTTCTATCTTCATTTTTATAACCATACTTGATCCCATTCCGTTACCACATGCTGCTAATACTTTTACCATAATTATTTCCTCCTAAATTTTTAATTTGTATTTTATATATTATTTAATTCACTATTAATTTTCTAATGGTTCAACTTCTGCTCTATAATATGCTTCTTTATCTTTAGCACGTGCATACTGTAGTTGAGGTATTGCAATTAATATTATTGCAACTACTGCTATTCCTACATAGCCTAAGTTCTTCATAATAAATCCAAACAATGGCCACGCTGTTGACCAGTCTATACTTCCGTGCCATCCGCCTGCTAATTGGAATAATCCTACAGCTATTGCACCACCGATAACTTGAAGTGATCCACAGATAGCTGCTACTATAACTGCTGCTCTTACTCCTCCTCGCTTGTCTGCATAAACTGCAAGAGTTGCGTTGTCAAAGAATACTGGTACGAATCCTGTAATTATTAAAATTGGTGATTTGAATACTACTAGTAATGCAATCATTGTAAGTTGCGAAACTAATCCAGTCGCAAATCCGAATAATATTGCATTAGGATGAGAAAAGTTAAATGCCGCTGCACAGTCTACCGCTGGAAGTGAACCAGGTAGTAATTTGTTTGAAATACCTTGGAACGCTTGAGTAAGCTCTGTAACGAACATACGCACACCCATCATTAAGATAGCCAAGTATACAGAGAATTTTAGTGAAGTTGACAAAATATAAGTTCCATACCAAATCTTTTTGTCGAATAAAACTCCTGCTACTGCTTTATCTCCAGTCAACTCTACTAATCTTGGATCAGACATTAGTTCTGGTCCTAGGAATAACAATATTGCCCCAAAGAAGAACATCATTAAAGTTCCAGTTGCTACTACATTATCATGGAAAATTGATAAAGCTTTAGGCAATTTAATATCAGCAACTCGTTTTTTAGGATTACCTACTTTAGCCGCTATCTTATCCGCTATCCAAATTGAGAACATCTGTTGGTGTCCAATTGAAAATCCTGCTCCACCTGTCAAACGTTGTGTAGGTTCTACTGTTAAGTTAGTACCCGCTGCCCAATAAAGCCCAACTAAAACGCCTATAATCACCGTTCCAGTAGTATTTCTCAAATCTGGGAATATAGAAAAGATTATCCACGTAGTAGTTGTCGCTTGTTGTAACATTACGTGTCCTGTAATAAATAAAGCACGTGTACGTGTAACCTTACGCAACGCAATCATTAAAATATTTATCGCAAATCCAATACACAATGAAATCATTACGTTAGATGCTGATTGTCCAATTCCTTTTAGCGCATCATTTACTGCCGCTAATCCAAAATAAGGATCTATTACTGCTGCATCAATTTCAAACTTTACTTTTAATGCTGCAAGTATAGGTCTAAATGTAGTTACAAGTCCACTTGATCCTACACCTAAAATCATAAATCCTACTGTTGCTTTTATAAATCCTGCAAAACTTTCATATACAGGCTTTTTAAGAAGCATATAACCTACAAATACAATAATACCTATGAAAAATTCTGGTTTTGTTAAAATGTTTGTAACAAACCAATTTAGCACTTGCATAAATACATTCATAGAAGTTCCTCCTAAAATTTATTTTGTTGTTTTCGATTACAGTTTAATTCTATACTATACATTAATAAAAAAAAATACCAATTACGTAACAATAGTAATGTACAAATTTAACAAACTTCAAAAATTATTTACTTAGACAGGTTATTGTTATAAATGGATAGTTAAATGTTTTTATTGTTGATAATAAATTATTTAACATTATATGGAAGAAATTTATATTTAAACTTTAGAATATATACATTTTTTATAACAAAAATATTTTTAATTATTCATATATAACAAGATTGTACAGAATATCTGTTCTGTAATTGGACTTTTTTTTGATTACAATATCATATATACTAAAATCAAATAACAAATGGAGGATAATTAAATGGCTAATGTTAATGAAATAACTAGAGAGTCTTGGATTTTAAGCACTTTTCCAGAATGGGGAACTTGGCTAAATGAAGAAATAGAAAATGAAGTTGTCCCAGAAGGAAATTTTGCTATGTGGTGGCTTGGTTGTGTAGGAGTTTGGATTAAAACACCTGGTGGAGCTAATATATGTATGGATCTTTGGGCTAGCCGTGGAAAAAACACAAAAAAAGTAAAAGATATGGTTCGTGGACACCAAATGGCAAATATGGCAGGGGTTAGAAAGCTACAACCAAATTTAAGAGCACAACCTATGGTAATAGATCCATTCGCAATCAATGAAGTAGATTTTATTCTAGCATCTCACTACCATAGTGATCACATTGATATTAATGTAGCAGCTGCTATAATTAACAATCCTAAATTAAACCATGTAAAATTCGTTGGACCTTGGCATTGTACAGAACTTTGGAAAAAATGGGGAGTACCTGAAGATAGATTAATTACAGTTAAACCTGGTGATGTAGTTACTATCAAAGATGTAGAAATCCACGCTCTTGATTCATTCGATAGAACTTGTCTTGTTACTTTACCAGTAGAAGGTGCTGAAGTACAAGGAGGAGAATTAGCTGGACTTTGTCCATCTGATGAAGAAATGGGTAGAAAAGCTGTAAACTATGTATTCAAAACACCTGGTGGAAATATATATCACGGAGCAGACTCACATTATTCTATTCAATTTGCAAAACACGGGAAAGAATTTGATATTGATGTAGCCTTAAATAACTATGGAGAAAACCCTGTAGGTATAGCAGACAAAATGACTTCTATTGATTTATTACGTATGGCAGAATGTTTGCGCACTAACGTAATAATACCTGTTCATCACGATATATGGACTAACTTTATGGCAAGCACACAAGAAATAATTGATTTATGGCGTATGCGTAAAGATAGATTACAATACAAATTCCATCCATTTATTTGGGAAGTTGGAGGAAAATATGTTTATCCTCAAGATAAAGATTTAATAGAATATCATCATCCACGTGGATTTGATGATTGCTTCGAGCAAGAACCTAACATTCAATTCAAATCAATGTTATAATTAAAAATATCCCACCTTTATGGCGGGATATTAAATTACCTTTTATATTTAGAGATAATTGTTTTATGATTTTATTAAAACTTTTATCTCTTTTCCTTGCATTACAGTTTCAAATGCTTGACGTGCATCTTTTAAATCAAATATTTTTGTAATCATTTTATCAACTGCTATCTTATCACGTTCTAACAAGTCTAATGCTAATTTCCATGAAGATGGTTTTTGTGATCTTGATCCTATATAGTTAAGTTCTCTTTGAATTATTGCTTCTTGATCAAGTGAATTACATTTTTCAGCAAATAAGCCTACTTGAACAAAATCACCTTTCTTTTTCACTAAACTTAACGCCGAATTAACTGCAATTATTGAGCCAGAGCAATCGAATGCTTTGTCTACTCCGTAGCCATCTGTTTTTTTTAGCACTATTTCTTCTAAATTTTCTGTTAAAGTATCTATTGTTATGTCTATTCCTATCTCTTTTGCTAATTCTAATCTAGCTGAATCTCTAGTAATTCCTGTTAAAATAACTTTAGCTCCATTAGCTTTAGCTACCTGCGCTAATAAAAGTCCTATAGGTCCAGGACCTATTACTAAAACAACATCTCCTTTGTTAATTGTCGTTTTTTCTAGTGCTGCATGTGTACAACAAGCTAATGGTTCAGTTAAAGATGCTGCTTTCAATGATACATTATCGGGTATTATATGACAACTTTCCTCTCGTGAAATTACATATTTAGTCATACTTCCATCAACCTGTGTTCCTATTCCTTTTCTTCTTGAACACAAATTATAATCTTTACTTTCACAATATATACATTCCCCGCAAGTTTCAAAAGTAGTTTCACTAGTTACTCTATCACCTATTTTTATATTTTTTACATCAGGTCCTACCTCAACAACCACTCCAGAAAATTCGTGTCCTAATATTACAGGCAATCCTCTACTATTATATTCACCTTTAAAAGTATGAATATCTGATCCACATATTCCTGTGTAACCTACTTCAATTTTCACTCTATCTCCATAAACTTTAGGTTCATCAACTTCTAATAATTCTAAGTTATCGTAACCAGCTTTTGTTTTTACAACTGCTAACATAAAACTGTTCCTCCATTAATTAAGGTTTTATTAATACTTTATTATATTTTTCTTTTTTACTTAATATCATTTCAAATGCTCTGTCGACTTCATCAATATTAAATCTATGAGATATAAGATTATCTACTTTAACTTTTTCTGTAGCTAGAAAATCTATAGCATTTATCCATTCTCTTCCAGGAAAAGGAGCAGAATATGAATTCCAGAATCCTTTAAGTGTTAATTCTTTCCTAAAAATATTTTCAAATGCTTCTTCTCTAAGCGTTACATCTTTATACGCTATTCCTGTATATGCTATCTTACCTCTCTTTTTAGTAACTAATAATGTCTGTTCTTGTGTTATAGGGCTACCTGCACATTCCAGAGATACATCTACTCCTAAATTTTCTGTATATTCATTAACTTTTTGTTTTAAATTCTCGTTCAATGAATTAATTACATGAGTTGCTCCATATTCTTGCGCTAATGCTAATTTATCATCATCAATATCCACTACTATAATTTTACTTGCTCCGATATTCTTTATAACTTGTAGCGATAGCATCCCTATTGTTCCAGCACCAAAAATTAGCACAGAATCTCCTACTTCTATTTTTATTCCCATTATAGCGTGCATAACGACAGCTAAAGGTTCTATAAAACTAGCTCGATCGAAATCTAAATCTTTTATATTTAATACGTTACTTTCTGGAACTACACTATATTCTGCAAATCCCCCTGATATGTGAGTTCCTATCATTTTGTAACTTTCGCACATTGAGTAATTACCTTGTTCACAATAATTACACTTTCTACAAGGTAAGAATGGAATGCAAACTACTCTATCTCCTATACTATGTGTTACTACATCTTGACCTATTTCTACAATTTCTCCAACAAATTCATGTCCCATAACTGCAGGATAATCATATTTCCATGTTGTCTGCATTTTGTGAATATCCGATCCACAAATTCCACAAGCTTTAACTTTAATCTTTACATCTTTACTTTCACAAATTAATTCATCAACTTCTCTAGTTTCTATATTTGTTCCTTCATACAAAACTGCTGCTTTCATCTTTACCTCCATTACAAAAACGGTAATTATTAATATTCAATAGAAAACCTATAAATACATAATTACCGTTTAAAAATTAAATATTAATTAATAGAATAACTGTGCAAATTTTAAAATTATCCAGTTAAAGAAGTTTCCTCCTAAATCAAGAGAACTCATAGACGTATTTTGTCCGTATCCATCTACACCAGCCATCATTGCTGTATGTGCAGCAGTGAAGTCTGTTGCCATTAGTAGAGATAAAGCAATAACTACCGTTCCCGCTAATACTGAGTGTAGAATATTTCCTTTTCTGTTAGCTACTATGAATGATACATAAAACGGAATTGTAGCTAGGTCCCCAAAAGGAAGAACTTTATTTCCAGGTATAATTATAGCTAACAATAAAGTAATCGGAACTAAAATTAATCCAGTTGAAATGTTAGATGGATGTCCTATAGAAACAGCCGCATCTAATCCTATGTATAAATCTCTACCTTTATAACGTTGTTTCATATATTCTCTTACAGATTCTGAAATAGGAATTAAACCTTCCATTAACAACTTAACCATACGAGGCATAAGAACCATAAATGCCGCCATAGCAACTCCTGCTTGTAATATTTGTCCTACATCATATCCTGCTAATGCTCCTAAACCTAACCCTAAAAACAATCCTACAACCATAGGTTCCCCAAAGATACCAAATCGTTTTTGAATAGTTTCTGCATCTATATGCGCATCTTTTATTCCAGGAATTTTTGCAATTAGCCACGCTATTGGAATACCAACAAAACCGAATGCTGCTGTTGATCCTGTAGGCAATGAAATTCCTTTTAATCCATAAACATTCTCAACATCTCTTTGTGTTCTATCTGCCATAATTAAAACCATTATTTCGTAAAGAATTGCACAAAGGATACTAAACCACCAGTTTCCTCCTGATACTACATAACCTGTTGCACCTGCTGCTATAAAATGCCAATAATTCCAAACATCTATATCCAATGTTTTTGTCATTTTTAAGGCAATCATAAGAATATTAACACCCAAACATATTGGAATTAATACAGCTGCTACTGGTGAAGCCCACGAACCTGCAGCCGCTCCTGGCCACCCTATATCAATAGTGTCTAATGCCAATCCATATTTTTCAACAATACTCTTAGTTATAGGACCAAGATTACTAGTTAAGATTCCTACAACAACATTAATACCTACAAATCCAATCCCTATAGTTAAAGCTGATCTTATAGCTTTGCTAAATGGTACTCTAAATATAATTGCTAAAATAAAAATTGCTATAGGTAAAATAACTGTAGGTCCTAATGCTAAGAAACCTTGTACAATATTCATTAATTTATCCATTATATCATCTCCTTATATATTATTTTATTAAACTAAATGTGATAAAATTTCTTCTTCTAATTCTTCTTCCCCAAAACCTGTGATGTAACTTGTTGCTATTATAGCTGGTATAGAGTAAGTTGTTGGCAACATTGTCGTTGATACTATTAAATCTGCTTCATTCTGCATAGATGCTGCCTCTGCTATTTTTATTTGCTTAATAGAGGCATCTATATTATGTTTTCTAACCAACTCCTCTACTTTTGAAACAACAATTGTAGATGTTGCTATTCCAGCTCCACAAGCGATTAATATTCTTTTCATAGTGAAAATCCTCCTAAAAATTTTTTATTAATATTAATTATTTTATTTATAAACTCTCATAAACTTTTCTAAACTATTTAGCAACTAAAATATTATAAACTTCTTCGTTATCATCACTCCTCAAAATGTTATTATAAAATTCTTTATCAGAGAATTTATTTATAATACTAGATAACACTTTTACCTGATCTTCGTTATTACCAATAAGCAACAATAAAATTATATTTACATTTAAATCTTTTGTATTAGTCGCCATATCCTTAAAAACAACTGAGTTTTTTGGTTTAATAACTACTATACCACTTTCTTTTACATAAACTGGATCAGTATGTGGAATAGCTATGTTATGTTCTGGAAATTCTAATCCTGTTGGAAATTCTTTTTCTCTTTCCAAAACTTTCTCATAAAAATCTTCAGTTACAAAATTTTCTTTTTCTAACTCTCTTGTAACATTTCTCAAAACTTCAGAAAAATTATTTCCTTCTATGTCAATATATACATTTTGTTTACTAAAATATTTTTCCATGTTAACTCCTACCATCTTAAATTTTTAATATTATGTCTCTAAATTTTTCATTACTACAAGAAAATAAGTTATCCACAAATTCTCTTTCTAATAATTTATTAACTATTTTTACACCCTTTGTTCTATCAGAGTGTTCTCCTAATAATATAAATAGAACTTTAGAACAATTACCTCTAACTCTAATTACAGAATCAATCAAAATATTATTACTTACCAGATGCGGTAAATACATATCTTCATATATTTTAATACTACCAATTTTCTCTCTTTCAATTAGTTCATCGTAAATAGATGCTTCATTTTCAACAATTTGGTTATCAAAAAGATATGATGAAATGTTTTTATATATATCATCTATACTTTGGCTTTCAACATTTACAGTATCAACTACAATCATCAATCAAATATCTCCTTATTAATAAGATTTATATCGTCTTCAGTTAATAGCACATTTACATTTATAACATTTTTTATACTTGATGATAATTTAACTGTTGAAATTATATAATCTATCTTAGTTAAATCATACATACTCAATTCTCGTGCTGAAATTGTATCCACAACATTCAACTTACTAAACGTTGATTCTATCCTCTTCTTTAGAAATTGTGTTGTACCAAATCCACTATGACAAACTAAAAGGACATTTTTATTGATTACATTATTTTCTAGTATAGCTTGTATATATACCGTTAAATATGCAATTTCATCATCTGAAATTTCTTTCTTTAATATTTCTTCTGCTATATTTTTTACAGATAAAAATAATACTTTATAATCTTTCTTTATCTTTTTTGTTAAAGGATTTTTTATGCTAATATTAAATTTTAATCTTTTTACTAATGCTCTTATATGCAATTTAAAAACATAATAAATATGTTCATCCTCGTTTAATCGAGCAAAATTTTCTAAATTTATTTTTTGTAAGAACTCATGTGCAATATCTTCTATGTTGTCATCTAAATCTACAAGATGCTCGTCATTTAATTCTCCAACTCCTGTGCTAACAAGATACTGGTATATATAATAAATTTCACTATTCGGGAAATCTACAGAAAACTCTCTTTCAAGATCTCTTGCTATATTCATAGCAACATTATAGTAACTCTTATCACGACCTATCTTATTATTAGTTACAATATAATTACCATTTTTTATTCTTTCAATAGCTATTAATATATGCACTACCAAATTAGTATAATATAAATCACCTATTGTATAAGGTAAGTTATCTTCGTAATTACTAATAATTCTTTCTACTTTTTGAACAGATTCTACACCGAATCTCAAAGACAGTTCGCTTATAGTATCACTATTTATTCGTTCAGAATAGTAATCTGTAATATAATCATTCCTAACTATAAATGAATACTTTCCCATTATTTCGGCAATTTTTAATCTAATATCTTTTTCATTACCTATTATCTTCGTTCCTTGTCTTCCTTGCTCAATATTTAGTATATTGCCTAGCATATTAGTTTTTATATATTTTAAATCATTTACTATGCTAGACTTACCTACATAATATTTCTCTGATAATGCTTCAATAGAAGTATATTTATTAGAATTTCTAAGAAGTTTAAGTAATATCTTTATTCGTCTTTCTTCTATAGAATATTTCATTACTTTTTGATTTTGCAGAGTATCTAAAGAAATTTTTGAAAAATTTATTTTTATACCTTTACTTTGTTTTTTGTCAAATTTCAAATCTGTACGTTTAGATTCTATCTTTTCTAAATCTCTATATACAGTTTTTGAAGAAATTTTTAATCTTTCTGCTATAGTTCTTACAGGCAGATAATCGTTTGCCTCAGTTAACATTGTTATGAGCTGAATCTCTCTGTTGCTTAACTCTGACATTACTGTTACCTCCTTATATATAAATTATAATACGTTTCCAGATAGATGTATATAACATTTGTTGTCCACATATATATAGACTTTTTTGTCTGTTTTAAACAATAACAAAAAACTGTTATTATTCTATTATAATATAAATTAAAAATTATAGTTACTAAATATATCTAAAGTTACTCAAAACAAAAAAAAGATATTCAGTTTTAGAACTGAATATCTCATAAATAAATATAAATTTATATTGTTAATTTATTGTAATATATCTTAGAATTCATCATAAGTATTGTAATTATTTTTTAATTCTATTTCTTGCATATATCTTCTTATAATATCATTACCCGTAAATTCATATACATTAGTTAATACAGCATAGTAAGTAGGTTCATCATATAAAAACGGATGATATTTATTAATCTCTTCAAGGACAAAATCTACGTAATCTTCATCTTCGGATAAAGCTAATAATGTTAACGCCAATAATGACGAATCATCTTTTATTATGTTTTGCTCATTATATATTTCATAAATTTTTTCTACCTCATATAAACTTCTTAAAGCGTTTATTGATATATACAGGGTGTCATTATCGATACCCATATTAGTAAGTATATCACGAACCATACTTCTAATCTTATTGTATTGTTTTTCTTGTCTATATAATTCTGTTAAATGGATATAGACATTTGGTGATGTTCCTTGCAATGATAGATATTTTTCAAAATATTCAATAGCTTCTCCACCTTTAGACATGTATCCTAAGTGCATATAAGCATCTCGAAATTCATTATCTAAAGATATGGTTTTAAGAAGATAAGTTTTAGATTTTTCTAAATCGTGCATTTGATTATAAGCAAAAGATATAGCAAAATAAAGTTCTGCATCTTCATATTCTTCACCATGCTCTAAGTAAAATGCAATAGCATCTACATAATTACCCAAAAGTAACATATTGTCTATTACTACCTTTAAATTTTGTAAACTATTATCTCTATTAAATAAATCAATAACAATATCTAATGATTCCTCTACTTTATCTCCTTCTGTATAAATATTAGATAATTCATAGTCTATGATATTTTTTAATTCCTCATCATCTTTTACTAAATCTTTTGCACTCTTTAACTTTTGCTCCGCAACATCTAACAACATATCTCCTTTATATATAAGAGCTTCCATTAGTAAAGTTTGAGCAGTTTTTTCTGAATTGTATAATACTATCAGAGCATCATCTTTTTTATCAAGATACATTAAATTGTCCACGTAACTAATTATTGCCGCTTCATCATTTGGATATTTATCATATATAAATTTAGATAATTCTAATGATTTGTCTAACATCCCTTGTTCAAAAAATATATCTCTAAAACTCTCTAACTGCTCTCTCTCTAATTCTGTTATATCTAATTCATTGTACTCTACTAAAAATTGTTCAAAATCCATTTGTAATCTCCTTATCTTTTTCTATACGATAACATATCTAATACTAACAATAAATCCATTTTTACATCTTCTCTCATATTTTCTATAGATTGTCTTGCTTTATCTAAATATTTGATACTCAAACTTTTTACTTCCATTAGTATTTCTTTATCATTTCTTATTTCAAAAATAAAATCATCTTTCTCTTTTGATGTCATATTTCTAAAATTTACAAAACGTTCCTTATTTTTATTTATTTTCAAAATTATAGGTAAAGTTATATTTCCATTATTAAAGTCCTGAGCAATATCTTTTCCTAATATATTGCTATTTGCTACAAAATCCAAATAATCGTCCATTATTTGATAACTCATTCCTAAATAATACCCAAATTTATAACTATTTTCTATATCTTCATCACTAGCTTCACTACTTATTGCCCCTGCTATGCATGAAAAAGCTATTAATATAGCTGTTTTTCTTTTTATTTTTTTTAAATAATCTAATTTTCTAGTATCTATATTAAACAAATCATTATATTGATTTATTTCTCCTATACATAGTTCTTTTAAAACTGTACTTAAATGTTTATGAATATTAATATTGTTAATTTTAGAAACCTCTGTAAGAACTCTCGCAAATAAAAAATCACCAATATATAATGCTTTTCTATTATTATATATATTATTCAATGTTAAATTAGATCTTCTTTCTTTAGCTCCATCAATTATATCATCATGTATAAGTGTAGTTGTATGTATTATTTCCACCAAAGATGCAATATTTCTAATCTCTTCCTTATTTCTATTATAATTTCCGAGTCTTCCACAAATCAAAGCAAGCTTCAGTCTAACACCTTTTCCTTCGGTATTAAAATAATCTTGAATAATAGTATTTATTTCTTCATCATCTAATGTTATCATTTTTTTTATTTTATTTTTACATTCTAAAATATCTTCT
This sequence comes from Gemelliphila sp. 1F1, assembly GCF_056897515.1. Taxonomy (NCBI): domain Bacteria; kingdom Bacillati; phylum Bacillota; class Bacilli; order Caryophanales; family Gemellaceae; genus Gemelliphila; species Gemelliphila sp. 1F1. The sequence goes on from NZ_JBXHBE010000002.1 coordinate 23,883, forward strand.
GCATAATCTAATAACATACTATCTTTCCTCAATTATATTTTTATTAGTTTGAACATTACTATTTATAACAAAATCTAATTCATTAGAATATACTTTACAGAAATTTTTAAATAAAAAATCTTTAATATCTTCTGTTAATATTTCTTCGTAAAAAGAAAATAACACTTCCGCCAAAGAGCAAGACAAAAATTTAAAAGTTGAAATATTCAACTCCTCTTTAGCTAGAGTAATATAAATTTTTTCCATAGATTTTGTTAATTCAATAAATTTCTCTAAATCGACAAACAACTTATCATAATAAGCAAAACTAAAATAATCACCAAATAAAATATTCAAAGTATCGATATTTTGATTTTTAACATCTAATAAGTGATAATCTAGTGAAGTTACAGCCAAAAAAATAACTTCATTATATAAATTATTATTAAAATTATATTTTTTAATTAAATCAATATATCCTAATTTTTTTATTAATTCTTTGTTATAACTATACTTTGAAGAAATCATATACCTACACCTTCTAAAATTTACAATAATATAATTATACCACAAATTATACTATTATTTACAATTTCTAATTTCAATTTTCTTTGAGTGTGATATAATAATTTTAAGGAGGTTATTTTATGATTAAATTTGAAAATATTAAAAAACAATATAACGAAAAAATAGCATTAAATAATTTAAACTTGACAATTAATGATGGAGAAATTTTTGGTTTGATAGGTCATAATGGTGCTGGAAAATCTACAGCAATCAAATCTCTAGTTAGCGTTATAAATCCTACCTCTGGAGAGATATACTTCGACAATAAAAAACTGTCAGAAAATCGCCTCGAGTGTAAAAATCAAATTTCTTATATTCCCGACAGTCCTGATATGTTTCTAACATTATCAGCTTTTGAATATTGGACACTTATTGCAGACATTTATAATATAAATAGTGATGAGCGTGAAAAACGCATAAATCATTACTCTAGATTATTTAATATGTATGATGAAATGTTCTCGTCTATAGAGTCATTCTCCCACGGAATGCGTCAAAAAACATTTATCATAGCATCGCTAATTGCAAGTCCTAAATACTGGGTAATGGACGAACCTTTAACTGGATTAGATCCTCAAGCATCTTTTGATTTAAAAAATCTTATGAAAGAACATACAAAAAAAGGTAACACTGTACTATTTTCAACACACGTATTAGAAGTTGCCGAACATCTATGTGATAGAATTGGTATTTTGAGTAAAGGAAAGCTAATTTTTGTAGGAACGTTGGAAGAACTAAAAGAACAATATCCTGGTGATACATTAGAAAGTATTTATTTGAGTATTATCAAAAATATTAATATTTTTGATAGTACCGAAAGTGAGGGGTAGATATGCGTTGGTCTATTATAAAAAGTCTATTTTTGATAAATTTTCTTTATGCAAATCCTTCAAGAACATCTATATTACGAGAAAAATATAAAAAGAAAAATAAAAATTTAACAAAAAAAATGTTTTCTAGTTTTCTATATAGTAATATTGTTATTTTTATTGTAATTTCAATATTTATAGGATTTATTAATGATCTTTCTTATGATGCTAGTAGATATAAATTGACTATAATATTTTTATTATTATTCTTAGTAATTACCATTTTCTCTGTATTTTTTAATGTATTTTATGAAGGAAAAGATGTAATTAGTTTAACAAATCTTCCAATAACCCAAAAAGAAATTTTTTATAGCAAATTTCTTTTTATGATAATTAATTCTGCATCATCTATTTTAATATTAATTGTTTTAAATATTATTTCTACAATAAGATATACTAGTGATAATGTATTGTTATCAATTATAATAGTTTTTATATATACTATAATTGTATCACTTTGTGTTTTATTTATTACAATGCTAATATCATCATTTCTTACTAATACTAAATTATTCAAAAAATATAGAACTACTTTTATAGTTGTTTCACAGGTTACTCTGTTTATATTAATATTTGGTAGTTATTTCTTTATGGTGCCTATTTTTATGTCAGGAGAAGTTACTCCAATTAGTAATTATAAAGGAGATTTTTCCCTTAACATCATTACAAAACCGACTAGCTTACAATCACTTAGTAAAATATTAATATTTACAGGAATATTAATTGTACTAGTATGGCTACTTAATAGATTTGTAATAGAACCTTATTTTACACATAACATAAATCTTGCAGAAAATTCAAATAAAAATAATAAAGTAACGAAGCATAATAAAAATAAAAAATTCAATAAAAAAAGAATATTTGATAATATGACAATAAAAAGTTTTAAAAATGGGACACTTATATCAAATAATATATTATCCCTATTTATTTCTATATGTTTATTTATAGGTATAATAATGACTTTTAAAGGACATAGTTATTTACAACAAGAACTAGTTATTTTACCTACTGCAATTATCGTGGGAACTGTAGGAGGAATATTTTTACATAGTAATGCATCTTTTAGTGCGTTAGCAATTTCTATAGATTATAAAAATTTTGAATATATAAAAACTCTACCACTAAATTTAAAGCAATTTTTACTTAGAAAATTATTTATTTCGACTATATTACAAACATTAATATCATCTGTACTATTTATTATATGCATTATTATTTTAAATACTTCTCTATTTTTCAGTATTACTGCTATGTTTACATTCTTAACAGTATCTATAATATATTCTATATACCTGTTTACTAAAGATTTGAAAAAACCTTTTACTAATTGGAACAATATTACACAATTATTGTTAAGAGGTGGTTCTCAATTGAAACAATTATTTATATTTTTTGTAGTAATAGCAGTAACTAATGCTATAATTGCTCTAACAGTATTATTTACAAATATGTTCCCTAATTTATGGTGGCTCTTATCTGGTATATACATTTCTATCATAATAACGATGACAATTACATTTACAATTATTCTAAATAGAGAAATAAAATATTTTTAATAAAATTAAAACTCAAGCATATAGCTATTATGCTTGAGTTTTTTATTTTCAAATTTTTATATCTTATTAATGCATACTTATTACAAATTATAAACTTTGATAAGTACCATTAAACTATATTTGCAATAACATTAATTATATTAAATATTATTATTTTAAACGCTCTTCTAATTCTGCTTTTAGTTGTTCAAATCCTGGTTTACCTAATAAGGCGAACATATTTTTCTTATATGCTTCTACCCCTGGTTGATCAAATGGATTAAGACCTTGTAAATATCCAGATATCGCTACCGCTTTTTCAAAGAAATATACTAAATATCCAAAAGTAAATTCTGACATATCTGGTAATTCAACTACAAAGTTAGGTACACCTCCGTCAGTATGAGCTAGTAAAGTTCCCTCAAATGCTTTGGTGTTTACAAAATCCATAGTTTGACCTGCTAAATAATTAAGTCCATCTAAATCAGTAGGCTCTTCTTTTAAATCAATATTCAAGTTAGGCTGTTTTACTTTTAATACTGTTTCGAATAAAATTCTACGACCTTCTTGAACATATTGTCCCATAGAATGTAAATCTGTTGAGAAGCAGACACTTGATGGATACAAAGCTTTTCCATCTTTACCTTCTGATTCTCCATAAAGTTGTTTCCACCATTCATTAAAATAGACCATTGATGGTTCATAAGAAACTAGTATCTCTATTAGTTTACCTTTTTGTTGCAAAATATTTCTCATAACTGCATATTGATAAGAAATATTTGTTGATAAATCATCAGTAGCTAATTCATCTTGTGCAAGTTTTGCCCCTGCCATCATTTTGTCAATATCAACTCCGCTTACAGCTATAGGTAATAATCCTACTGCTGTTAAGACTGTAAAACGTCCACCAACATCATCAGGAACTACAAATGTTTCGTAACCTTCGCTATCAGCTAAAGTTTTTAACGCTCCTCTTGCTTTGTCAGTTGTTGCATAAATTCTTGACTTAGCTTCTTCTTTTCCATATTTTTCTTCTAATAAATCTTTAAAAATTCTAAAAGCTATTGCTGGTTCTGTAGTAGTTCCAGATTTAGAAATTACATTAACAGAGAAATCTTTTCCTGTTGTTTTTAAATAATTAACCAACTCTTGTGTATATGTTGAAGAAATAGTATGTCCTGCAAAAAATACTTGAGGAGTTTTTCTATCTTTCTCATAGAAATTATAAAAACTATCATTTAACATTTCTATTGCTGCTCTAGCTCCTAAATATGATCCTCCTATTCCTATAACTACAAGTACATCTGAATCATTTTTAATTTTCTCACTAGCTTTTTTTATACGAGCAAACTCTTCTTTATCATAATTAGTAGGCAATTCTAACCATCCTACAAAATCATTACCTTGTCCAGTTTTGTTATGAAGTTGATTATGAGCGACTTTTACATAATCTTGCATATTTTTTACTTCTTGTTCAGAAAAGAAGTTTAATGCTTTTGAATAATCAAATTTTAAATGCATTTTCTATTCTCCTTGTTTATCTACTGTAATATAATATATATTCTATATCATTTGATTATTAATGTAAAGTAAATTTAAAAGTAAATTTACAATACTTTATCTTTCATATACAATAGTTGATTTATTCTCTAATATATATTCATATATTAGTTCTGCTACTTTTTCTGTATTATGTCTTATATTAGTTCCTTCAATTTTGACAATATCTTCATCACTAATAACTTCTATATCTAATTTATCTAATTCTTTATAATCTAATTCCACTTTTTCTTGACCAGACTCAGAATATTTTAGAAGAATATCTTTATCTATATCTTTTGAATTGGCTATTACCAAGTCAAATATATTATCTCCAATATGCTTATTAATAGCTTTTATATGATCACTTACAGAATATCCTGTTGTTTCCCCTAATTGAGTCATTACATTTGCTACATATATCTTCTTAGCTTTGCTATTAACAATTCTTTCTGCAATACCATCAATTACTAAGTTAGGAATAATAGATGTGTACAAACTACCTGGCCCTATAATTATATAATCACTCTCATCAATAGCCTTTAGAACATAGTCAGTAGGTTTAACTGTCTTAGGTGTTATATACACTTCATCTATTTCTCCACCATAGTCAGTTATCGAAGATTCACCTCTAACAATTTGTCCATTTTTCATACGAGCATTTAAAGTAGCTATATCATTTGTAGTAGGAAGAACTGTTCCTTTAACATTTAATATTTTACTCATAACTTTTACAGCAGTAGAAAAATCTCCATAAATATCTGCCATAGCTGCTATCATCAAATTTCCTACGGGATGCCCACTGACTTCTCCTATATCAAATCTATATTGAAACATTTTTTCTAGGTGTGGTTCTACATCTGACAACGCTGCTATAACATTTCTTATATCTCCAGGAGAAGGAATATTCATATCACTTCGTATTTTTCCAGAACTTCCCCCGTCATCTGCAACAGTTACAATGGCTGTAATATCTAAAGGATAGTCCTTAAGCCCTCTCATAAGAACAGACAATCCCGTTCCTCCTCCTATAGATACTACCTTTAATTCTCTAGTCATTATTTCACCTTCCTATATTTATATCACGATGAGAAATATATGTTTTATATCCAGATTGTTGAACATCATCAAATAATTTTCTGGCAATACTTACCGATCTATGTTTTCCACCTGTACACCCTATAGCTATAGCAACTTTATCTCGACCTTCATATTGATACTTCTCTATCATATATAGTAATAAATTTTTTAATTTTTCATAAAAGTCTTTTGTATTATTATCATCAAAAACATAATTAAAGACATCATCGTCTAATCCTGTTTTTTCTCTCAAGCTTTCTACATAAAATGGATTAGTTAGAAACCTTACATCTATAATATTATCAGCATCAATCGGAACTCCATATTTGTACCCAAAACTAGATATCGTTACGTGATACTTATCTTTTTTCATTATGCTAAAATCTTTAGATATTTTCTCCACTAAATCTTTCACCGTTAAATAGCTAGTATCATAAATATAGTTAGCTGTAAATTTAATATTTTCAATAAGTTCTCTTTCTGCACGAATACCTTCTAGTAAACTTTTTTCATTTGATAGTGGATGATTTTTTCGAGATTCTTTGTATCTATTTACTAATACTTCATCATTGCACTCTATATAAATTACTTTAACATTAAAATTATCATCTTTTCGTAAATTGTTAATTAAAGAATTAAGTTCTAAAGAGAAACTCTTACTTCTTATATCAATACTAATTGCTGATCTTTGTATATCCTTATCTATAAGTAATTTCAAAAATGAATCTACTAATAATGATGGCATATTATCTACGCAAAAATATCCAAAGTCCTCAAAAACATTTAACGAACTATTTTTGCCGGCTCCACTTATCCCAGTTATTATTACTAAATCTTTTTTCATATAGATAGCTCCTTTCAAAATATATTACTACTTAGCTTCATACCAATTATTCCCTATAGAAGAATCTGCTTTTAATTTAACTTTTAAATCCGCTGCATTTTCCATAATATTTATTACTGCTTGTTCTAATTTTTCTACATCATCTTTGTGTACATCAAATATTAATTCATCGTGTACTTGAAGTAATAGCTTAGCTCGTAGATTACTATTCTGTAAATAATCAAAAACATTAATCATTGCTATTTTTATTATATCTGCTGCAGTTCCTTGAATAGGAGTATTCATAGCTATTCTAGAATTCAAGTTAAATATCATTTTATTTTTTGAATTAATTTCTGGCAAGTATCTTCTACGATTATATAGTGTCTGTACATACTCATAATCTTTGGCGAATTGAACTATATCTTCCATATATTTTTTTACGCCTGAAAATGTGGCTAAATACTTATCAATAAATTCTTTGGCTCTCTTTCTACTTATTCCTAAATTATTGGACAATCCAAAATCTGATATACCATAAACTATCCCAAAATTTACAGCTTTTGCTTCTCTTCTCATAGTATCAGTAACTTCTTCCAATGTTACTCCATTGACTTGACTAGCTGTTTTCGTATGAATATCCTCATCATTATTAAACGCCTCTACCATTACTTTATCATCTGATATGTGCGATAATACCCTAAGTTCTATTTGAGAATAATCTACTCCTAAAATTACATTATTCCTTGACTCAGGAATAAATGCTTTTCTTATTTTTCTTCCTTCTTCTAATCTTATAGGTATGTTTTGTAAATTAGGATTGATTGAAGATAGTCTTCCTGTCGCCGCTAATGTTTGTTCATACCTAGTATGAATTTTACCTTCTTTAGTTATATCTTTAACTAAACCTTTAGCGTATGTAGAATTTAATTTTGTAATAGTTCTATATTCCATTATTAACGGAATAATAGGATGTTTATTTTCTAAAAATTCTAATACTTCTATTGAAGTAGAATATCCTGTTTTTGTTTTTTTCACTACTGGTAAACCTAATTCTTCAAATAACACAACTCCTAATTGCTTTGGAGATGATATATTAAATTCTGTACCAGATAAATCAAAAATTTCTCTTTCTAAATTGCTAATGCGTTCATCTAAATCTTCTCCTATTTTTGATAATGTATCTTTATCAACACATATTCCTTCATACTCCATATTCATCAATACATTAACCACTGGCAGTTCTATATTTTTGTATAAGTCAAAGACTTCTCTTTCTTTCATAATTTCTTCTAATACAGATTTTAGTTTATAGTTCAAGTATGCTACATTACCGATATATTTATTTATAATATCAATATCTGGTATTGCTCTTTTTGCTCCTTTACCATAAATATCTTCATCAGTAGGAACATTCTCTCCTAAATAATGATTTACTATTTTACTAAAATTATCAGGAATATTCACATCAATCAAATAATTAGCAATTTTTGTATCAAATACATAACCCTCTATATCTAAATCATATTTTTTAGCAATGTAGGATACTTTCTTTAAATCATAAATATTTTTCTCCTTATTACTAACTAAAAAATCTCTTACATAATTATTATGGAAAAAGTCTTGCTCTGAAAAAATATATACTTTAGCATTAGTGTATACTGCTACATTTAAAACTTCACTATTATGATAATCTTCTGTAAAACATTCTAAGTGAATACTACTATCTTCTAATTCTATCTCTGTTGAATAATCAGATACTATAATATCTAACTCTATTTCTTTTTTATTTTCAACATTATTCTCTAATTTTTTCAAAAATGATGTAAATTCTAATTTTTCAAAGAGTTCTATCTTTTTATTTGTGTCTTCTTCAAAACTTAGGGAATCTATATTATTATCTAATGGAACTTCAGTAAAAATAGTAGCTAATTTTTTGCTTATTAGTGCATCTTCTCTTCCTAATTCTAAACGTTCTTTTAATTTTGCACCACTAATATTAGCAATATTATTCAAAACATTCTCTACTGTTTTATATTCTTTTAATAATTTTATAGCTGTCTTCTCTCCTACTCCTGCAATACCCGGAATATTATCAGACTTATCTCCCATAAGACCTTTCATATCTATTATTTGTAATGGGGACAATCCATACTTTTCTTCAATAAAGGTAGGGGTATAGTAATCTATATCTGTAACACCTTTTTTTGTATAATATATTGTTATTTTATCAGTTGCTAACTGTGTTAAATCTTTATCTCCTGTAACTATTATAACTTCATGCCCCAAAGATTCTGCTTTCTTTGCATATGATCCTATAATGTCATCAGCTTCATAATCATCGTGCTCTTCATATTTAATTCCGTAACTATCTATAAGTTCTCTAACATAACCGAACTGTTCTATTAATTCATTAGGAGTTTTATTACGCGTTCCCTTGTAACCTTCATAACTCTTATGTCTAAATGTAGACTTCCCTTTATCAAACGCCACCAATGCGTAGTCAGGATTTACATCTAGTACTAATTTATCTAACATAAGTGTAAAACCATAAACACTATTCGTATACAATCCTTTTTTATTTTTCAAAGGTGGCATAGCATAAAAAGCTCTAAAACTTAAACTATTACCATCTAACAACAAAATTTTTGCCATAATATTTCCTCAAATTCTTTTTATAATTACAATATTGATTATATCACAAATTATAGTATCTGTAATGTTTTAATATATAGAACTTAATTATACAAAATATATTACAAATAAATTAAAGGCTAGCAATAAATTTTCTCATAATTCATTGCTAGTTTATATAAATGATTAATTAATGTATATCTTTTTTCTTAAAGTTAGCTCCACTAACTTCAGCTATATTCCCTATAGATAAAAAGGCATTTTTATCATTCTCGACAACAATACTTTTCAAAGTTGCCTCCTCAATTCGAGTAATTACACAGAAAATTACTTTAGTTTCATCTCCACTATAACCACCTTCTCCATTTAAAAGAGTTACTCCTCTACCTAATTGTTGCTGTATCGCTTCACTTATTTTTTGATATTCTTTAGAAATTATCATAACTGACTTAGAATCATTTAACCCTTCAATTACGATATCCATAACTTTAGCAGCTATAAAATAACTTATCATAGAATATAAAGCTGATTCCCAACTAAAAATAAAACCAGATACAACAAAAATTACAACATTAATAGCTAATACCATTTCTCCCACAGATATAGGTAAATTTTTGGTAGCGAAAATAGAAAACATCTCACTTCCATCTAAAGTACCACCGCTTCTAATAACAAGTCCCACTCCTATACCTAATATTATTCCGCCAAAAATACAAGCCAAAAATGGATCTGTAACTAACGGTGGATAAGGATGAAATACTGCTGTCATCACAGATAAAGCTGTAACTCCAAATAATGATGCTATTGTAAAATTTAATCCTATTTGCTTATAACCTAAATACAAGAAAGGTATATTGAATAAGAAAATAAACACCCCTATCGGTAAACTTATGTAGTTTTGTGCAATAATAGAGATACCTACTACTCCTCCATCTAGTATTTTATTAGGAATTAAAAAGAATTCTAGTCCTGCTGCAAAAATAGCCGATCCTATAAAAATAAGAAAATACTTTCTAAATAATTTCAAAAATTTGATAATTTCTACCTCCAAACATATTAAAAGTTAGTTTTTTATAAACATACTTAATTTAATTTTAACATAATTTCTAAAAATTATAAATTAATTAGGTTTCTTACAATTTGTTATATTAATTAATTATTGATATAATAACAATATAATAAATTAGGAGTTACAACTATGATAGAAAAATTTTATTTAGGAACATACACAAAAAGGACTAGTGAAGGAATATATTCTATAAAATTAGATAAAAGTAAAAACAAATTATTTGATTTAAAATTAGAAAAAAAAATTGAGAATCCAACATATATAGCTAAAAATAATGATAAAATTTTGGCGGTTTCCAACAAAAATAATTTAGGTGGTATAACTGTTTTTAATAAAGATACTATTATAAATGAACATTTTGAGAATGCTACACCTTGTTATATAAGCTATAATTCTAATAATGATATTGTTTTGACTGCTAATTATCATACTGGAAGTATTGTAGCTTATAAATTAAAAAATAATAAAGTTGTTAAGTTAGATGAAGTAATTCATAAAAAAAATTCTCACCTTCACTACTGTGCATACACACCCGATAACAAATTTATAATAGCTTGTGACTTGGGTACAGATGGAGTTTTAACATATAAATTAGAAAATAATAAATTAAAAAAAATTAACGAATATAAGTCAACACATAACTCAGGGGCAAGACATATAGTATTTCATAAAAATAATAAAATTGCTTATTTAATTTGTGAACTTGATTCCTCTATTGAAATTCTAGAATATAATGATAAAAATGGAGAGTTTTCATTGATTAATAAAATTAATCTAGTATCAGATAACGAACAAAAGTGGGCATCTGCTATAAGAATTACAAATGATTCAAAATATTTATATGCAACAAATCGCGGTAAAAATCTAATAATAGCAATGAAAATATTAGAAAATGGAAATTTAGAGAAAATAGCATCTTATAATACTTCGGGAGACATACCTAGAGATTTTAATTTTAGTAGTGATGAAAACTTTATAATTGTTGGTCATCAAGAATCGGATAACTTAACATTATTTGAACGTAATATATCAGACGGAACATTAAAAACTATTGAACACAATATATTTGCTCCAGAGGTTGTTTGTATAATAAGATAAAATAAAACACCTAAAACAAATTGTTTTAGGTGTTTTTATAATATTTTATTTTTCATCTACTACATATGGTAAAAGAGCCATATGACGTGCTCTCTTAATAGCCGTAGTCAACATTCTTTGATACTTAGCTGAAGTACCAGTTACACGACGTGGCAATATTTTTCCACGTTCTGAAATGAATTTTTTAAGTAATTCTACATCTTTATAATCAATTGTTTCAATATTATTTTTTGTAAAATAACATACTTTTTTACGACGACGCATATTGTTACGACGATTATTGAATTGTGCCATCTGCTTATCCTCCTTGTATTAATATTAATCTTCTTTAAACGGATTAACTACATCCTGTAAAAAATCATCATCTAAATTACTCGGAAAATCCTCTCCGAAATCCGAGAAAGATGAACTATCGTTCATAAAATCATGCATTGCTGCATTATTATTCGTATTTGCATTAGAAAAATTATTTTGTTGATATTGAGGTTGAGACTGACCAAAATTCATAGCCTCAAAACCATTATCTTGTTGTCTGTTCGTATTAGATCTAGATTCTAAATACTGAATATTATCTGCTACCACTTCTGTAACATAGACAGTATTACCATCTTTTCCTTGATAATTTCTAGTTTGTATTCTACCTTGAACACCTATTAAGCTACCTTTAGCAAGAAATCTTGCCATATTTTCTGCTTGTCGTCTAAAAACTACACAACCGATAAAATCAGCATTTCTTTGTCCACTTTGGTCTGTAAAATTTCTATTAACTGCAATAGTAAAGTACACCATCGGAATATTCGAACTAGAATATCTTAATTCTGGATCTTTTGTTAAACGTCCTACTAATACTACATTATTTATCAAGATAAGCTCCTCCTATTATTTTTCTAATCTTACAACTATATGACGAATAATATCTAAGTTGATTTTTGCTAAACGATCAAACTCTCTTGTAGACGCATCTGTTTCTGAAGTTAATTCTACTACAAAGTAGTAAGCATCTGAAAAATCTTCGATTTCATAAGCTAGTTGCTTTTTACCTAACTCTTTTACTTCTGTGATTTCTGCACCTTCTGAAAGAATACCTACGAATCTGTCTACTAAAGCTTTTTTAGCTTCTTCTTCAATACGTGGTTGAACAGCAAACATTACTTCATATTTTCTCATTTTGTGTTACCTCCTTTTGGTCTTTGCGACTCTTTATATACTAAAGAGTAAGGAGTAATAAAATTACTCGTTTGTTATTATAACAATTATTTAAAATAATTGCAATACATATACTTATATTTTATATACATTTCTAAAATATATAAAGACAAAATAACAACAATGTAAATTACCATACATTGTTGTTATTTTTATTATTTATCTAATTCTGTCAATTTTTCTTTTAAGTAGTCTACCAACTCATCTCTAAAATCACTTCTTAGTGCAAAATCTATTGTTGTTTTTACAAAACCAATTTTTTCTCCTACATCATACCTTTTACCTTTGAAATCATAGGCATAGACTTTTTCTTCTTCATTAAGCATTTGAATAGCATCAGTTAGCTGAACTTCTCCTCCTGCTCCTATATGCTTTTTCTCCAAATGTTTAAAAATTCCGGGAGTAAGTAAATATCGACCTAAAATAGCTAAGTTCGATGGAGCTGTTCCTTGTTCCGGTTTTTCTACAAAGCTATTAACTTCATACAGTCTACCTTCTTTTGATTTCGGATCTATTATTCCGTATCGATGAGTGTCTTCACTAGCAACTTTTTGAACTCCTATCACAGAACTTTGTGTTTTATCATATTCATCTATAAGTTGTTTAATTGCTGGGACATCTTCACTAATTACGATATCATCTCCCAACAAGACAGCGAATGGTTCATCTCCTATAAAACTTTTAGCAGTTAGGATAGCGTCACCTAATCCTGCCATTTCTTTTTGACGCACATAATAAATATTAGCTAAGTTCGTAGCATGACGAACTTTTTCTAACATTTCTAATTTTCCTTTTGCTTCTAAATCAGTTTCTAACTCAACATTTTTATCAAAATGATCTTCTATAGCTCTTTTAGGTTTCCCAGTTACTATTATTATATCTTCTATACCAGCAGCTACTGCTTCTTCTACTATATATTGAATAGTTGGAGTGTCAATAATAGGTAACATCTCCTTAGGCATTGCTTTCGTAGCTGGCAAAAATCTAGTACCATAGCCTGCCGCTGGTATTATTGCTTTTTTTACTTTTTTCATGTTTTCACCTTTATTTCTATCATTTTCTTATTTATGCTATCATTATAACATCTTTTATTAAAATTTAAAATAGTTTTGTGCTTTTCTATAAAAAATCAAACACATTATTGTTATTGCTAGAATCAATCAACTATATAAACCTCTACTTTTCAACATTTAAATATTAATTCATACAATAAAAAATATATTACTCTCATTTTTCAAACATTATATGAACATTTTTTTGAATATCGAAATTTTTTATTTATTTTGTCTCTTTGTCAATAGATGTAGATAAAGTTTTTTAAAAATAATTGCGAGCTACTAACTCGCAATCATAATTATAAAATATATTTAATTTAAAGCTTTTAAAGTTACATTAGTTTCATACTCTTTACCATTTCTATAGTATGTAACTTTAACTGTATCACCTATCTTTGTATTTTCAAAAATATACTTTCTAAGTTCTGCAACACTAGTAACATCTGAACCATTTAATTTAGTTATTATATCATATTGCTTCAAGCCAGCTTTCTCCGCTGAACCTCCTGATTCGACTCCTCGTATAATTACACCTTTCTTATCAGTATTATAATTTAATGTTCCCTCTAATAAATCCTTATTTAATGATGATACTGAAGTCAATTGTACTCCCAATGCAGGTCTAACAACTTTACCTGTCTTCTCTAATTGTTCTGTTATTATTTTCACTTCATTAGCAGGAATAACAAAACCTATTCCTTCAGCAGAAACAGATTCTCCTGCATTCGATATTTTTAATTCATTAATTCCAATTAACTCACCTTTATTATTTATCAAAGCTCCTCCACTATTTCCAGGATTTATCGCTGCATCAGTCTGAATTACAGTTTGATACCAATCAGGTGTACCGTCCTTATCAATATCAATAGGAATCTGACGATCTAAAGCTGAAACTATTCCTCTGGTAACTGTATTAGATAAAGATACATCCAACGGTGATCCTATTGCTAGAGCTGTTTCACCAACGGCTACATTATTACTATCAGAAAAATCCATAACAACTTTTACATCTTTAGCATTTATTTTTAAAACTGCTAAATCTGTCCAGACATCACTACCTACCAGTTCAGCCTCAACAGTTTTACCATCACTTAATATAGCATTTATTTTTTTAGCACCTTTTATTACGTGTTCATTAGTAACTATATAAGCTGTATTTCCATCTTTCTTGTAAATAACACCACTACCGTTAGCAGCTGGTTTCAATTCATTGTCACTGCTGTTAGTTCCTATAATTCCTCCTAGACTATTAGAAGAATTTTGTTGATAATTAACTATAGAAACTACTGCATCCTTAGCCTTAGAAACTGCATTTATTGTAGTTTCTTGTGTATTATTCTCTTTATCAGAACTCGCTACACGAGAAGTCGTAACCTGCTTATTACCACTAACAAAATTCTGTACCCCAAATACACTAAAAGCACCTAAAACAAAAGATCCAAATACAGTCAAAAATATTTTAAGATAGTTTGGAGTACTTCTATTATTTTGGTTCATAGTCTTATTATCAATATTTTCAAAATCCTCTTCATTATGCGACTCATCATCTACATATTCATTATGTAATTCTTTATTATCTAATAATTCTTCTGAATCATTATTAATTAACTCATCATTATTTTCAATATTATCTCTTGAATTGTTCATAAAAAAATCCCCTTTTATATAAGTTATTTTATTAATATATTATCACAAAAACTTAAAAAATAACTTAAATTAACTTCATTGTTTTTGATTACTAAAGATGTTATAATTTATAGTATATCATTAAAGGAGTAAGCTATGACTTTAAGAAAGTATTTTTTATTCACTTATACTATATTAATGTCTTTTGTATTTCTATACACTTTGAATATTAATCTTCATATTAATAGACAAATTAATTACTTAAATATGTTTATTATATTCGTTTTATTTATTTTGTGGTTATTTGCATGGTACTTATTTTTTATAAAAGATATTATAAAAAGCGATCAACAGGAAAGAAGCAGAATCGGTACAGTATTAGTTTTATTAGCAATTATTATTTTTTACTATAACCCTTTTCCTAAATATGATAATTATATATTAGACATAGACAGAAAAGTTTTTTTCGTAATAACTATAATTGCATTTGTATCGTTTATTATTTCAGCTAAAAATAAACCTTTTTTCATTACAGGAATACTAGTATTCTTACCTATAATGATACAAAGCTTCTATGTTAATATTTTAGAAAATGATACATTCTTTATTACATACCCTTACTTTACTACTGCCTTTATAATAATTCTTTTATTAACATTTTTTAGATACAGACAAATAAAACATAATAAAAAATAAAAATAATATTTACTTTAGATAATTATCTAAAGTAAATATTATTTTTGAATTTGTAAATTAACACTATCAAAATCTAATAAATACTAACCTATATAATTCAAATAATTTTTACAAGCATTAGCATAAAATTTTGCATAATCGCCATCTTTCAAAAATTGCTCTTGTTCTTTATCCACAATAAAATCAGTATCTGCTTCCATTACAGCTATCAAACGCTCAAATGTATCCAAAAAGTGCTCGCCAATATCATTAATTATATAATTTAATTGTTGTTGAGCTAAAAATGGAGCAAATACTTGTTGAAAGGCACCTTTTTTCATTTTATAAATTAATTTTCTTCCGTCAATTAAAAAATTATCGTAATCTTTCTCTACAAATAATCTAGCCTTCTCATAGTTCGTAAAAAATTGAACAGCATACGTACCTTTATATTCTCTTATTAAAGGCAAGGTATATCCTTCTCTCTCATAACTTTGCTTATCTATCACTACATAATGTTCATCTAAATCCCAAAATTCTTTTGCTATATGGTAGAATGCTAATCTCCAGTTATCATCTCCTACTCTTAACGTTTTAAATGCAGCTATTTGTTCTACTAATTTACTATCTTGCATAAGTTTCTCCTTACCTTATATTAATTCTATTACTGTTCCTATTCTACCAGCAGTTGCACCATCTTGTCTATAAGAATAAAATTTATCATTATTATCTACTGTACAAAAATTAGTGTTAATTATATTAGCACCTCTAATTCCCATACGTTTAAGCAACATAATATTTATTTGTTCTAAATCTAGAAAAAATTTATTCTTATTGACTTTGTAATAATTTGGTACATCTAAAGAAGCAAATTTATCAATTAAATCTTTTGATACTTCATAATTATTTGCTTTAATATGAGGTCCTATAACAACTTGGATGTTAGAAACACTACAATTATATTTATCTATCATAACATTTATAACATTTTTAGATATATTATTATATGTTCCTCTCCATCCTGCATGCGCTAGAGCTACAACTTTATTCTCTAAATCATAAAATATCAAAGGAACACAGTCTGCCGTAAATATTAACAATGGAATATTTTTTTTGTTAGTTACTAAAGCATCAAATTCTTCATAATTATTTCCCACCTTATCTACTTCTTTAACATCTGTTCCGTGAACTTGTGTTCCATAACTTAAATTTTTCACAGTAAAATCATACTTTTCTAAATTTTCTTTTAAAAACAATATATTTTTAGCATCTATACTTTTGTTAGTGAATGCAAATTTTACATTTTTATCATGAAATAAATAAATATTTTTTTCTACTTTCATTTTAATACCTCCTAGAATACAATAAATATATCTTTATTATAATTATTTTTTTATAAAAAGTAAATAAAAATACTACAGTTAAAACACTTTTTAAAATACATATATGAAGCTTTTTTGTATAACTTAATATAATAAAAAATTAACGTATATATTACAATTATATTTATTGTTGTATTACAATCAAAAGTTAAATTTATAATACAAGAAAACGCTTGACATTTTCTTGTGGATAAGATAATATTATGTGTAAATATTGAATACTTTCAAAAACTGTCTTTTGTAATATAAATTAATATTAAGAATGTATTCATAATTTAACAAATTATTCAAAGGAGATTTACGTATGAGCGTATTTTTAAGTGTTATACCTATAGTTACTTTAGTTTGGATGATGACTAAGAAAAAGAGTGTTCCTTCTCACATCGCCCTTCCTATAACAGCACTATTTGTATACATTATACACATTGCCTATTTTAAAACAAATTTTGCATTACTTAACTCAGGACTTATCACAGGTTCACTAGCGGTTCTTACACCTATAACAGTAATAGCGGGAGCTGTTCTGTTTAATAGATTTCAACAACTTTCTGGTTGTCAAGAGACTATCAATAAATGGTTAGAGTCTATAACTAAAAATCCAATTGCTCAATTTATGATTATCGGATTTGCTTTTGCATTTATGATTGAAGGAGCAAGCGGATTTGGAACTCCAGCAGCAATAGCCGCTCCTATATTAATAGGACTTGGATATCAACCAATAAAAGTTGTTATTGCCGTTTTAGCATTCAACTCAGTTCCTGTTTCATTTGGGGCTGTAGGTACTCCAACTTGGTTCGGTTTTGGATCTTTAGGTCTTTCTGAAACTATGATTACAGAGATAGGTCTTAAAGCATCTATAATTCACTTGTTTGCAGGAATGATAGTTCCAGTAATGGCCCTACTTTTTGTTTTCGAATGGAAAGAAGTTAGAAAAAATATTATATTTATTTATTTAACAGTATTTTCTTGTGCAGTACCTATGACATTACTATCAACAGTTAACTATGAATTTCCTTCTTTAATAGGAGGAGCAATTGGATTCTTTATATCAGTATTCTTGGCAAGCAAAGGTATAGGTCTTTCGAAAGATTCTGTCAACTTAGTAGAAGATTACTCAACAGTAATTGAAAAAGTTCCATTCAAGGATGTGTTTAAAGCTTTACTTCCAACTATAGTTCTAATTTTAACACTTATATTAACTCGTGTTAAGCAATTACCATTAAAAGGATTACTTAAAACAGATAGCATTTTATTTGAAACTGATTTAGGATTTGCAAAATTAAATATTACTAAAGCATTCAAAATTTCGTTACTTGATGTTCTAGGAACAAAAGAAAAAGAAGCTTACGAATTATTATATGCTCCTGCTTTAATACCATTCTTCTTTACAGTATTTATATTACTAGCACTTTATCCAAAAATGAATGGTAAAGTTGGTACTATGCTTAAAGAAACTTTCAATCAAATAAAACTGCCTTTCCTTGCTTTACTAGGTGGTGTTATCATGGTTAAGTTTATGCTAATTGGTGGCGATAAATCAATGGTTAAAATTATAGGACTTGCTCTTGCTGATGCTACTGGTTCTTACTGGACAATATTTGCATCATACTTAGGATCTATAGGAGCATTCTTCTCAGGATCTAATACTATTTCCAATTTAATATTCGGTGGTGTTCAACAATCTATCGCACAAAGCACTGGATTATCTGTCGGAACTATACTTGCTATGCAATCAGTTGGTGGAGCGATGGGTAATATGACATGTATTAACAACATTATAGCTGCTTGTTCAGTATCAAACGTTCATAACGAAGAAGGAAATATTATGAAGCGTACAGCTATTCCTATGATTACATATGGTATTATAGCTGCAATTGTAGCCACATTTATTTTCCCACTTATCTTCTAAATTATATAATCAAAATAATAAATAGCGCAGAACAAAATTTCTACGCTATTTATTTTTATTATTTAAAGATCATCAAAAAACGATAACTGAGCTTTCTCAGGTAATCCTTTGAAAGTTCCCAAATCTCTTAAATATTCTAAAACTGTAGATGATACACCACAACGTTTAGAAAAATCTTCTATTGATAAGAAAGGATTTTCTTCACGTGCTTGCACTATTTTTAGCGCTACGTTCTCTCCTAAACCTGGAACTATAGAAAACGGAGGAATAAGAGAATCACCTTCTATAATGTAATCAAATCCTTGCGATTTTTCTAAATCTATTTTTAAAAACTTATATCCTCTGCTTAGCATTTCAAAAGCTATCTCATAACTTACTAAAGCGGCTTGATCTCTTCCTGTTATTTGATCACGTCCTAATTCTTTTAGCTGTTTAATTTTATTTCCTAAAAAATCTTTTCCTTGAATAACTGTTTTTATATCATAGTCGTTAGCTCTAACTGAAAAATATGAACAATAATATACTATAGGTTGGTGCACTTTAAACCAAGCTATACGCAATGCCATTAATACGTATGCAGCAGCATGAGCTTTGGGGAACATATACTTAATTTTTTTACAAGAATCTATATACCATTCTGGGACACTATTTTCTCTCATTGAAGCTTCAAATTCCTCTGTAAGACCTTTACCTTTACGAACACTTTCCATAATAGTAAATGCAAGACTTTCTTCTAATCCAGCATATATTAAATAGACCATTATATCATCTCGACAACCTATAACATCTTTTAATGTACATATTTTTTTCTTAATTAAATCTTGCGCATTTCCTAGCCAAACATCTGTCCCATGAGATAATCCTGATATTTGTACTAATTCAGAGTATGTAGTAGGTTTTGTATCTTCTAACATTTGAATAACAAAATTAGTGCCGAACTCTGGAATACCTAAAGTCCCGGTAGAACAACCTAATTCTTCTTTTGTAACTCCTAATACATCTGGCGATGAAAAAATTTTCATAACTTCCTGATCAGAAACATCTATTTCTGTAGGATCTATACCGGATAAATCTTGTAATTTTCTTATCATTGTAGGATCATCATGTCCTAAAATATCAAATTTTAAGATATTATCATGAATTGAATGAAAATCAAAATGTGTAGTTCTCCACGAACTAGTTTCATCATCTGCTGGATATTGATATGGTGTAAAATCAAATATATCCATATCATTAGGAACTACCAATATTCCACCAGGATGCTGTCCTGTTGTTCTCTTAACTCCCTCACAACCTGTTGCAATTCTTTCTAAATCAATATTTCTTTTATCAATTTCGTTCTTTTCAAAATATTCTCTTGTAAATGAATAAGCTGTTTTTTGAGCAACTGTAGAAATAGTTCCTGCACGATAAACATAATCTTCTCCAAATATCTCTTTAGTAAAATTGTGAGCAGTTGGTTGATAATCTCCCGAAAAATTAAGATCAATATCTGGAACTTTATCTCCTTTAAATCCTAAAAATGTTTCGAAGGGAATATCTTGACCATCTTTTTTCATTAACATCTTACAATTTGGGCATTCTTTATTAGGTAAATCAAACCCTGATGCAAATTCTCCTTTCAAGAAAAATTCACTATTTTTACATTTTGGACATACATAATGTGGAACTAAAGGATTAACTTCTGTTATATCCATCATTGTTGCTACTAGTGAAGATCCAACAGAGCCTCGTGATCCCACCAAATATCCATCAGATAAAGATTTCTTAACTAGTTTACTAGAAATTAAGTATACAACAGAAAATCCATTACCTATAATAGAATCCAACTCTTTTTCTAATCTTTTCTCTACTATTTCTGGCAATTCATTCCCATAGATTTCTCGAGCTTTTTGATAACTTATATTACGAACATCTTCTTCAGCACCTTCTATTTTTGGAGTATATAGCTTATCTTTTAGTGGCACGACATACTCTATCATTTCATTTATCCTATGGGTATTATTAATAACTATATCTTCTATTAATTGTTGATCTTCTAAATAGCTAAATTGTTCTAGCATTTCTTTAGTAGTTAGAAAGTTCGCTACGGGCATTATATCTCTTGCAGCTGGATTATTTTTCACCGTTAAACGTAAAATTTGTCTATAAACATGCTTATATTCATCTAAATAATATGTATCTCCTGTTGCCACCACTATTTTTTCTTGAGATATAGCTAAATTAATTAATCTTTTTATTTCTTTCTTCAGTTCTAACTTACTTTCTATACGTTCACTTCGTATAAATTTTTCATAATGATGTAGAGGCTGAATTTCTACATAATCATAAAATTTTATTAATTCTTTTAATTTATCTTCTCTAGAGTTTAGTAATTCTTCAAATAGTTCATTATCACTATTACCACTTCCTATTAAAATGTGCTCTCTATATTTATTAAGTAATGACCTTGGAATAGTGGGTTTCCCTGATGATAAGTATTGAGTAGAACTGTAAGATACTAGTTTAAATAAATCTTTTAGGCCTTTAGAATTTTTCACTAATATTGAACACGGAAATGAGCGAGATCTTCTATGAGCCAGCCTTGAATCTATTTTCATATCTATTTCATTATGCTTTTCTATCCCGAGATCGTAAAGTTGATTTAACATCTTTACAAAAACTTCCGCTGTAGCTTTAGTATCGAAAATAGCCCTATGGTGTTGCACTAATCTAACTTTATACATTTTTACTAAATTATTCAATCCATGACGTTTTGCTTCTTTATTAATTGAACGTGATAAAAACAGTGTATCTATACTTCCATAGTGGAGTTCGTTCATTATACCTAATCTTTCAAAAGATTTACCTATAAAACCTAGGTCAAATTTTGCATTATGCGCAACCAAAATATCATCGTCACTCAACCAATTATAAAAATTAGTCATAACTTCTTTTTCTAAAGGAGCATTTTTTACATCTTCATTAGTTATACTTGTTATATCTGTAATTAATTGTGATATTTTCCGTTCTGGATTTATGTAACTTTCAAAGCTATCTATCTCTTTTCCATTTTTCACTTTTATTGCAGCTATTTCTATTAATCTATCTCGTTCTGCTGAAAGTCCTGTCGTCTCCACATCAAATACTACATAAGTAGCATCTTTTAAAAAAATATCTTTTTGATTAGTTGTCGCTGTGATACTGTCATCTAAAATAAATGCATTTAAACCATAAATAGGTTTCACATCTTTTCCTTTTGAACTAAGACATATTTCTGGATATGCTTGAACCCCGTAGCTATCTGTAAATGCTATTGCTTCATGCCCCCATTTTTCAGCACGTTCCAAATATTCTTTCGCACTGCTTACACCATCTAACGGAGACATCTTTGTATGAACATTCAATTCTATACGTTTCTTACCATTATAATCGTCAATTTTTTCTTCTCTTATAACACTCTCTATAGATCTTGGCTCTATAACTGTGTCATTCAAAAATGTATCGTAAGATACATTACCCTCAATTTTTATCCACTGTCCTTTTTTAAGTGATGACATAACATCAACTAAGGCATTTTTTCTAAAACTATTCTTAAATTTGCCGTTATTAGAATTTACGAACATTCTTACTATTATAGAGTCGCTATAATCTGTAATTTTAATTCTAAACTGGCTACTACCATTTCTAAATTCTATTCTTTCTGTATCGAAAATTTGACCGAGTAATGTAGCACTTCCTGAATATCCTACTATATCTTTAATATCTACTATACTTTCATCTTTTATATTTTTTCCATATTTTTCTAATTTTTTAGTTGATTTCTTGGCATAAACTATATTATCTTTGGAAATATCTTGTATTTTTTCTAATTTTGATATTTCTTCATTAATAATTTGTTCGTGTTTAGTAGCCAACTCCTCTGTTTTGAAATTAGCTTCTATACTTGCTATTTCAATCCCTAAACTTCGATAGATTTCTAAAATATTATTTTTTTTAGAATTTATGAAATTATTCCAAATTGTAGGAGTAATTATATTTACAATTATTTTAGTCTTTTCTACAACAATCTTATTGGCAATGATTGCATCTATAATCGTATTATTCTCTCCAGTATAGAAGACTTCATTTATTACAAATGGCCAATATTCCAATATATTTTGATCTGTAATTTTATTTTTTACTGTGATACTATAATTAACGAGATAGTCTTCAAAAAAACTATCTCGCATCTTATTAATTAATAGCATCCAATCAGTAACAATAGGTAATTCTTCTGTTTTAAAATTAAAAATCCATTCTTTATTAACATTATTCTTAATAATGTTTTCTAAAGTCATATTTTGAAAATTGCTTTTGTAAAAAAAGTGTTCTAATTCTAAGGATTTTAATAACAAGGAAAAATTTTTATTACTCATTGTTCCTCCATAATCTTATTATTTATAAAATTGCTGAACTTTTTCTAAAATTTCTGTTGGAGATAATTCTAATTTTTCTCCAGTTTTTCTATATTTAAGCTCAACTACATTTTCTCCTGCTTTTTTACCTACTATTATTTGAATAGGAATACCTATAAGGTCAGCATCATTAAATTTAACTCCTGCACGTTCTGCTCTATCATCAAATAATACTTCT
Source organism: Gemelliphila sp. 1F1 (assembly GCF_056897515.1). NCBI lineage: Bacteria > Bacillati > Bacillota > Bacilli > Caryophanales > Gemellaceae > Gemelliphila > Gemelliphila sp. 1F1. The sequence goes on from NZ_JBXHBE010000002.1 coordinate 47,546, forward strand.
ACTTTTTTATTTCTTAACTGTGCATAGATTTCTTCACTAAGTTTTACTTGCTCTTCTTTCTTAACATCTACACAAATAACGTGTACTTGATAAGGAGCAGCCTCTTTTGGCCAAATTATACCTTTTTCATCGTTATGTTGTTCAATAATGGCAGATAATAGACGTGATACCCCTATTCCATAGCATCCCATATAGAAGTGATTAGCTCGTCCATTAGCATCAAGATATGTAATATTCATTGACTCCGAATATCCTTTTCCTAATTCAAAAACTTGCCCTATCTCTATACCTTTAGCAAATTTAACAGGACCCGATAAATCTTCTGCAAGATCGCCCTCTTCAATCATACGTAAATCATAATATCCGTCTACTTCGTAATCTCCAGGATTAACATTTATATAATGGAACCCTTTTTTGTTAGCTCCACAACTATGATTGTACATATATTTAACAGCATTATCCGCAATAACTTTACAATTTTTTATATCAAATGGTCCCATATATCCTACTACAGAACCCATACTCTCTATTTCTTCAGGAGTTGCCATCTCTACTTCCGAAGTATTAGTAGCTTTTTTGAATTTTATTTCATTTAATTGATCATTCCCTCGCATAAGAACTAAATATAACTCACCATCAGCTTTCAAAGCTAGACCCTTCATAGCACGAGTTACATCAACTCCACAATATGCAGCTATCTCATCAATAGTTTCTTGTGCTGGTGTTTCTAATAAACTTCTTTCTTTTTTCTCATAAACGGGCATTGTGTAGTTTTCTTCGACTACTTTAGCAGTTTCTATATTAGCAGCATAATCACTTTCTTCAGTATAAACAATTGTATCTTCTCCTACGTCTGCTAACGCCTGAAATTCATGAGTATAACTTCCTCCTATATTCCCAGAATCTGCTTGAACTGCACGATATTTAAGATCTAAACGATCATATATTTTCGAATAAGCACTATAAAAATCATTGTAAGTTTCTCTTAAAGATTCTGGACTATCATGGAATGTATACGCATCTTTCATAATAAACTCTTTACATCGCAAAAGTCCTAAACGCGGTCTAACTTCATCTCTAAATTTTGTTTGAATTTGATAAAGACTCATCGGAAGTTGTTTGTATGAAGTTATCATATTATTAACTGTTTGACATATTATTTCTTCGGCTGTTGGGCTTAGTGCATATCCTGCTCCCTTTCTATCTTTCAGACGCATTAATTCATCACCCATTTTATGCCATCTACCTGATTCTTCCCAATATTCTTGAGATTGAAGTATAGGCATAAGTAATTCTACAGAGTTAATTGCCTCATGCTCTTCTCTAATTATTTTTTTAATTTTTTCTATAATGTTATTAGCTAAGGGCAAGTATGTGTATACACCAGCTGACACCTGCTTAACCATACCTGCTTTAATTAACAACTTATGACTTGTCGCTTCTGCGTTGGCTGGTACTTCCCTTGTAGTTGGAATAAAAGTTCTAGTTTGTCTCATAAAAATACCACCTCATAATTTTTTTTTAATATGTATATAATTATATCATATATCAGATTTAAATTTAATCATTTATATAACAATTTAAAAATTTTTTAGTGTAAAGTTTATAATAAATTTAATCAAGTATATCAATATATAGATTTTTTTAGTATTTTTAGGTATAATCTACTTAAAGGGTAATAGATAAGGGGGAATAAATATGAATCTATTTCACTTAAAATATTTTGTTAAATTAGCAGAATTAGAACATTATACTCAGGCATCAAAAGAACTTAATATAACTCAACCTAGCTTGAGTAACGCTATAAGTTCTTTAGAAGATGAAATGTTAATAAAATTGTTCGAAAAAAAGGGAAGAAACGTTGTTCTTACTAAATCTGGAAAAATATTTTTTAAAGTAATAAAATCAGCACTTGAAAGCATTGATGACGCAGTAGATTATGTTCAAAAAATTAATAGTGGTAGTGGCCTAATTAACATAGGATTACTTCATATTTTAGGTTCAAAAACAATTCCAAAATTTTGTAAAAACTTTAAAGAAATTAACGAAAGTAAAGATATTAGATTTAACTTTTATAATAATTTCACCGAAAAACTATCATTAGGCCTTAAAAATGGTGATTACGATGTAATATTTACCTCAAAAATTGATAATGATAATTCTATAGAATATGTGCCAATAACTAATCAAAATTTAGTATTAATAGTTCCTAATAAGCATGAACTAGTCGAAAGAGAGAATATCTTAATTAAAGATTTAATCTCCTTTGACTTTATTTCATTCAACAAAAAAAATTGCTTACACGATGTTATTATGAATAATTTTAAGCGTGTAAATAAATTTCCTAATATATTATATACTGCTGAAGATGAACAAACTATAATAGGATTAGTAAGCCAACATTTAGGAATAGCTATTGTTCCTGATTTACCCATATTAAATAAATTAAATATTAAAAAATTACAAATTCAAGATATAGAACAAAATAGTTTTTTTTATATGGCATATTTAAAAAACGACACTAAGTTGCCTGTTGTTTGTAATTTTATTGATTTTATTGAACGATATAAAATAATTAAATAATAAAAATAGCTATATATTAACCTAAGCATATTTTAGTTAATATATAGCTTATTTTTTAATTTACTGCTTTTGCTATTTGATCAATAGTTCTTTCAAAAGAAGTTAAACCATTAGGTGCTAAATAAACATATTCAGCATCTAATTCATAAATTTGTCCATTTTTGCTCGCATTTGTAGTTTTAACAAGCTCATTATCTAATGTAGATTGTGCATTAGCGTTAGTTTTACTTTGAACAACTTTATTACGATCAACATAGAATATAATATCAGGATTTAATTTTGAAATATATTCATAATTTATTTCATTTCCGTGAGAACTTTCTTGGATATTAGGATCTGCAGCCTCAAATCCAAATAAACTGTGAATATATCCAAAGCGACTATTAGGTCCAAATGCTGTTATTTTTCCTTCATTAGTCATTACTATTAAAACTTTTTTACCAGAAGATTTTGCTTTTTCTGATATTTCTTTTATTTTTGCTTCAAAGTTAGCTTTATCTTTATTCACTTTATCTTCAACACCAAATACTTTGGCCACTTCCATATTAGTCTTTATCATACTATCAAAGAAATTATTATTATCTGTAGTAAAGTATGCTACTGTTCCAAGTTTTTTTAATTCATCAAGAACACTTTCTTGTCTACCGGCTGTAAATATTACATCAGGCTTAAATGTACTAATGGATTCATAATCTGGTTCTTTCAAACTACCACCCTTTTGAGTATCTTTTATCATATCTGAAACATAATTAGCTGATATTTTAGGTGTAATTAAATTTTCTACTTTCACATCATAACGTTGCATTAAATCAAGAACAGCTATATCAAAGACTGCAACATTTTTAGGATTTTTTACCACTTCCACATTTCCTTTGCTAGTCTCAATATTCACCTTAGTCATACTGCTATTTTGTGTTGTAGAATCACTACTACTTGAACACGCCACCAACGTTGTTGCCATAGCTACTGCTGCAAATGGCATTAATATTTTTTTAAATTTTTTCATTTTTTAACCTCCAAATTATTTTAATTATAATACATACATATTCTACAATTATTTACTGAATATATATCCATATCTAAAGAATAAATATCTTGCAAAACTTCTTTAGTTATTACATCTTCATTAGATCCTTCTGCTACTATTATACCTTGTTTTAGTGCCACTACATTATCTGCATAAACAGATACAAAATTTATATCATGAATTACAACTATAACAGTTTTATTTTTTTCTCTTACCAATTTGCGTAAAACTTTCATTATTTTTACAGAATGATTCATATCTAAATTATTAAGTGGTTCATCAAGCAAGATATAATCAGTATCTTGAGCTATTACCATAGCTATATAAGCCATCTGAATTTGCCCACCACTAAGCTCATCTAAAAATTTATTTTGTAAATGTTCTATTCCAATATAATTGAGTGCTTCATCAACCTTTTCTTTATCTTCTAATTTTAAATTTCCTTTACAATATGGATATCTACCGAAAGAAACTAAATCTCGTACTGTTATTCTAATATTAATATTATTAAATTGACTTAATATAGAAATTTTTTGGGCTAACTCTTCCGTTTGCCAATTAGTTAAAGATTTATTATCAATAATAACATCTCCACTATCAGCTTTTAGAGTTCTAGCCATTATATTAATTAATGTACTTTTACCTGCTCCATTACTCCCTATAAATGCTGTGAATTTATTTTTTTCAACTTTACAACTTACATTGTCCAAAACTTTAGATTTTCCGTAAACTTTAGTTATATTTTTAACTTCTAACATTTCGCTTATTCTCCTTAATTATTAAATAAATAAAGTAAATTCCCCCAATAAAGTTTATAATTATTGATACTGCTGTATCGTAAGAAAATACTCTTTCCATAATTAACATAGAGCCTACAACTAATATAATTCCTATTATTGTAGAAAAAGCAGTTTTATAAATGTGCTTATAGCTAGAAATATATTGTCTAGTTATACTAACTACAATTATTCCTAAAAAAGTCATAGGACCGACTAAAACAGTAGATACACTAACCAAAATAGAAATTAAAATAAAAATAATTTTAACTAATCTACTATAATTAACCCCCAAAGATATTGAGGTTTTTTTCCCTAGTGATAGAACATCTAATTTAGCCATAAAATATAATGATACTATTAACACTATAATTAATAATATGGCCGATATCTGTAAATATCCATAACTAATAGTATTAAAACTAGCAAAAATTTTCCCTTGTAATACTAAAAATTCATTCGGATCTAACAATACTTGCATAAAATTAGATAGCGATCCAAACAGACCACCTAATACTATACCACAAAGAACTACCATATTTACACTAGCTGACAATTTCTCAAATAGAAATACATAAATTATTAGTGAAAATATAATCATTAGAAATAATGATACAAAAAATTCAGTAAAACCTGTCATCTTACTAAGCTTACTAGATCCAAAAATATAAACTACTAATGTTTGTAAAAATATATATAAACTTTCTAACCCCATAATACTAGGAGTTAAAATATTATTGTTAGTTATACTTTGAAATGCAACAGATGAGTATCCGGTAGCATAACAAACTAAAATTATAGTTGCTATTTTTTTTATACGTAAATTTAATATATAATCTGAGTTTGCTCCAATAAATATATATGTTAAAACTATAAACAAAGAAACTAAAGAAAGTATTATTAACTTTTTTCTTACTACACTATCTTGCATATTTTTTTCCTTTTAATAAAATAAATAAAAATATTATACTACCTGCTACTCCAACTACAACGCTTATAGGTATTTCATATGGCATATATAAAGATCTACCAATAATATCTGCTATTAATAAAAAGTAAGAGCCTAAAAGTGCTGTATCAAAAATAGTAGATTTTAGATTATCTCCTTTTATCATACTAATAATATTTGGAATTATTAACCCTACAAATGGGATACTCCCTATAGTAACAACCACTATTGCTGTAGTCGTAGAAATTATCATCATCCCTATACTAAGTATTCTATTATGATTAAGTCCTAAATTTGTTGCTATCTTCTCTCCTAATCCAGAAATAGTAAATAAATTAGCATAAGAATAGACAACAAATAGCAATGGTACCCCAAAATAAAGTATTTCATAATTACCTTTAGATATTAAAGCAAAATTACCTTGTAGCCACGAAGAAATATTTTGCAAAATATCGTACTTATAAGCAAAGAATGTCGAGACACTTCCTACAACTCCTCCAAGCATTATACCTATTAGTGGCAACATTAAATTATCTTTAGTACCTATAACTCTTATCAACTTCATAAAGAAAAAACTACCAAATAAACCAAATATTAAAGCCACCAATATTTTCATCAAAATACTGGCATCTTGATAATAAAATAATGTAAATAATACACCTAACTTGCACCAATCCATTATTCCCGTTGTTGATGGAGATACAAATTTGTTGTTCGCCATAGTTTGCATAACTAAACCATTTATACTTAAGATACTTGCAGTAACTATAATACTCAATAATCTAGGTAGTCTACTCAATAAAAGAAGCTTGGTATGTTCTTCGTCACCTTTAATAACTTGTGCAATACTAAAATCTTCAACGCCAATAGTTAATGAAAAGATAGATAATAAGACGAACAATACTATCCAAAAAGCTCTCTTTCTATATATAAATATCATCTCCTTTAAATGAATTGATAACCATTATCAGTTGTTATTATATCATATTGTATTCCTATACACAATATTTATTATTAAGTTTTAGTTTTATATATTTTATAATATTAAAAAATTAATCAAATTATAAAAGAATATTTAATAGTTTACTATCGTAAAATACTAAATATTCTTCTTTTCTTATTTAAATATTATTTTATTAGTTAATTACATTCATTTCTAATAATTTCTTATGTAAATTGTTAAATTCAATTATTGACAATGTTTCACTTCTTCTAGCAGGATCAATTCCTACTTCTAAGCAAGTTGTTGTTAAAATCTCTTTTTTATCTTTTCCTACAAAAGCAATAAGATTATTCATTAATGTTTTTCTACGTTGCGCAAAGCACTTTCTAACAAATTTAAAAAATTTGTCTTCATCAATATCAATTTCTTTGTTATCTTTAGTCATAATTCTAACTACCGCACTCTCAACATTAGGTGCTGGCACAAAAACTTTTTTAGGCACAGTAAATAAATATTCTACATTTGTATAATAATTTAACAGCACAGTTAACGAATTATAATCCTTTGTGCCTACTTTAGCATTTAATCTATTTGCAACTTCTTTTTGCATCATTACTACATAACCATCAATTAATGTAGTATTTTCTAATAAATGAGTAAGTATGGGCGTGGTAATATAATATGGTAAATTAGCTACCACCATAATTTTATTACAGTCGACTAATTGCTCTTTTATAACTTTATCAACATCAACCTTTAAAATATCCTCATTAATAATTTGGACATTATCGTAGTCAAATAATGTTTCTTCTAAAATCGGTAATAATCTTTTATCAATTTCAAGAGAAATAACTTTTTTAGCTTTTTTGGCTAAAGCTTCAGTCAATGATCCTATTCCTGAACCTATCTCTATTACAGCTGTTTCTTCGTCTATTCTAGCACCATCTACAATTCTGTTTAAAATATTGTTATCTATTAAAAAATTTTGCCCAAAACTTTTCTTGAATTTAAAATCATATTTTTTTAATATTTGAAATGTTTTTTTAGGTGTACCTATCATTAATGTTTTCCTTCTATTTCGTTAATTTTAGCTACTAGTTGCTCTTTTGAAATATTATACATATTTAATTTATTTAGCAATTGCTTAGCATTAGTATATTCAATATTTAACTTTTCACAAAGTTTCTCTCTTAAAATTTTTGAGGATTTATCAGCAACTAGACCTAATTTTATTAATAGCTCATTAGTTATATCATTTTTGATTGTTTCCAAAGGTGTATAACATTTTTCTAATGCAAAAATAATATCTTCTTTACTTGCCGCTTCTATACCTATCTTACCTTTTTTATCAACAGCTTTTTTATTAGATATGTATGCTTGTTTGGCTGTAGGAATATTTTGAGTTATTATATTTCTAATGCGTTTGCCTGCATAATCAGGATCAGTTAATATTATTATTCCTCTATTTTGCGACAATATTTTCAATCTTTCTATTTTTCTTTTCGTAATTGCCGATCCGTTAGTTTCAAATGTATCACAATCTACAGCTTCTTTTACTCTGTTAGTATCATCACGACCTTCAACTACTATTATTTCTTTTATTTTCATAGCATAATATATCCTTAATATTAGAGTATTAACTATTATAATATCATATTTGTTAATTATATTGTAGTATTCTAATTAAATTTATAAAGCTAATTACTATAAAAAATGTAGCTTATTTATTTTATAAGCTACATTTTTAAGTTTATTTTCTTATAACTGAAATATTTAACTCTAATAATTGTTCTAAATCTACTTTAGATGGTGCGTCTGTCATCAAACAAGATGCATTTGCTGTTTTAGGGAATGCTATCGTATCTCTTAAATTGTCACGACCTGCAAGTAACATAACAAATCTATCTAATCCTATAGCACATCCTCCGTGTGGTGGCACTCCGTACTCAAAAGCATCTAACAAGAAACCAAATTGACTTCTTGCACTTTCTTCACTAAATCCTAACGCTTTTAACATGGAAGTTTGAATATCTTTATCATATATTCTCATACTTCCTCCACCTAGCTCATATCCATTAAGAACTATATCATAAGCTTGCGCATAAGCTTTTTCTGGTTCTGTTTCTAATAAATGTACATCTTCAACTTTTGGCATAGTGAATGGATGGTGAGCTGCACTATACTTACCACTTTCTTCATCAAATTCTAATAATGGCCAATTTACTACCCATAAGTAATTAAATTTATTAGGATCAATTAAGTCTAAATCTCGTGCCAATTTTTGACGCAATGCTCCTAAAGAGGCATAGCATACTTTTTTACTATCTGCTGCAAATAAAATTATATCTCCTACTTCTGCATCAACACGTTCTTTAATTTTAGCAACTAGTTCTTCATTAAAGAATTTTGCAATTGCTCCTGTAAATCCTTCTTCTGTAACTTTTACCCAAGCAAGACCTTTTGCACCATAATTAGCTACATAGTTCCCTAAGGCATCAATATCTTTTCTTGAATATTGTTCAGCTACTCCTTTAGCTACGATACATTTGACTGCTCCACCTTGTTCTACTGCATTAGAAAATACTTTGAAATCACTATTTTCTACTATGTCGCTAACATCTTTTAGCTCCATACCAAATCTAGTATCTGGTTTATCACTACCAAATCTTTCCATAGCTTCGTTATAGTCCATTCTTTCAAAAGGTAACTTAACATCAATACCTTTAACTTCTTTCATAACGTGAGCTATTAAACCTTCAATCATGGTTATAATTTCATCTTGTGACATAAAACTCATTTCCATATCAATTTGTGTAAAATCTGGTTGACGATCAGCTCTTAAATCTTCATCACGGAAACATCTAGCTATTTGGTAATATCTATCAAAACCTGCCACCATCAATAATTGTTTAAATAGTTGTGGTGATTGTGGTAAAGCATAAAATTCCCCGGGATGAACACGGCTAGGAACTAAATAATCTCTTGCTCCTTCTGGCGTAGATTTTGTCAAGATTGGCGTTTCTACATCTACAAAATTTTGATTATCTAAATAATCCCTAGTAGCTTTAGTTATCTTAGATCTTAGATGTATTACATCTGCTAATTCTGTACGACGTAAATCTAAGTAACGATATTTCATTCGTAACTCTTCACTTGACAAACTTGCGTCATCAAGAACAAACGGTAATGTTTTTGAACTTGACAAGATTTCTACATTATCAACTATAATTTCTACTTTACCAGAACGTATTTTGTCATTTACAGTTCCTTCACTTCGTAAAACTACTTCACCTTCTATAGATACTACGTATTCATTTCTCAATGTATCAGCTACTTTATGAGCTTGCTCATTTTTTTCTCCAGAAAAAATACATTGAACAACACCCATTCTATCTCTTACATCAATAAATATTAAATTCCCAAGATCTCGGCGCTTGCTTACCCATCCTTTTATAGTAACTTTTTGACCAACATATTTTTCATCTATTAAACCTGCATAATCCGTTCTTCCGTATGCACTCATTATTATCTTCCTCCAATTCTCTCTTCAAAATATTCTAGTATGTTATTTACATTTACTGTTTCTTGCGTAAATTTTGTCATATCTTTAATAATTACATTGTTATCTAATAATTCATTATCTCCTATTATGACGGTGTATTTAGCTTTGTATCTATCAGCTAATTTTAATTGAGCTTTCATTTTTTTATCAAAATAATCGTTTTGAACTTTTAAATTATTAAGTCGCAAATCATTGGTTAATTTTATTGCAAATTCTCCTGCTTTATCTCCCATAGAAACCACAAATATATCAATAGTATCATCTATAGGCAAAGTAATATCCTCACTCTCTAATGCAAGTAGCAGTCTTTCTATACTTAATGCAAACCCTATTCCTTTTTCACCATTAGGTCCACCTAATAGTTCTACTAGCCCATTGTAGCGTCCTCCACCACAAAGAGTTTTTAGTTCCACATCTGGATTGTCTATCATAATTTCAAATGCTGTATGAGTGTAATAATCTAATCCTCTAACTAAATTGTTATCTACTTCATACTTAACTCCTAAATTATCTAAATGTCTTAAAACTTCATTAAAATAATTTTTTGATTCTTCTCCCAAAAAATCCAACAATTTTGGAACTGTTGACATAAGCTCGTGATTTGCATTAATTTTACAATCTAATATTCTCATAGGATTTTTGTGTAATCTATTCTTACAATCATCACAAAATTCATCTATTCTAGGTTCAAAATGCTTAACTAATGCTTCATTGTATTCTCTTCTTTCACTAGTATTTCCTAACGAATTAATACTTACTTTAATATTATTTATCCCAAAACTTTTATAAATATTATAAGCTAAACTAACTACTTCCGCGTCAATTCTAGGACTTTCATCTCCAATAACTTCTACGCCATACTGTACAAATTGACGATATCTTCCTTTTTGTTTTCTTTCATACCTAAACATAGGTCCTATATAAAATAATTTTTGAGGTTTTATACTATTTGCAAAAAGTTTATTTTCTATATACGAACGTACAGTTCCTGCAGTTCCTTCAGGTCTAAGAGTTAAAGAACGGTTACCCTTATCAAAAAAAGTATACATCTCTTTTTGAACTATATCGGTTGTATCCCCTACACCTCTCGCAAATAAATCCGTAGATTCAAACATAGGAGTTCTTATCTCATCATAACAAAAATTATTACTTATTTTTCTTAATTTGTTTTCTATATATTGCCATTTTTTAGATTCTTCTGGTAATATATCTTGCGTTCCTCTAGGTATATTAATTATTGCCATTAATATTCTCCTCCTCTCAATAATAAAAATCCCATACAAGCTAATGCTTATATGGGACGATTCAATCTCGTGGTGCCACCCTAATTTATACTTAAAAAGTACCTCTAATCAAATAAAAATATTAATTTGTTCAAAGTAGTGTTCCTTATTTTAAAAATTAATGTCAAGTTTTTCAGCCACGAACTCAACTCTCTTTATTAATATTAGTAAAATAAAATCTACTTTGTATTTCACTTTGTCACGATAATTATTTACTAATACTATAATAAAACTTAAAAAATGTCAAGAGGAAGATAATTTATTTTCTAAAAATATTATATTATAAATTTTTATTCAAAGGCTTGCATTGACAACGTCCTTTAGAACAATTACATTTTATTTTTTTAGGAGCCTTCAATTTCATAATTTCCAATTTTGATATTATATTTTGTATATCACCATCACTTAACTTAACAATATCCAAAATATGCAACATTACCTCTCCTTGATTAGTATCACATATTAAATCAAATGTGTTATCTATTTTTTGATAAATTAGTTCTTGTTTATTTTTAGTAGCAGAGTAAAAATATGTTTTTCCAATTTTTTCTGCATTTAAGTAATTTTTCTTAACTAAACGTGAAATTAATGTCTTTACAGTAGATATACTCCACTTTAATTTTGGTTCCAAATTTTTATGGATAGTAATGGCATCAATTTTGGGGTTAGCCCAAACTATATCCATAACATTCCATTCAGCTTGTGTTATCATATAGCCTCCTATTTACCTGTCCAATAATTCAATCTAAGAGCATTTAGAACTACCGAAATAGAACTAAAGCTCATAGTAAGTCCCGCTAACATAGGATTTAATAATATTGGATACAATATACCCGCAGCTATTGGTATTCCTAAAACATTATAAAGAAATGCAAAAAATAAATTTTGTTTAATAGTTTTTAATGTTTTATTACTCAATTTAATCGCAGTATACACGTCCTTTAAATCACTATTCATTAATACAATATCAGCTGACTCTATTGCAACATCACTACCTGCACCTATTGCCATACCGACTTGTGCCTGAACTAATGACGGAGCGTCATTAATACCATCCCCTACCATAGCAACTACTCTCCCTTCATTTTGTAATGACTTAACAATATTTGCTTTGTCATTAGGGAATACTTCTGAGTATACTCGTTCTATATTTACCTTTTTAGCAATAGTTTGTGCTGTTAAACTGTTATCTCCTGTTAACATAATAACATCAATGCCTAAATTTTTTATAGAAGAAATAGCTTTAATACTGCTAGCCCTGATTTCATCAGCGATAGCAATTATCCCGACAATTTCTCCATCTACAATTACAAACAATACAGTCTTTTGCTCATTTGATAATTGATCTGCTTCTTTTTTGAATATTATTTGTTTAGCATATTTCTCAGCAAGGATAATATTACCTATGTATACATCTTTTTCTAAAACTTTTGCATAAACTCCTAATCCCTCCAAAATTTTGTAATCTTCTGTCGGAAGTATAGAAATGTTATTCTCTTTAGATTTATTGACAATAGCTTTTGCTATCGGGTGTGTTGAGAACATCTCTACACTACTTGTGTAAGTTAACAATAGTTCTTCATCAATGTTAGACAATATATTAGTTACTATTGGCTCTCCTCTAGTTATCGTACCTGTCTTGTCCAAAACTACAGTATCTACTGTACTAACTCGTTCAAATGCTTCCGCATTTTTTACAAGAATTCCATATTGAGCTCCTTTTCCTGTAGCTACCATAATAGCTGTGGGAGTAGCTAATCCTAACGCACAAGGACAAGCAATAACTAAAACTGCAATAAATGTTTCCCAAGCTAATTGTAAATCCTGACCTACAAATATCCAATAAAGTAATGTAATTAGTGCTATTACTATAACTATAGGAACAAAATAACCGGCAATCTTATCTGCTAATTTTGCAATAGGTGCTTTTGATCCTTGTGCCTCTTCAATAAAATTTTTAATTTGTGCTAACGTAGTATCTTCTCCTACACGTGTTACACGGTAGTAAACAAGTCCATTTTTATTTAGAGTAGCTCCTATAATAGTATTTCCTATACTTTTAGTAACTGGCATACTCTCTCCAGTTAGCATAGATTCATCTATTTGTGCATTACCTTTTTCTACAACACCATCAACAGCTATTTGTTCGCCAGCTTTAGAAATTAGTAAATCTCCTACTTTTACCAATTCTACAGGAATATTTTGCTCTTTGCCGTCAACTATTTTTGTTGCATATTTTGGAGCTAAATCTAGTAAAGATTGTATTGACTTTGTAGTCTTATTTTTAGCTTTTTGTTCAAAATATTTACCCAATGTAATTAATGTTAAGATAACTGCTCCTGATTCAAAATAAATATCTACTTGTTCTCCTTTATATATAAAGAATATAGCTACTATACCTTGTACAAAAGCCGCAGATGTTCCAACAGCAACTAAGGAATCCATATTAGGTTGCTTTTGTATTAAATTTTTTATTCCTTTAGTATAATAACCAAAATTAACAATAATTATAGGCACCGATAATATTAACTGTGCTAAAGCCATATAAAAATTATTGTGCAAAATTGTAGGAATAGGCAATCCTACCATATGTCCCATAGATAAATATAGTAGCGGTATTATCAACAATATTGATAATTGTAGTTGGGACTTTAATTTGTTATCATCACTATTTTTTAAATCGGTAGTTTCACTATTTACAATATTTATATTATAACCTAATTTCTCAACAACGAATATTACTTGTTCTCTAACATTACTACTAGAAGTTACATATAATTTTTCTGTTGCAAAATTAACTTGTGCCGATTCTATACCATCAAGTTCTCTAACAACACGTTCAATTTTGCTGGCACAACTAACACATCCCATACCATTAATAATAAATACTTCCTTATAACTTTTTTGTGATGAAATCTTATATCCTAATTGTTCTACAGTTCTATAAATTTCATCCAAAGTTTCTTCGTTATTATAATCAACTATTAACTTTTCACTAGCAAAATTAACTTTAGCATCATTTATATTTTTAATACTTTGTAAATTTTTTTCTATTTTGCTGGCACAGTTTACACAACTCATGCCTTTAATTAATAATGTTTTTCGCAATTTTATCACTCCATACTAAATTTATAATCTACACTTGTAGACTGTAGTTTACAACTTTTTGAAATTTTTGTCAACATATTAATATCTATATATTATAATTTTATAAGAATGATACTTTAACACAATATTAGACAAAAAAAGATACTAGAATCATAGTTCTAGTATCCTCTAATTAAATATTATTTTCTTTTGCTGATAATTCGCGATATTTCAATGGAGTTATTTTTTCTAAAGATTTAAAAATTCTTATAAAATAACTTGTATCATAGTAACCTACATAATCAGATATTTCAGAAATAGAGAAGTCTGTATTGCTTAGTAAGTACTTAGAGTTAGATATTCTCTTGTCGTGAATATAATCAACTATACTAAAGCCCATTTCTCTATTAAATATAGAAGACAAATAACTTTTGTTTACTCCTAAATAATCACTGACATCATTTAAGCTAATTTTTTCTCGTATATGGTCATTAATATATAAAATGCAATTTCTTACTACTTGTTGTTTATTTTTATAACGTTCTTTATCTATTAATAAACAATATTTTCTAATTATATCTTCAGAAAAATCATAGTTATCCAGTTTATTTTTTATATTTATCCATAAACTATCAACATCTACTAAACTAGCTTCACTATTTAATAGTACTGCATGTAAAACATCATTAACGTAATTTAACTTTCTTCTATGTGCGTTGTCTTCAGTAGGATAATCTACGCAAGTAAGTGAATAGCCACGCAAATCAAACATCATTTCCACTTTAGTTATATCCCCTAGAAGTAAAGCTTCTCTTAACTCTCTATGAAGTTTTGCTTGATTTTCCAAAACTTCATTTACTCCATATTGAGTATCATATGTGATTTTTTTAGTTGTTTTGACACTAGTATCTTGGAATATTTCTATTTCTTCTAAATAATTGATGTCTTCTCGTTCTGCAATTAATTCTAACAAATAATTAAATTTCTTTTTATTAGTAACTGGGAATGATACAACTAAGTTTTTAACATTATCTTCAATATCTAAACTTTGTTTAATCAACATTTCTTTGTAGTCGTTAACAGATATATAGTTCTCTAAGTAAGGAGATAGAATATAAAATTCACTTTCATTTTCTTCACTAGGTACGAACAACGTATACACTGCTACTGAGCTATAAACTTTTACTAATTTTTCTTTTTTCAAATTATATTCAATAGATTTCTTCATTCTTTGTAAGTATCTTAATACAACTTTTTTTACGCCATCGTTAGAAAATTTTATTTGCTCTAAACTTTCTTCATAGTTGTCAAAATTACCGCATACAATTTGATTATCTATATCTAGTATATCTAGTATCCTATTTAATTTTTCTAAATTACTTTTCATCTACACCCTCCAACTAATCTAAAGTTACATCTCTTCTTGCATTAATTATATATGAAACAACTATAAATAAAACCGTGTAACATAAAGTCATTAAGAACAACTCTGTAACATTTAATTTATATAGATCTTT
This sequence comes from Gemelliphila sp. 1F1, assembly GCF_056897515.1. Lineage (NCBI taxonomy): Bacteria > Bacillati > Bacillota > Bacilli > Caryophanales > Gemellaceae > Gemelliphila > Gemelliphila sp. 1F1. The sequence continues at coordinate 63,273 of NZ_JBXHBE010000002.1, forward strand.
AACATATTCTCTAGTTGTTTCTGAATAGTAATAGCTAGGCAATAATGATATATTAGTAAATATATATTTGGCTGCTGTAAATTTAGTAGCTACCCATATTGACAATCCAGAAATTATACTTTTACCAACAATCATAAGCATAACTACTATAAGAGATAATATTTGAGTTTTTAGCCAAGTACAGATTAGTAATACCAACGAAATAAAGAATATACTATATAACAACATAGTTAACAAACTGACTCCTAGTTGTTCCCAAAGAACTCTTCCGAAATATTCGTCTGACATTTTTTCTTTTAGCAAACTAAAGAAATTAAAATCTTTTTTGTAAACAACATACTTTTGTACAAACAAAGAAAATACAAATCCTACACAAGACATAAAAATAACGTTGAAAATAGCTTCAAATACCTTCGCTGTTAAAATAGCTGTTCTAGACTTAGGTTTCGAATATAAAAATTTAATAGTTCCTTTAGAATACTCTTGTGAAAGGTTATTAGCAAAAATTATCATAGAAAAAACAATCGCTATATCAATGATAGACATAAACGAATTACTTATTATAACCGTATGACTAGGAAGTTCTTCGCCATAGTTAAACTTACTTATGTACTCAATTATTACAACTAATCCGAACATAAGTATAAAATATAACCAAGTAGTCTTCTTTTTATAATCTTTTATAAATTCATTAATTAATAATTTCATTATTTCTCTCCTCCTTTACCAGTTATTTCTAAGAATCTTTCCTCAAGAGATTTTTTAACTATTTTCACTGTATCAATTTCCACATAACTATTTACTAAATAAGAAATTACTCTAGCTTTATCTTCTTTTTGAAGATTTTCAAATACAAATCCTTCTTTAGTGTATGTATAGTCAATATCTAAATCTTTGATTAATGATTCTGCTAATTTATCATCATAAGTAGAAATTAATGTTTTTTCTACATCTTCTGAAATCAAGTTATTTATTGTATCATCTGCGATAATGTGTCCTTGCTCCAGTACGATAATTCTATCCGATACTTTTTCTATTTCATCAAGCAAATGAGAAGAAATTAATATAGAAACACCTGTTGCAGCAATTTCTTTTAATTTATTACGAAAATCTTGAACACCTTGTGGATCTAATCCATTAACAGGTTCATCCAAAATCAATATTTTTGGATCAATTAACAACGCTTGTGCTAATCCCAATCTTTGACGCATTCCTAGAGAATATGTCTTAACTTTTTTCCTAGCAACTTTTTCTAATCCTACAAATTCTAAAACTTCTTTTATTTTTTGCTTAGTTATTTTCTTTGTAGAAAGACGTGCTAATTGTTTTAAATTTGCATATCCTGTCATATAATTATAAAATTCTGGAGATTCTATCATAGAACCTATCTCAGAAAGCATAGCAGTATCACCAAGGCCAAGTGATTTCTCAAAACAGAAAATATCTCCCTTTGTAATTTTAGTAAGACCTACTAACATACGCATAATTGTAGTCTTACCACTACCATTAGGACCTAATAAACCAATTATTTCTCCTTCATGCATATCAAAAGTTATATCTTCTACAATAGTTTTTAATCCTATTTTTTTCTTTAATCCTATAACTTCCAAAACAGCTTTTCTATTTTCATTAATTTGTATTGGTTCATTTTCAGAATTAAATTCTCTTTCACTTAATGCTGACAACGACGCTCCTGCCATTGCTACTTCTGCTAATTTTATGTCCGTTATTAATGTTTCTTCTTTGTTTATCTTTACTTTTTCTTCTTCTAACGCTCTATTTAATTCTTCCCTATCTAGTACCAATGTATCTTCTAAATCATTTGAATCCTTGCTTTCTTCCGAAACTTTATTTTTTATTTGTTCTAATAACTCCAAATACTCTTCGTTGCTCTCCGAAGATTGTTCTGTCACATCCTCCTGATTTGAGTTCAACTCGTCATTCAAAGTATTATATTTTCCATTAAATAATACTATACTTTCATCATTAATTTCTTTTTCTTCAATTAAATCATCATTTAATTTTTCTTGTTCTTTTGAACTATTTGTCATTCTTCCAATCTCCTCTCTTTAAAATTTTTATATTTTATTATAACATAATACACACGATTTTTCTAATATAAATCATATATAAAGATATCTTTATCATTTTTTATATAGTAAATATTAATAAAATATTTTTATAATATATTGAAACTTAACAATAAAAAACATTTCCAAAATACATTGTAAAGATTAACAACATATTTTGGAAAATATTTTTGTTTAGTAATAATTTTATTTAATAAATTTTAAAATACAAATTCTTTTTCTAAATCTATATCTTTAAAGTAAACATAAACTTTTTTGTAGCCTATACTTTCTAAAATAGTATTTATAGCCTTAGCAACTTGTTCACAAACTTCTGTAGGTCTATTTTTCCAAGAGATTTCAATATAAACACGTGAAATTTCTTGTCCTTCAACTATTGCTACACTCTCAACCAAATCTATTGTAAAAGTATCTTTAGGTCTTTGTATAATTTCTGCTACGCTATCCAGCAATTTTCCATCTACTTTTTTTAAATCTTCTTTTTCCATTCCACGAACTACTATTCTTGGCATAATATTTCTCCTTTTATAATCTTTTCTTACATTATATCATTATTATGTAACCTTTTTCAACACAATAATAAAAAAGATAATAATAAAACGATGTACATTACTATTATCTTTTTAATACAAATTTATTTTGCAGATTTTCTTGCTTTTATAGCTCCTATAAATATAGGAATTAAACTTATTAAAATAATAGCTATAACTACTAAAGAGAAATTATCTTTTACGAAAGGAATATTACCGAATAAGTATCCTACTGTAACGAATATAGTACACCAAGTCAAACCACCAAAGAAGTCTATAACTCTAAACTTGCGATAATCCATCTTCCCTGCTCCTACTAAAAACGGAACAATTGTTCTAATAATTGGGAAAAATCTAGCTAAGAAAATAGATTTTCCTCCATGCTTTTCAATAAATTTTTCTGCATCAGATAAGTTTTCATCACTAACAAATTTCTTGAACCAAGATTTCGACTTTAAGTACTCAGAGAAGTTTCGTCCTATAAAATAGTTACAATTATCTCCTATTACCGCTGCTGATATACATATAAATAGTAACAGAAACACATTATTTCCTGTAGCTGCCCACAAAGCTCCACTAGCAAATAGTAAAGAATCTCCTGGTAAGAACGGCATAAATACCACACCTGTTTCAATAAATATTATTAAAAATATAATGCCATACATCCACCAAGGACCGTATGTATTCATCAACTCTCCTAAATGATCATCAATATGTAAAATGAAATCAATTAAAAATTTTATAGTATTTACGATATAATCCACAATATCCTCCTAAAAATTAATCATAAAAATTATATCACAACGTATATACATTGTCTATTAGTTGTATTATCAATTTTATAAGTCTATATAAATATTACTAATTAAAATATGTATAAATATGTTATATTTATAAGAAAGATATTCCATAAATAGAAAACTCTAATTAGGAATATCTAACTTTGTTATATTATTCAATTTATTCTAGCTATTATTAAAAATTAATTTTATTACTGTTCCCTTATTAATTTTGCTATTTAGTTGCACGAGCATCTTATGAATATTAGCAACATTTTTTACTATTGATAATCCTAATCCTGTACCTCCTGTAAGTTTAGAATGTGATCTATCAACTCTATAAAATCTTTCAAATACACGTTGATGATCAGATTCACTTATACCTATACCACTATCTTTTACTAATAAATAATTTTCATTCAATTCTATATATACCGTTCCAGATTCTACGTTGTAAATTATTGAATTATCAATAATATTATAAATCATATCATATATTAATCTTTTAATACCTTGTATTTGAACTGGTTCAATATCTGTAATAATTTTTATATTTTTTTTCGTATATTTGTTTTCAAGATTATTAATTATATCAACAATTATATCATTTATATTTACTAACTCAAATTTGTCATATAAATTACCTTCGTCCATCTTGGATAGCTTTATTATATCACTAATTAAATTTAATAACCTCATTGATTCTTTATTTATTTTACTAGCAAAGAATTTGGTGTCTTCATCTTTTACTAATCCTTGTTCTATTGCTTCACTCATTCCCATTATTGATGAAAGTGGTGTTTTTAACTCGTGAGATACATTTGCAGAAAATTCTTTTCGAAATTTTAAATTTTTCTCCTCTTGCGTTATATCTTCTAAAAATACAAAAATAGCTAAATCTTCATTTTTAAATGAACTTACTTTTGCAGTTATTCTATAGATATTATCATTTAGAAATATTCTTCCTTTGTTACTTTCCCCTTTTATCGCCTTATTAATTACTTCTCTATAGTTATAGTCTTTAAAATTATCCAAATAATATTCATTAACATTTATATTAAATATTTTTTGAGCTGTATGATTAGTAGATACCACATTACCATTTTTATCTAAAATTATTACAGCTTCTTTTATATTTTCGGTAATGTGGATAATTTCTTCATTTTTTTCATAAAGTTTTTGAATACTTTTCTTTAATTCTTTTTTTTGTTTTGCTAAATGTAACAATAAAGGACTTATTTCATCATAAACGTTATTTTTTAACGGATTATCTAAATCAATATTATACAACGGATCTACAATATTTTGTGATAATTTTTTAGCTAAAAGTACAGATATTACATATATTAAAACTAGAAATATTAAAATAGGTTGACTTATACCATAGAATATAGTTATTGGAGTATATTGTTTACTAGATATTCTTAGTATATTTTCTCCTACGTTTACTGCACTATACAACTTTGTTTCTATGATATTATTATCTTTATACTTGTAACCATAACCTATCTTGTAATTTTCTTTATTTTCTACAATACCCACCATTTTTTTATTTGTATTATCAAATAAAATTTCCCCGTTAATGTTTAATAAAGTTATTTCATAATCATTATTTTCTAAAGTAGATAAAAAGTTTGTCCCTGAGTATTCTAAACTATTTTTTAAAATTAATATTGTTCCTTTTTGATCTCTAGTCTGACTATCAATATATTGCTTATAATTGTAAAAGAAAATTAAAATCATAGATAATATAAGCGATATTGTTGATACTATTATTATTGAATTAGCTATTTTTTTTATCATAATTTCACCTTATTCTATAACCGAGCCCTCTTACAGTCTCTATATCAGCAGATATAGATTTTAATTTAGAACGAAGAGAACTTATATGAACATCTAAAGTTCTACTACTTTCTAAATTATAACCCCAAATATTGTCTAGCAAAGTATCTCTTAAAATAACTCGTCCTCTATTTTCCATTAATATTACTAACAATTTATATTCTTTTACTGTTAGTTCTACTAAATTATTGTTTAAATATACACTGTGACCTACTGTATCAATTTTTAAATCTTTATAGTATAAGTAATCACTCTTACTATTTTTCTTTATTCTTCTAAATGCTGCTTTAACACGTGATAATAATTCTAATACACTAAATGGCTTAGTTATATAATCGTCTGCACCATTATCTAAAGCTAATATTTTGCTATATTCATCACCTTTAGCTGTCAACATTATTATGTATACATCATCTAATAAACTATCACTTCTTATCTCAGAAAGCAATTCTATACCACTTTTTCCGGGAAGCATTATATCTAATATAACAATAGTTACAGAATATTCTTTTAAAAAGTTTATTAAATTTTCACCATTATAAAAAGATTTAACTTGATACCCTTGATTTGTAAAAGTATAAGAAATTAACTCTTGAATACTATTATCATCTTCAACAATAACTATCATTTAAAATTATTCTCCCTTGTGAATGCCGATAAGATAATAAATTATCCACTCTGCTATATTTGTAGAGTGATCAGCAATTCTTTCTAAATATTTAGCAACTATCAAAACATCAATTACTTCACTTTCATTTCCGTTAGCTAACTTTATACTCTTTATTATATCATTTTTTATAATATAATATAATTCATCTACACTATTATCTAATGAGATAACTTCATTAGCTAGTTCTAAATCTCTTGTTGATACTGATTTTATTGCAAGATCAAGCATTTCTAAAACCTTTTTAGTCATTTCTATAAAATTTTCCGCATTAGGAGCATATCTTACATTTGTAGTTTTAGTAATAATACTTATGTCACAAGCCATATCACTTATTCTTTCTATATCTGTAATCATTTTGAGAAGTGAAGATACATTTCTTAAATCTTTAGCTACTGGAGTTTGTTGAATAAAAAATCTAATACAATCAGATTCTATATCTTGTTCCAACCTATTTATTTTTAACTCTATATCCTTTATTATGTCCAAATGTTCCTGTGTTCCTGTTATAAAATCATTTATAGATAAACTAACTCCTTCTTGGCACAATGTCATCATCTCAGTCAGTTTATTTTTTAATTGTTTTAAATCTTTTTCAAATGTTCTTTTCATATTATATTCTCCTTATCCAAATCTTCCTGTTATGTAATCTTCTGTTTTTTTGTTTTTAGGATTTAAAAACAACTCTTCAGTAACTCCAAACTCTATAATTTCACCTTGTAGAAAGAATGCTGTATTATCAGAAATTCTCGTTGCTTGTTGCATATTATGAGTAACTACGGCTATTGTATATTTATCTTTTAAACTTAAAATCAACTCTTCTACTTTAGCAGTTGATATAGGATCTAATGCACTCGTAGGCTCATCCATCAACAAAACTTCTGGACTTACAGCTAAAGCTCTAGCAATACATAAACGTTGTTGCTGACCTCCAGACATTGACAGAGCACTTTTATTTAATTTATTTTTTACTTCTTCCCAAATTGCAGCACCTTTTAACGATGTTTCTACTATGTGATCAAGCTCTGCTTTGCTTTTAATACCGTGCGTTCTTGGACCGTATGCAATATTATCATAGATACTCATTGGAAATGGATTAGGCTTTTGAAATACCATTCCTATTTTTTTTCTTAATTCATTGACATCGAATGTTTTTATATTTTTTGCATCTAGTGTTATTTCTCCTGTTATTTTGCAACCATCTATTAAATCATTCATTCTATTTATAGATTTCAAAAAAGTACTCTTTCCACACCCACTTGGTCCTATAAATGAAGTTACTTTATTTTCTTCAATAGTTAAATTTATATTTTTCAATGCTTGAAAATCTCCATAATACAAATCTAAATTTTTTGCTTCAATCTTCTTTTTCATAATATTCTCCTATTTTATTTATAATATTTACTATTAATTACCTAAAAGTCTTTTCGTTAATTTTTTATCTATATATACTGACAATAAATTTATAAAAATTACTATAATAAGTAACACTAGTGCCGTAGCATATGATTTTTCTGTGTTCATTCCCTCATTCCATAAATTAAACATATGAACAGCTAAAGTTCTTCCTGAAGAATCATACGATGTTGCTATTTGTGCAACTGTTCCTGCTGTATATATAAGAGCGGCACTTTCTCCAAAAACCCTTCCTACTGAAAGAGTTATTCCAGAAAATATTCCAGGTAAAGCTGATGGCAAAATAATTTTAAAAATAGTTCTTATTTTACCAGCACCTAGACCATAACTTCCTTCCTTTAAACTAGAAGGCACTACTTTTAATGCTTCTTCTGTGCTTATTATTATGAGAGGTAACACCATTATAGATAAAGTAATTATTCCCGATATAATACTATATCCCTTGAATATAACATTAACAAATAATAAAGTACCAAATAATCCATATACTATCGAAGGAGTACTTTGTAAGGTCTGTATAGCTATTCTAATAATCTTTACAAATAAGTTTTCTTTTACTGCATATTCATTTAGATAAATAGCAGAACACACTCCTACTACTGTCGAAATTAATAGCGTAAAAAATACTACTATTAAAGTATTTATAATAGCTGGTACTACTGAGGCATTTTCTGAAGTATATTTTAAAGAAAACAAGTCTAATTTTATATAAGTAATTCCTTTTATTGCAATATAACATACTATACTTGCAAGGAATACTAAACAAATAGTTATTGCTATATTTAATAAAATTCTAAAAACTTTAGCTTCTAGTTGTCTATATCTCATTTATTTCACCTTCCTTGTAAAGTGATTCAATACTATATTAATAAAAAATGTAATTACTAAAAGAACTAACGATGTAGATATCAATGCTTCTCTATGTAACCCAGTTGCATATCCCATCTCTAATACGATATTACTAGTTAATGTTCTTGCTCCATCTAATAAACTTGTAGGAATTCTTGCTTGGTTCCCACTTACCATTATTACTGCCATTGTTTCTCCAATTGCTCTTCCCATAGCCAAAATTATACTAGTTATTACTCCCGATTTAGCTGCTGGTAATACTACTGCCAAAACAGATCTTTCTTTTGTTGCTCCTAGTCCTAATGATGCCTCATAATAACTATTATCTACACCTCTTATCGCTACTTCACCTAGAGATATTATAGTCGGAAGTATCATTATAGTTAGGACAATACCTGCCGCTAATATACTACTACCACTAACTCTAAATACATTTCTTATGAACGGAACTATTATCATAACTCCAAAAAATCCATATACTACTGACGGAATAGCTGCCAGCAAATTTATACTCTGTTTTATTAACCCATAATATCTTTTATTTGAAAAATATGCTAAATATATAGCACTCAAAACTCCTATTGGTGTCGCTAATACTAAAGCAATAATTGTCACATAAAATGTTGTAATAATCATTGGCAACACTCCGTATATATTCAGTATTGGCTTCCACGTAGTTCCTGTAATAAAATTTACAAAACCTATACTATAAATGCCACTAAGTCCATTTTTAAATAAAAATACAAATATTAACGCAACCGATAAAATGGATACACAAGTTGATATTAAGAAAATCGATTTAAATATTTTTTCTTGTCGTTTCATTATTAGCTTCCTCTAAACATCTTTCCAATTTGTTATTTTTCCTTGATAAATATTTCTAATTTTATCTTTAGATAAATTACCCAAACTATTCTCTTTATTTACAATAACTACAAGTGCATCAACTGCTATTGAGCTAACAGTTATATTCTCTTTTAATTCTTTCTCACTAAGCGAACGTGAAGCTAATCCTATATCACTAACATTAGATATAGCATTTTCAATTCCACTTGTAGAATCACTTTGATTTAATTCTATACTTACATTACCATTTATTTTTGAATATGCTTCTTTTAATTTCTCTATTACAGGAGAAACTGATGATGAACCAGAAATAGTTATTTTTCCGCTAGGATATGTACTAACAAAATCACCAAAGTTTTCTTTTGATATATACTTGGATTTCTCTACTATTTCTTGACCTTGTTTTGATAAAATAAAATTAACAAAATCTTTAACTTCATCTTTATTGTTATCATTATTTATTACAATGTTAAAGGTTCTTGATAATTTATAGTTGCCATTTTTTATATTTTCCTTAGTAACTTCAATACCATCAATACTTAATGCCTTAACATTATTTTTCAAAGAACCATAAGATATATACCCTATAGCATATTTATTTGATTCTACACTACTTATTATTGCACCTGTACTTTGTATAATATCCGAATCTATTGTAGTATTTTCAATTTTTTTTGAATTTACAACTTCATACACTCCTATCAAATTAGTAAATGTATCTTTAGTCCCCGAACCATCTTCTCTAGAAATAACTGTAATTTTACTATCTTTTATAAATTCATTACTACTACAACCTACAATAAATATTGACAGTATAATTACAGACAGATATCTAATAAATTTTTTCATAAATTTTGCCTCCTAATTATGAGTTTTTCCTGTTCTATATACATTATAAAAACAATATGTAAAGTTTAATTTTTGTTTATGTAAAATTTATGTAAAATTTCATTTTAATAAAATCTTTATTTACAGATTGCATAAAAATAATCCCAAAAGATATTTTTTTATCTTTTGGGATTATTACAACTTTATTATTTATCATATACAATATTATGTTATACTTTGATTAATTTTCCTAAAACGTACGAATAAACATATTTATCAACATTAATATTATTACCATAAAAATTTTTTACAGCATTGGAATATACAAGTAATTGATTTTTATGCCTATCTATAAAATCTTTTTCTAATTTTAAATTATCTGTTTTATAATCTAATACTATATAATTATCTTCATCAACTTTTATTAGGAGATCCACTACTCCTTGCAAAATAGTATTAGAACTTTTATCATTATTAATTTCAAAATTAGCAATTTTATTATTTTTTATACTTTCGATATCATCATTAGAAATATACGTAGTAAATGTTATTTCAGTTTCAATATCAACAGCGTTATTTATAAAATTAATAATATCTTTATTTTCTACAAATTTATTAATAAAGTCCATATCATTATCATTATTAATAAATTCAAATTCTTCTCTCGTTAAAATTCTCTTTTCTTTAACATTAAAAATAACATTATCTACTTGAACCATTGATTCTAAATAACTTGTTAAATTTTCGATCGTTATTCCTAATTTTATGTCCAAAACTAATCTTTCAAACAATTTATGAACAATATTTCCTCTAAGAATAGCATTATTGTTTTTTACTAAATTTTTTAATTTTAAATATTCTTTACTTTTATTATTTTTTATTATTTTATCGGAATTTTTCAACGCACTGTAAGAAGTTTTTGTCGGATATATTTTTTGTTCTACCTTCTTTATAGTTTTATCAAAATAAAGTTCTTTTTTATCAACACTTTCAAATATAGAATAATCTATTGGGACATTACTATCTACCACTTCTAAATCTTTTAACAATTCTTTATATTCAAATATAGCTCCCTGTTCAGTAGGATTATTAATATTGGCTAAAGTTTCTTTTTCATAATATTCTAAAACTATTTTTACCAAATCTCCATATTTTTTTATTTCAGGTACTCTCCTTAATATCTGTTCTTTATCATTTATCTCTTTAAAAAATTGTTTTCCTAAATTTATATTTTTTGCTACCAAATATAATCCTTTTTCTGCTCTAGTAAATGCGACGTATAAAATTCTAATTTCTTCTTCAATATTCTTTTTCTCTACAAAGTTAAAGTTCAAATTATACAATCTAGTTAAATTGGCGTATTCTGATTTTATTGTTATCCCTAATTCTTTAGAGAATATAGGAGATTTAATTAAGTTGTTGTTCTTATTTTTATCTAAACCTACTAAAAATACATATTTATATTCTAATCCTTTTGATTTATGTATAGTAGTAAATTTTACACTATTGGCTGATTGTTTGCCCTCTATATCTATTCTTCCATCTGTAATACTTTCTAAATATTCTAGAATATAACTTAGGTTTGAATTATTTTGGCTAGCTTCAAAAATAATTGTCAGTAAATTTTCATAATATTCTACTTCTAAATCATCTATATCAAAAGTAGTTAAATATTCAACAAAATCAGTATCCATTGCCACCTGTTTTACTGTATCTAGCGGAGAATTATTCAAACTATAATTTATCCATTTTTTTAATAAATTAATAGTATGTGCATCTTTACTATTTGTAGATATACTCAACTTATCAAACAAACTATTACCTTTTCTCATAGATAGTGCAAGAAGTTCATCATTAGAATAATTAAAAATCGCACTTCGTAACAAAACTATCAAACTAATATCTCTTTCTTGATTATCAATAAACTTTAATAGGTTTAAAATAATATTAAAGCTATGAGAATTTTTAAAAGCATCTCCCGCCCTATAATCAACAGAAATACCATATTGTTCAACAATTTCTTTTATTTTGCTTACAAAATCAGATCGTTCTCTAAATAATATAGCAAAATCGCTAAAAGATAACTCATTATTGCTATTTTCTAAAATATATAAAATTTCTTTTGCAATATTATGGGCTAGCTGTTCATCGGTTACCCCTTTTTCGTTAGATGATATTAAATATGTTGGTGTTAATGATTCTTTTTTAGGCTTTACTTTAGGATAATATAGTACATTATCTAACTCATAACTTATTCCTGCGTTATTTTTGTACATCAATCTATTAAAAACAAAATTACTAGTCGTCAAAATATTCTCGTCACTTCTAAAATTCTCTTTTAAAATTATACAAATTCCATTACCAGAGTAGTCAATTTTATAATCTTTAAAAACATCGTAAATATCATCTGCAATATATTCTGATATGTTGTTATATTCACGATACTTTTCCTCAAAAAGTTCAGAATTAGATCCTCTAAATCCATATATAGATTGCTTAACATCTCCAACTCTAAAGAAAGTATTATTAGTACCTCGTATTAAATTTAAAATATATTCTTGCAAATCGTTATTATCTTGATATTCATCAACATAAATTTCTAAAAATAAATTTCGATAATACAAAGCAGCTTCTGTAACTATTTTCTGTCCATTAATTTTCTTTTCAAGTGCTCTAATAGTTAAATGATTCAAATCCGAAAAATCTAAATAATTATTATTTCGCTTTCTAGAAATAAATTCATCATCTATACTTAGCAGCAGTTGTCTTAAACATTGTATATATACTTGTGCATTATATAAAGCTTTCACTATATTTCTTATATTTACAATTTGATTATAAACGTTATTTATTAAAATGCTATCATCCCTATTATAAGAAGCTATATTTTGTAGTATATTATTTAAATATTCAATCGTTGCTGTCTTATTGTTACCAATTTCTTCAGTCATATCATATGAATTAAATATATTTTCAAGATAGCTCATATTGTAAATTGATATATTACCATTATCTTTTAGGTTAGTTAACAAATTAGAAATATCCCCTACTTTAGATACTTCCTGTTTATACAATTTAATAGCACTTTCTATATTGTGAATTTTATTATGTATATTGTCTACATCAATATCTTCCAATAGATTATATATAGTTTTGTAATTAATATTTCCTAAGCAATATTCTATATTTTTGATTAATTCATTTTCTATATATTCTCTATAATTTACAATACTAAGCATTTTATTATAAAGATTACGAAGAAATCCGCGTATATCATCTGTATAATTATCCAAATGTTCATAGAAAAATATACTAAACATTTCGCTATTTTGATTGGCAAAATCTTCTAATACATAATTTATTGAACTATTTAACAAGTTACTATTGTTTACCAAAACTTTAAAATCTGGAGATAAATAATGTACTCTATTTTTTATATTTTCTTCTACTAAATAGTAAAATTTTCTTAACACAGACACACAAAAACTATCAATCGTACTTATTTGTGCCTCTCCCATAAGCAATCTTTGACGCTTTAAAAATTCAATATCTTCCTTTTTTTCGGTAACAGTTAGTTTTTCTTCTATCTTATTTTCAATTCTACTAACCATATTCTCCGCAGCAGCATTAGTAAAAGTTAAAACTAAAACTCTATTTATATCCCATCTATTAACAGCAATTTTTCGTGATATACGCTCGGACAAAACTTCTGTTTTTCCACTTCCAGCAGCAGCCGAAACCAAAATATCACAACCACTTAACGATATAGCTTGCCATTGACTTGGTGTAGGCCTTTTTTCTTTAGTTAATATATAATCATCCATTCTTTCTAAATATACACTCATCTACAAAACTCCTTACTTGTGATAGCTTTGATTGTTAATAATTCTATAACTTCTATAAATTTGTTCTAATAAAATTACTCTCATCAGTTGATGTGGAAATGTCATATCACTAAAAGACAATGAATAATTACTTCTATTCTTTACAGAGTCTGCCAGCCCATAGCTTCCTCCAATTACAAAAACAACATCACTTTTTCCACGAATAGCCAAATTACTAATATTTTCTGCTAACTTTTCACTGGTAACCCTTTTTCCTAATATTTCTAAAGTTATTACATATTGATTTTCTTTTATTTTAGAAAGTATATTCTGCCCCTCTTTATCCATAGCTATTTTAATTTCTGAATCATTTTCTACTTTTACTTTTTCATCACTAACTTCTATAATAGTCAACTTTATATAAGCACTTAATCTCTTTTCATATTCTTTAAGTGCTTCACGATAAAATTTTTCTTTTACTTTTCCAACACATACTATCGTTATTCGCATATCTCAATATTACCTCGCAACCATTATTATATAGATTATAACTTATATATATCTTATTTACAAACATATCCAATTTAAAAAATATGATAATAACGTAGTTCTCACCACGTTATTATCATATTCATTAACAGTTATCTATCATATTAAAAATATCTATAGAAGTTAGCTTTTCTTTATCTTCACTTTTTATATCTTTTACAATTTTACCTTGATTTAAAACTATTAACCTATTTCCATACTTAAGTGCATCATGAATATTATGAGTTATCATCAAAGCAGTAATTTCTTTTTCCCTTACTACTCTATCTGTTATTTCCATAATAATTCTTTGAGTTTTCGGATCAAGTGCTGCTGTATGCTCATCAAGTAGTAACAATTTAGGTGTTTCCATAGTAGCCATAAGTAAAGATATAGCCTGCCTTTGTCCTCCTGATAAAACCCCCATCTCGCTATCTAATCTGTCTTCTAATCCTAAGTTTAAAGTTACTAATTGTTCTTTAAAATATCTCCTACGTTCTTTTGTCAAACTAAAACTAAAAAATTTTTTATTAGCACGGCTATACGCCAAAGCCATATTTTCTGCAACGGTCATTCTAGGAGCAGTTCCTTGCAAAGGATTTTGAAATACTCTACTTATATACTTTGCTCTTTTATACTCAACAGTTTTTGTTACATCTACTCCATTAATAACTATACTCCCATTATCTAAGGCAAAACTTCCAGCTAAAGCATTTAACAAAGTAGATTTTCCTGCTCCATTACCTCCTATGACTGTTATAAAATCTCCTTTTTCTATATTAAGACTAACGTTTTTTAATGCGTGATGCTCTCTTACACTATTTGGAAAAAATATTTTATTAATATTATTCAATTTTATAAATTCCATAATTATCTCTCCTTTTTATTGTTAAATAAAGTAGTTTTAAATTGTGGTAAAGTCAAAAATATCGCAATAATTAATGCAGATACTAACTTAAAATCATTAGCTTCTATTACTTGCAATTTCAAAACTCCAACTAACAATAGTCTATATATTATAGCTCCATAAATTGTATACACTAATCTTTCCAAAAACGTTGACTCTCCAAATACTACTTCGCCTATAATAATTGCAGCTAAAGCTATAACTATAACTCCTAATCCACTATTTACATCTGCAAAACCGTTATTTTGCGCAATAAGTCCGCCAGCAAAAGCAATTATTCCATTAGAAATCATAAGACCTAATATAGTCATAATTTTAGTAGATATACCTAAAGATACTGCCATCTTTTCATTATCTCCTGTTGCTATTAAACTCTGACCTAATTCTGTTTTGAAAAAAATTAACATTACAAAAATTAATAATGTAGTTATTAATAATCCTACAATTATAATAGAAAAATTACTGGGCAAAGATAAATTGTTTAAAAATGAAAATACTGTATCATTATTCAAAATATTTAGATTAGGACGCCCCATAATTCGTAAATTTATTGATAACAATGCCGTCATAGTCAAGATACCTGCAAGTAAACTAGGTATTTTGCACACAGTAATTAAAATTCCCGTTACTAAACCTGCTAACATTCCTGATACCATAGCTAGCAATATAGCTAAATACGGATTAACACCATTTAAAATAGCTACTACTGCTACCGATGCTCCTAGTGGGAAACTTCCCTCTGTTGTCATATCTGCAATATTTAAAATACGAAAACTTATAAAAAGTCCTAAAGACAATACTCCCCATAAAATACCTTGTGAAATTGCTGATGTTATAATATCCATATTCTTCCTCCTATCTAATTTATAATTTGTGATTTATTTTTTATATGTTCTGGAATAATAATATTAAGCTCTTTTGCTTTTGATTCATTTAAATATATTATTCCTTCATTAGCAAAAACTATAGATTTAGTACTTACATCTTGTCCATTCAATATATCTATAACAACCCTAGCTGTTTGCACTCCTATGTTGTATTGATCAACTCCTATAGCTAATACTCCACCATCTTTTACCATAGTATCTGCCGACGGGAATACTGGAACTTTATATCTATCTGTAACTTTTACTACAGTTGACATAGCACTAGCAACAGTATTATCAATAGGAACATATATTGCATCAACAGAACTTGCAACAGCTTCTGTAACCTGCTGAATATCGTTAGTATTGGCTATTGTCTTCACAACTACTTCTAGTCCCAAATTCTCTGCTAATTCCTTAGCTTGCTCTGCTTGTTTCATAGAATTATCTTCACTAGATGTATATATTATTCCTAATTTTTTCATATTAGGTAAAATTTCTTTTATTGTAGTTAGTTGTTTATCTATAGGAGTTCTATCGCTAACTCCTGTTATATTAGTTCCTGGATTTTCTTCACTTTTTATTAATCCTGCTTCTACTGGATAAGTAACACCTCCCATAACTATAGGTATATCTTTTGTTACATTTGAAAGTGATAATGCCGATGGCGTAGTTATAGCTACTAAAATATCATTTTTTTCAGAAACTAATTTTTCACTCATTGTAGCTAAATTACTTTGATCACCTTGTGCATTTTGTAAATCTAATTGTAAATTCTTTCCAATTTCATAACCTTGATTTTTCATCTCATCTTCAAAGCCTTTATAGATGCTATCAAGTGCTGGATGACTTAGCAATTGTAAAATTCCTATTTTTGCATTTGTCCGATTGTCAATAGTATCTTTATTGTTCTTATCGTCAAATATAAAACCAAAAATTAGACACAAAACTAATATTAATGTAAATATCTTTCCTCTATTATTCATAATAAATCCTCCTTAAAAATAAAATAAGCCACTTAAATTTATTAAGTGACTTATGATTGAAAAAATATAAGTCACGCAGATATACTATCTACGTGACTGAAAATTATACCACGTAGATACATCTTTACAAACTAATGTAAGGCTGCATCTACGTCTTTGTAAAAAATAGAAACAACCTGTATCTAGTGGCTTTGCCAACGAGTATTTAATTGTGAAATAATTATAACTCTATACATTGTTGCTTCTCCTTTACTACTAATATTGATTCAAATTGAGTATAGCAGACTAAAATATAAATGTCAATACAAAATTATTTAATTTTCCAAAAATTTAGACAATAATATCTAATTTAAATCTATAACACTTTTTCTTATTTTCAAATCATACCCTATTAATGTTTTTAAATCAGCTTCTTCTTTTTTTATTATTTTTAAAATTATTTCTACCGTTTTGCTAGCTGCTTCTTTAATATCAAATTCTATAGTTGTTAATGGACATTTAAGTAAAGAAGAAGATTCGTAATTACCAAAACCTGCTATCGAATAATTTTCTCCTACCTCTAGGTCATATTCTTCAAGAGCTTTTATAGCACCATAAGCAATATTATCAGTTGCACATATTATACAAGTGTTATCTCTAATCAAATCCATATTTTCTTTAACTTTATTGTAGCTATCTTTCTTATCAAAAGTTGTAGTTATCTGACTAGCGGATATATCATACTTCTCCAAGGTCTTCAATACTCCTAATTTACGATAAATACCTACTGCGACATCGTCTTCTCCAACACCTAAATAAACTATTTTATTATGTCCAGAAGCCAAAACAAAATTAGCAATATCACGACCAGCATTAAAATCGTTATACTCCACACTATAAGTATATTCACCTTCTTGACCTAAAACAACTACTGGTATATCTATACTATTTATCACACTCTCAAAATCCCTACTCATTGTTGTTGGCAATAAAATTATTCCATCAACATTTAGTCTAGCTAATTTTTTCAAATATTCAAGTTGTAATTCTTTGCTAAAACTAGCATTCATTATTAAAGTTTCATACTTATTTTCTTTTAATTTTTGATCTATATACATCAATGTTTTACTACTAACATAAGATGATAGAGTTGGAACAATTATTCCAATTATTTTACTTTCTGTGCTTTTTAAGGCTTTTGCAAATGTATTAGGAGTATAATTATATTTTTCGACGATCTTTTTTATTTTATCGCTAGTTTCTTTTTTTAAACTCCCACCATTAAAATATCTGGATACTGTAGTAGTTCCTACTCCCGCCATTTTTGCAATTTCTACTATTGTTAATTTTTTCATAACATATCACCATTAATTTCTAAGATATTACTATTATACTTTAGTTTACTGAAATTGTAAATTTTATATTCAAAAACATAAAAAAGCATTGTTACAGTTCTCGGTATAAAAATACAACAGAACCACAATCGTTTGTTTTCAATGGTTTTCGTTAGTTTGCAGAAATTAAAGCCCAAAAGAAACAGGTGTTTATTGATTGTATTATACTTTAAAAAATGATATATTTGATAACGGAGGTTAATTATGATTATTTCACTAGAAAACGTATCAAAAAAATATAATCATTCTAAATTTGAGCTCACTAATATTTCTTTTAATATAAACAAAAAAGAAGTTATTGGTATTATAGGAAAAAATGGAACAGGAAAAAGTACAATATTAAAAATGATAAATGGTCTAGTACCATATGATAACGGCAACATACTTTATAAAAACAAAAGTTTAAACGATATGAATGAATCCGAACTTCGTAAAATGCGAAAAAATGTCTCTTATATATTTCAAAACGCTAATTTGTTAGAGGGAAAAACTGTTTTTTACAACCTATCATTGGTATATAAAATTAATAAACAAAAAGTTGATAAAGTTGAAATAAGTAAAATATTAGATTTTATGGGTATTTCCAGACTAAAGAATACATTGTGCAGAAATATTAGTGGTGGCCAGCAACAAAAAGTAGCTATTGCTATGTCTTTATTGCAAAACCCAGAAATTCTATTATGCGATGAAATAAGTTCTGCTCTTGACGCTAATAGCGAAAAAGAAATTTTTGATTTACTTATTAAATTAAAAAATAACACAGATATATCTATTATAATTATTTCGCACAATCTATCAATACTAAAAAATTTTTGTGATAAAGTTCTAATTATTGAGGATTCAACTATTAAAGATATAATAAAACCTAAAGTTTCTACAAACAAACACTACGAAGAAAATTATAGAAAACACGTTAAGGAGTTTTTGTTAAATGATTAAGTTAATAGAACGTAATTCAGATAAAATTTTTGAAGCTTTCTTAGAAACTACATTTATGTTATTTACGTCAATGTTTATCTGTCTAATGTTTGCCATTCCTTTAGGAGTTTTATTATTCTCTTTAAAACAGAAATATTTATTAGACAAGCCTTTTTCCTATCAAGTACTTAGTATATTATTAAATACAATTAGAAGCGTTCCATTTTTAATATTTATTTTTATATTAATTCCTGTTAATCGTTTCATATTCAATACATCATTTGGAAACATAGCAGCAATTCTGCCATTAACATTAGTATCAGTAAGCTTATACTCTCGCTTTGTCGAACAAGCACTATTAAACATTCCAAGTAAAATTGTTGACAGAGCTATAAGTATGGGAGCATCAAAATTACAAATGATTAAATACTTTTTTATACCATATATTAAGGTTGATTTGATATTATCCTTTACATCAGTAACTATAAGTGTTCTTTCTTATTCCACAGTTATGGGAGTTATCGGCGCAGGAGGTCTAGGGGAGTTTGCGTATAGATACGGATATCAAGAATATGATTATCCACTTATGTACCTAGTAGTTGTCATATTTATAATTTACGTCTACATTATTCAAAATTTAGGCTACTTCGTAGCTAACAAAATAAAAAAATAGGAGTATAAAAATGAAAAAAATATTATCAATTTTCACAAGTGTTATTGCACTAGTATTAGTATTGGCTGGTTGTTCATCTAGCTCAGAAACAAAAAAAGAAAAAACTGTTGTTAAAGTAGCATCACATACAGCACCTATGACAGATATGCTAGAATTAATAAAAGATGATTTGGATAAAGAAGGATACAAGCTTGAAATAGTAAAAGTTTCTGATAATGTTCAAGCTAACGTAGCTTTAAAAAACAAAGAAGTAGATGCAAACTTTTTCCAACACAAACTATTTATGCAAATGTTTAACGAAGGAAACAACGCAAACCTAGTACAAGTTCAACCCATATACGATGCAGTAGTAGGATTTTATTCTAAAGATATAAAAGACATAAAAGATCTTAAAGATGGTGCAGACGTTGCAATACCATCAGATCCTACTAATATGACTCGTGCTTTAAGATTACTTGCAGAGCATAAAGTAATTACATTAAAAGATCCTAACAGTTTTTCTATCACTATAGATAACATAGCAGAAAATCCAAAGAACCTAAAATTTTCTCCGATATCACTACTAAATCTTAATGACGCATACCAAGAAAAAGATTTAGTATTTAACTATCCAGCATATATTACAAAAATAGGGCTTAGCCCCGAGAAAGATGCTCTTATAGTAGAACAAACAGGAGATCTTACTTATGCAGTATCTCTAGTATCTCGCGAAGATAACAAAGATTCTGAAGCAGTAAAAGCTGTTCAAAAAGCATTAACTAGCGAAAAAATAAGGGACTTTATTGACAATAAATTAAATAATGTAGCTAAAAAAGCATTTTAATAAATAAAATAGTTATAGCAAAAATTATTGCTATAACTATTTTTATTAGTATTTATTTTTACCATTCTTATTAAATTTGATTTCAACAACAAATTCATTATCTTCTGGAGCATACGCAAAAGCATAAGAATCGTGTTTTTCTACAATTAAATTAGCCAATGATAACCCTATACCATAACCTTTAATTTTACTGTTACGGGATTCATCCAAACGATAAAATCTATCAAATACTTTACTTAAATCTCCTTGTTTAACGCCTTGTGCATTATTTTTTACAACTAGATGGATAAATTTCTTACTATTGTATAAAGATAAATGTATTTTACTATTATTATCAGCATATTTAATTACATTATCTAATAATATATCAACAACTTGCATAATAGTTTGTGATTCTCCAAAATAATGGATATTTTCTTCTATTGTAGCTTCTATTTCTTTAGAATTGAAGTTAGCCATTTCTTCAAAATCTCCTACTCTTGATTTTACTAATTCCGTCATAGAAAATATTGTCTTTTCTATATGTTCTCTTTCTTCTACTCTACTAAAAGCTACCAAACTATTAATTAAATGAGTAAGTCTTTCTATCTGATTATGAATATTACCTATCCATTTAGATTTACCGACCTCCATCTCAAGAACATCTGCATTAGAACTAATAATAGTAAGTGGTGTTTTTAGTTCGTGGCTTGCATCTGTTATAAATTGTTTTTGTTTTCGATAATTTTCTTCTATAGGTGCAATAATTTTTTGTGATAAAACCGTAACTAAAAGAGAAACGCCACCAATAATTATTAACGCTATAATAATACTATTTTTCACAAAATCAAAAAACATAACTAATTCTCGTTCACAGTCAACAAAAACCACAAAATTACCATAACTTTTTGTAGCATATGCATACCTGTAGTAGTCTACATAACCATTAGTATGTTTCTTCGATATAGCTCTTTCTACTAGAGAATAAAATTCTTTAGTTTCTACATCATTACCACGATTATAAATATTAATTATATTTTTATCTTCATCTAGTTCTGCGACAAAAACAGCGTTGAAAAAAAGTTTATCCGAGGTCAGTATTCCTTTTTTGCCATTCACAGAATATTCTTCTAATAAATTTACTAATATATTATCATCATTTTTTATTTTATTTATAACTTCATCACTATGATTAGTAGTGTTAGTGTAATATATTACATTTATAATAAGAAATACCAATGCAATAACAAAAGTTGTTGTAAATACTGATATTAGGATAAATTTCTTTTTTAGAGATTTAATCATCAATTTCCTCCAATGTGTATCCTACATTTCTTGTTGCTTTAATTTGTATATTAGCATCCAATGCTTTTAATTTTCTTCGCAAATAAGAAATATTGACCCACACTACATTTATTTCTGAATCACTATCATAACCCCATATTTTTTCTAGAAAATTTTCTGTAGGAATTACATTCCAAGGATTACGAATTAGCATTTCCATAATTTGAAATTCTTTATTTGATAACCTAAAGCTATCTGTTTTTGTAGAAAGTTCAAATGTTAATTTATTTAATTTAACATTTCCAAATTCTAATTCGTTACTAGTAAATGTCGCTTGTCTTCGAGTCATAGAACGAACTCTAGCTAGTAGTTCTTTTGTAGAAAATGGCTTCGTCAAATAATCATCTGCCCCACTGTCAAGACCTTCTACTTTATCTTCTACTTCAGATTTTGCCGTTAACAATAAAACTGGCGTATGCTTTTTCGATTCCCTCAATTTTTTCACCACAGTAATACCATCCATTTCTGGCATCATAACATCTAAAATAGCACCGTCATAATCATCTAACAATAGATAATCTAGGGCATCTTTCCCATTATGCACAGTATCAACAGAATAATTATTATGCTTTAACATTACCTCTAATGCTTCAGCTAATTCATGTTCATCCTCTGCTAATAATAATTTCATATATACTACCTCCAAATTTTATAAATACTTATTAAATTATTTTACTTTAGACAACTAAAATTTAGTTTAAATATAGTTAAAAATTACTTTTATAATGAATACAATTAAATATTTACTTTAATACTATTAATAAAAACTTTCAATAAATGTTAATTTGTTAAAAACCTAAACATAAATTAAATACTAAGATAAACTACAAGAATAAAAAATATTTTCAAAATAATATATCTTATAAAATTGTAATTTTTAGATAAATTGTATTTGAAAATATTTATTTATAACTAAGTTATTTTTATTTATTATTATTTGTTATCAAAATAGGACCTTGTTCTGTTCCTTTTATGCAGTATTTACAAATATTTAAAAACAGACCATGCTCAACTACCCCTACTATATTAGATAGCTTATTTTTTACGTCTTCTATATCAAAACCATATCCTAAATGTAAATCTACTATATAATTACTATTATCAGTTACCAAAACTTCACCATCTTTAAGACGTAAGACTGGATTTAATCCCTGTTCCGTCATTTTGCGAATTGTATGTGTATATCCAAAAGGTAATATTTCAACTGGTAAATTGAATCCTCCTAATTTCTCAACATCTTTAGTTTCATCATAAATCCAAACTACAGTATCAGTTATATCTGCTACTATTTTTTCTCTAAATAGTGCTGCGCCTCCACCTTTTATAGCATTGAAATCTTTATCAATTTCATCTACGCCATCTACTGTAACATCTATATGATCAACTTCTTCTAATTCTTTTACTACTAGCCCTAAACTTTTAGCTAACTCTATACTTTGAACAGATGTTGATACTAGTTCTACTTTCAATCCCTTTTTTACTTTTTCGGCAATAGCGTGAATAAAATAATACACTGTAGATCCTGTACCTAATCCTACAATCATCCCATCTTTTACAAAATCTACTGCTTTATATCCTACTTGCTCTTTTAAATTCATAGCAATATCCCCTTTTTATTTAATTATACTTAACTAATAAATATTTCTTTTTACCTCTACGCAAAACAGTATACTTATTTTGTAGTCTATCTTTGGTATTAACAATATAATCTAAATCAGTAATTTTTTCTCCATTTACATAAATAGCTCCATTACTTACGTCTTCTCTTGCTTGACGTTTGGATGATACTAATTTTGTTTTTACCAAAAACTCCACTATATTTTCTTCATTGTTGTCTACATTCGAACTCGGCATACCTTTTACGGCTTGCTCTAGTTCACTGTTGCTAAGATTTTTTATATTTCCAGAAAAAAGTGCTTGTGTAATATTTAGGGCGCTAGCAAGAGCTTCTTCTCCATGCACTATTTTAACCATTTCTTCTGCAAGTTTTTTCTGCGCTTTTCTTAAATGAGGCTCATCTTCAACACTTTTCGCCAAAAGTTCAATTTCTTCTTTATTCAAAAAAGTAAATTTCTTTAAAGTAGAAACGACATCAGTATCGGCTGTATTAAACCAAAATTGATAAAATTCATAAGGAGTAGTTTTTTCTGGATCTAACCATACAGCTCCCCCTGTTGATTTTCCAAACTTTGTACCGTCAGATTTTAACATAAGAGGAATAGTCATTCCGTAAGCTTCTACATCGCCTCTTAATTTACGCATTATTTCTAATCCAGTAGTAATATTTCCCCACTGATCAGAACCACCTAGTTGCATCTTTACATCATATTCTTTATTTAAATAAGCATAATCTATACCTTGTAAAATAGTATAACTAAATTCTGTAAAAGATAATCCTGAATCAAGACGTGAAGATATAGAATCTTTCGCTAACAAATAATTAATATTAACTAATTTTCCATAATCACGTAAAAACTCCAGCATAGACAATTTCCCTAACCAATCCGCATTATTAACAAATGTTATTTCCTTACCATCTCGAAAAATATTTCTTAATTGATTTTCTAATTTTCTAGTGTTATTTTCTATAATATCTAGAGTTTGTAATTGACGTTCCTCACTTCTTCCAGAAGGATCCCCTATTACACCTGTTCCTCCTCCTACTAAAATTACAGGTTTATGACCGTATTGTTCAAATCTTTTTAAAGTCAAAAATGGTAGTAAATGACCTACATGCAAAGAATCACCCGTAGGATCCGTTCCACAATAAATAGAAACACTCTCCGTTTCTAACAATCTTTCTATATTTTCTTCATCAGTTTGTTGATAAACTAATCCTCTATATTTAAGATCTTCTAATAGTTTTGACATATTATCTCCTTTCTTAATTTATGTTAAATTTATCACTAAATAATTATAACATATATATATCATTAATATCTATAATTAATCATATTATTTTCTCTAATTGTAAATTATAGCAAACGATTTCTCTATGAAAAATGAAAATTTATATTGATTATAGTTTCAATATGAGATAATATATTAATTATCTTATTAAATTGAATAAATTTATTAAAATTAATTAATCAAAAAATGAAAATAAATTCTATTTTTCATTTTATTGTAATTTTTTCAGAAAGGATTTATTATGAATAATTATAATTCTAACATTCCTTCAAGAACAAAAGGAATATTTATGTTTGCTTTATTGCTATTTGCATACGTTGTTTTTGCTACCAATTGGGTAGCAGGATCCAACCTATCAAAACAAATTACGCATTATTATTTTAATGGAAAATCAGTTTCTCCAATGATTTCTGAAGTGGTTAATTATACAATTACAATTGCTAGAATTGTATCAAATTTATTGGCAGCATACATTTTAATAAAATTAAACCCTAGAAAAGCTGTGATTTTTGCATTAATTTGTTTATCATTTTCTTTTATAGCTATATTTAGCCCTAATTATTGGTTATACACTTTTGCTAGAATGATTATGGCATTTGGTGGATCAATGATTATAGT
Source organism: Gemelliphila sp. 1F1 (assembly GCF_056897515.1). Taxonomy (NCBI): domain Bacteria; kingdom Bacillati; phylum Bacillota; class Bacilli; order Caryophanales; family Gemellaceae; genus Gemelliphila; species Gemelliphila sp. 1F1. The sequence continues at coordinate 88,869 of NZ_JBXHBE010000002.1, forward strand.
ATTTATTAACACATTTGTTGCTAAATTTGTATCAAAAGATAAAAGAATTATTACGAGTGCATTGACTACTGCTGCATATAATTTTGGAGCTGCTCTAGTAGCTATTTTGTTCTATATTTTTAAAGATACATTTATTGCAAATTGGCGTTATACTATGATTGGATTCAGTATAATTAGTATCTTATTGTTAATTATATGGATTTTTATTGCTGAGGATTTCAAACCTACTGTAACGTGGAAAACTCCAAATTATTTTGTTCAAAAATTATACTTAGAATCACTAGAAAATTCTAATGATGTTGGAAAAGTTAAACCATATACTTACAAAGATGCATTTAAAGATAAATTTATTTATTTCTTTGCATTTGGTTTCGGTGGATTCTTATTCTTATATGTTATGCCACTAGTTTCTCTACCTAATAAAGTTGCTGAAGCAGTTGGAGGAAGTTTTAAACCAGAATTTATGATTTTATCAGTAACATTAGGAGGGATTGTCGGTACTATCGTTAGTATGTTTTTTGGTAAATTACACTTTAGAAGAAAACCTTTCTTAATTTCTCACGGAATATTAATGATTTCTGCAATGTTTATAGGACTACAAGTAGTATATTACAATTCTTCATTAGCGTATGCACTTTTCGCAATAGCTGGATTCTTTATGTATTCACAGTACCCTGTATACTTAAATTATCCTTATGAATTACCTGATGTTTCATCACAAAAGCTAACTATTATGTTTGGAGTATTCTGGGCTTTTGGTTATGCAATATACACTATATTTAATTTTGTATGGAGTATCATTTTACAACATTATGGATATACAGCTTCTATTGCATTTTATATTTTAGCAAGTTGTAGTTACATTATTTTTGTATTTACATTCCCCGAAACAATGAAAAAAATTAAATAAAAAATACCCGAAGTAAAAAATTTACTTCGGGTATTTTTAGAATTAATTAATTATTTTAAATTATTTAAAGATTCCAATCTAGTTTTTACAGTATTAAATTGTTCCTCATATACAGCTTTTTTATCTTGCTCTTTTCGGACAACTTCCTTCGGTGCTGAAGATACAAATCGTTCATTAGATAATTTTTTATCAACTCGTTCAATTTCTTTCGTTAATTTATCTAATTCTTTTTCTAAACGTTCTTTTTCTTTATCTATATCAATTAAATCTGCCAAAGAAACATATATTTCTAGTCCTGGCAATACTCTACTTATATCAGTATCACTTATTTCAATTTCTTTTTCAATGATTAACTCACTAGGTTTCGCAAATTTTTCTAAATAAGCCGTACACGAAGTCAGTGCATCTTTAATCTCATCTTTTGCATATTTTATTTTTATTGGTATTTCACGCGACATAGGTGCATTAACTTCACTACGAATGTTGCGAACAGCAATAATAATATCTTGAATAAGTTTCATATTTTTTGTAGCTTCTTCAAATATTAAAGTTTTATCAATAGAAACAAACTCCGAAGTTACGATACTGTCTCCAACGTGTGGTAAATTTTGCCAAATTTCTTCTGTAACAAACGGCATAAACGGATGTAGCATTTTTAACGAAGCTTCTAGTACATAGACTAGTATTGATTTTGTTATTTGTTTCTTCTCTACATCATCGCCATTCAATGCTATTTTTGCTATTTCAATATACCAAGAGCAATATTCTTCCCAAATAAAATTGTATAGTACTCTAGATGCTTCTCCAAATTCATATTTTTCGAATAGTCGTTCATAATCTTCTATCGTTTCTTGCAATCTAGTTAAGATATACTTGTCAGCATGACTCTTCTCTCCGGATAAATCTATATCTTCATAACGCATATCTTCTAAGTTCATAATAACGAAGCGTGATGCATTCCAAATTTTATTTATAAAATTCCAACTAGCTTCTATTTTTTCTGTTGAATAACGTAAATCTTGGCCAGGTGTAGAGTTAGTAGCTAAGAAATAACGTAAGCTATCAGCTCCATACTGATCTATTACTTCCATAGGATCTACACCATTTCCTAATGATTTACTCATCTTACGACCAAGTTCATCACGCACTAATCCATGAATTAAAGTATCTTTAAATGGACGTTCTCCTGTAAATTCTAAACCTTGGAAAATCATACGTGCTACCCAGAAAAATATAATATCATACCCTGTTACTAAGCAATCTGTTGGGAAATAACGTTTATAATCTTCATTATCTACATTAGGCCATCCTAAAGTTGAAAAAGGCCATAAGGCAGATGAATACCAAGTATCCAATACATCTTCATCTTGAGTATAATTTTCTATATCTTTTGGTGGTTCTATTCCTACATATATTTCTCCTGTTTCGTTATGATACCAAGCAGGTATTCTGTGTCCCCACCAAAGTTGTCTAGAAATACACCAATCTTGAATATTTTCCATCCATCCACTAAATGTATTTTCAAATCTCTGTGGATAAAAATTAACTTTAGTATTTTCATTTTTTTGATTATCCAAAGATTTATCAGCTAATGGTTGCATTTTTACGAACCATTGTTTTGATAAGTATGGCTCTACTATCGCTCCGCTTCTCTCAGAATGACCTACAGAATGAATATGTTTTTCTATCTTAAAGCATATCCCCTCTTCTTGTAAATCTTTAATCAAATTCTCACGACACTCAAATCTATCTTGACCAGAATATTTAGCAGCATAATCATTCATTACTGCACTCTCATCCATAACTATAATTCTTTCAAGATTATGTCTATTTCCTACTTCAAAATCATTAGGATCATGTGCTGGAGTAATTTTTACAACTCCACTTCCAAAATCCATTTCTACATAATCGTCTGCTATTACAGGTATTTCTTTGTTTAATACTGGTAATAATACTTTTTTCCCTATGTATTTTTGATAGCGTTCATCTTTTGGATGAACAGCTACAGCAGTATCTCCGAATAATGTTTCGGGTCTTGTTGTAGCAATTTCTAGATAATCTCCACTTCCATCTGCCAAGAAATATTTTAAATGATAGAATGCTCCTTCGACATCTTCATAAATAACTTCTATATTTGACAGTGCAGTACGTTGAACAGGATCCCAATTAATAATTCTCTCTCCTCGATAAATTATACCTTTATTGTAATGATCAACAAATATTTTTGTTACAGCATCGTTTAAACCTTTATCAAGAGTAAATCTTTCTCGTGAATAATCTAATCCTAATCCTAATTTTGACCATTGTTCACGAATATAACTAGCATACTCTTCTTTCCATTCCCACGCTTTTTCCAAAAATTGTTCACGCCCTATATCATGACGTAAAATTCCTTCTTCTCTCAACTTAGCTTCAACCTTAGCTTGAGTAGATATTCCTGCATGATCCATACCTGGAAGATACAATACATCAAATCCTTTTAAACGTTTATAACGTGTTAACATATCTTGTAACGTTGTATCCCAAGCATGCCCTATATGTAATTTCCCAGTAACATTTGGTGGTGGAATTACTATAGTATATGGATTTTTTTTACTTTTATTATTTGCTTTAAAAACTTCTTTTTCTAGCCACCACTGATATCTATTTTTTTCAACTTCTTGTGGGTTATATTTTGTTGACATTTCCGACATAACCATTCTCCTTTACTATTTTTTAACTAGATATTTTAATATTTTATAAAACATACAAAACAACGAAAAAACTCCCCGAAATATTCGAGGAGTTTTATTTTGTATATCTTAATCAACCGTAGAATATTTCATATAAGGACGAAATACTTCCGCGGTACCACCTTTATTCTAATAAATTAGCACTTAATAAGATTAACGCTCTACCACGTCTAAAACTACTAACGTTCATTTTAGATACTCACCGGCTACTTCAAAGTAGTGTCTAGGAGAAATCTCTCAACCACTGATTTCTTTTCTGTATCCTAGCGGTACACAAACTTCTACTTATCGGCTCATCGCATTTTATATATCTATAAAATATAATGATATAGTAACATACCTTTTAGAATTATGCAACTATTTTTTACTATTTTTAATTTTTAGGAGTTTTTTATTTTCTATTTTATAAACATCTGTAGCTAAATTGTCAACAAACTCTCTATCGTGCGAAACAAAAATTATTGCACCTGAAAAATTCTTCAATGCTCTAAGAAGTTCATCTTTAGATTTTATAGACAAATTTCTATTAGGTTCATCCAATACAATAATATCTTTTTTCTCAATCATAATTTCTGCTAACAATATTTTTGCTCTTTGTCCCTCGGAAAGATCGCTTATATAATGCATCATTTCCTCTCTAGTAAACTTTAAAGATCCCAAAATAATATCTACCATATCCCTTTGATATTCAGCGTAATTTCTTTTTAAATAATCAATAACGGTAACATTGTTATCTAATTTCTCATTATAATTTTGTGGCATATAACTAAAATTTAAATTATTTTTAATCATATAATTTAAAATCTCATTTAATAAACTAGTTTTTCCAACACCGTTATTCCCTGTTATTGCTACTTTTTGAGATCCTATTATATTTAGTGAACACTCTTCTAACAAAAGTTTATTATTTATTTCTAATTTGTCCAATTTTAAATTTAAAATTGTTTTGCTATTATAAATATCACTAAAACTAAACTTAATAACTATCGATTCTTCATAATCTGGTTTTTTAGTTAATGAATCTTTTTCTTTATGAAGCTTTTTTTCTTGTGATTTTAGAGAACGCATCTTATCTTTTAAATTTTTTGCTACTAGTGGATTTCGAACGGCTTGATTTTGAGAATAATGTACTTTGTTGTAAACATCATTATAGCGTTTGTACTTTTTATCATATATTTCTTGTTCTTTATTATGTTTCTTTAACTGTGTTTCAAACATATTTATTTTATAATCAAAATAGTCTTTATAACTACCTTTAAAAATTGTAATTCGTGATTCTTTCTTCTTCATAACTTGTTCAAAGTCTACAATAACATCAGCACAATTCTCCAGTATTCTTTTATCGTGACTAACAAAAACAATAGTCAATTTACTTCTCTTTATAAAACTTTCTAACCAAATCAATGCACCAATATCTAAGTCATTAGTAGGCTCATCAAGAAGTAATACAGTAGGATTTTTTAACAACTCACATAATAAAAGAAATTTGAGTCTTTCTCCCCCTGAAAGCTGTTCTATTGTAATTTCATAATTAAATATTAACTCTGTACTTAAATCTAGATTTCCCACTAATTCATATAATTTTGGATAATCAATATAATTTAAATCAAAATTATAATTAAAGTACTCACTAGGAGTCATTAATAAATATTTTTTAGATAGTTGTTGAGGTAAATAACAAACAATTTCATCTCTATTTACAAGTTTACCACTAACAACTTTTAGATCACTGTTAAGTTGCTCATTAGCAATAAAACGTAAAACAGTAGACTTCCCATTTCCTTCCTCTCCAACAAAAGCTACTTTTGAACCCTTATCAATAGATATATTAAAATCTTTAATCAATGTCCTTAAATCTTTTTCTAACATTACTGTTAAATTTTTAACATATAGCATATCTAACACCTCCAAATAAATATTTGAAAGCTAATAGGCTATTTTACACATAAAAAAACACGTCCAAAATACAATTACAAAATTTATTATATTGTAACGTCATTTAAATCAATAATAAATAATATTGAAAAAATTCATTATGGACGAGTATAATTATTTGAAAATTACAAAAATATTAAATTAAACATAAATGCCCATTAACTTACAATACAAAATATTCTATATAACTTTGCATTATTGTAATTTCAATGGACATTCACCTCTTTTCTATTTACAATAATTGTATATTACTTTATTTTAATTGTCAATAATATTTTTTTGTGATATAATACTCTAATTTAATAAATATTATAGGAGTCAAATATGAATAGAAGTATCTTTGATAACTTAAAAAAGGCTGAACGCGGTGCTAAGATAAGTATATTGGCCTACTTAATATCTTCATCTTTAAAGTTGGTATTTGGATTTTTATATAATTCTTCTGCATTAATAGCTGATGGAATTAACAACGCAACTGATGTTATAGCATCTTTGGCTGTCCTTATAGGACTAAAAATATCTCGTAAACCTGCAGATGAAAATCACCTATATGGTCATTTTCGAGCAGAGTTAATTTCTAGTCTTATAGCTTCATTCATAATGATGTATGCAGGTATTCAAGTAGTAATATTTGCTATAAAAAATTTAATCAACGATGATTACTCTACTCCTTCAATAGAAACTGCAATCTTAGCATTAATATCTGCTATTATTATGTTAATTGTCTTTTACTACAATTATAATTTAGCAAAAAAAATAAATAGCTCTTCTCTAAAAGCATCCGCTTTAGATAATTTAAGTGATGCACTTGTTTCTATAGGTACACTAGTCGGTATTTTAGGATCTATATTAGGAATAAAACAAGCAGATGGTATTGCTGCCACTATAGTTGGAATTATAATCATTTACACAGCTATTAATATATTTAAAGACGCAACTCATATTTTAACTGATGGTATAGAAATAGAAATGATAGAAAAAATAAAAGATATAGTTAGTAATATAGAGGACGTTATAGAAATAAAAGAAATTCGTGGACGTTCTCACGGTCTTATTTATTTCATTGATGTAACTGTTACTGTTGATTCTAATTTAAACGTCATTAAAAGTCACGATATTACAGTAGAAATCGAAAAAGCTCTACAACAAGAATTTTTCGCTTGTGAAACCTTAGTACACCTAGAGCCAAATTATAAATAATATATATTAAAATATAATAACTTGTTATGACATTTGGATAACCAATTGTAACAAGTTATTTTTATTTCTACATATACCAAAAAGCTAAGTATTTAATAATTATAACTATATGATATTCTTTACTTTGATAAATTTTTTTATTATAATATGTATAACTATAAATACTATATAACTAGAGGTTATTATGACGCACGCAAAAGCAATATTTTTCGGTGAACATTCTGTAGTTTACGGAAAAAAAGGTATTACAATTCCGTTAATAGAAATGACTGTTAATGCCTCATTGAGCTATACAAATCAAATACAAGAGCGAGATGAAATAATTTCTTATATAGCTAAACAATGCAATATTGACAAAACTACAAAAATAGACATTAAAAGCACAATACCCGTTGGGCGTGGTTTAGGATCTTCAGCAGCATTATCTGTAGCAATAGCTCGTGCTAATAAATGTACAAATATTAAAGAGATTGCTAACAAATGCGAAAAGTTTATTCATGGAAATCCTAGTGGCATTGATGTAAATCAAGTACTTAGCAACACACCTTTAATATTTTCTAAAGAAGAAGGGGCTATACCTCTAAAATTTTGTCTAGAAAGTTATTTATTAATAATTGATACTGGTGTTATAGGAATAACTAAAGATACTGTTTCTAGGGTGAAACAAAATATAACTGAAAATAAAAAATATATAGAAAAATTAGGTATAATTACAGAAAATGTAATACCTCATCTATTAAATAATGATGTTGAAAAGGTAGGTTATTATATGGATAAAGCACAAAGTTTGTTAAAAAAACTTGGTGTTAGTCATATTAGTAATGATGAAGTTATAGATATTTGCAAAAATAATGGTTCTTTAGGTGCAAAACTTACTGGTGGAGGCGACGGTGGTTGTTGTATATCCTTGAGTAAAACATTAGAAGATGCAAAAAAAATTCAGACAGCTCTCAAAGAGAAAGGATATTCATCGTGGATAATTTCAGTATAGGATATGCTAATATAGCATTAGTAAAATATTGGGGGAAAAAATCTAAACATCCTGTTTTGCCATTTAACCCTAATATATCACTAAGATTAGATAATTTATATTCAAAAACAAAAATAGAAAAAAGTTTATCAGGAAAAGACGAATTTTATATTAATAACGAACAACAATCGGAACAAGAAGTCAAAAAAATAACTACTTTTATAGATAAACACTTAGCACCTAAAAATAGAGAAAAAATAAAAATAATAAGTTACAACACTGTCCCTACAGCAGCAGGTCTATCATCTAGTTCTAGTGGAACAATAGCATTAGTGCTTGCTTGTAACAAATATTTCAATCTTAATAAATCAATAGAACAGTTAATACAAATATCTAAGGAAGGATCAGGTTCATCTTGTAGAAGTTTTTTCAAGATGGCTAGCTGGCTAGAGGACGGAACAGTCAAAGAAATTAAATGTGATTTAGATTTATCTATGCTAGTTCTAGTTGTGAATGAAGATAGAAAAAAAATATCTAGCCGTGAAGCTATGGAAAGATGTGTAGAAACTTCAACAAATTTTGATGATTGGGTAAAAACTGCAAAACAAGATTTCGAATCAATGATTATCGCAATCAAAAATAACAACTTCACTAAAATAGGACAAATAACAGAAAGCAATGCACTTGCTATGCATAATACTACAAGATATGCTACACCATCTTTTACTTTCTTAACAAAAGAAAGTTATGAAGCAATGAATATAGTTAGAAATATTAGAGAAAAAGGTATAGAATGTTACTTTACTATGGATGCAGGTCCTAATGTTAAAGTTCTCTATCAAAGAAAAGATCATAATAAATTATATGAGGAAATACAAAAACTATGGAAGAAAAAAATAATTCAATGCATGGAGTAGCCTACGGAAAATTATATATAGCAGGTGAATATGCTATATTAGAAGATTATTCCAAAGCTATAATTACAAGTGTTGACAAAAAAATTATAGCATTTATTAGTCCAGCAGAAAAAACTACAATCTATGATAATATGCACAACACAGAAATTTCTATGAATGATGATCACGAAAACTTTACAAACATACAAAAAATTATTGAATTTATTAGAGATTATGTGAACATTTATGATGAATTTTCTTTGACTATATACAACGAATTAATAGAAAGTGATGATAAAAAATATGGTTTAGGCTCATCAGGAGCAGTTTTAGTAGCAATTACAAAAGCTATATTGAAATTCTACAATATTCCTTTTGATAATATCAAAATATTCAAAATAGTAACATTATTTTCTATAATGAATAATATTTCTGGCTCTATGGGCGATGTTGCTGCTAGTTGTCATAAAGGCGTAATATTTTATCAGAAGTTTTCTACCGCAAAACTAAAGAATTTAATTACCGAAAATAGTATTAAAAATCTTATAGATAATATTGAATGGCCAGGTCTTATAATTGAACCATTGGAAACTAAAGCTAATATAGAAATGATAGCTAAATGGACTGGTGAGATTATTGATACAAAAATTCATGTCAACGCTTGGAATGAAACAAAAAAAGATATTAACAACAAAAGTTTTGGATTTACATCTAAAATAAACATAATGTTAGAACAACGACGCTACAAAAAATTTATCGACAGATCAAATCAATTAGTTATGAGATTGAAACTATATCTACAACAAGATAATGGATATTTAATTATACCTATTATTAAAGACATAAGAAAAAATTTACTATATCTAGAACAAATTTCTAATATACCTATGGAAACTATAGCTATGAAAAAATTTATTATGAAATTCCCTTGTGGCAAACAGAGTGGCTCAGGAAGTGGAGATATGGTATTAGGCTTTAGAATAAGTTCTACAAACAAATTTAATATAACTCTTGATTTAACAAAATTATAAGGAGCACTTATGAGAAAAATAGACCATATAAATATAGCTCTTAAAGACAAAACTACATATACTAGCCTAGATAACTATAGAATAGATTACAATAGTGTACCTTCTTTTGGAATTGATGATATTGATACATCTACAACTATCTGCGGACAAAAATGGAAATATCCTTTTTTTATAAACGCAATAACTTCTGGTGGAAAAGAATGTAATTTAATTAACAAACAACTAGAAGAAGTATGCGAGATTTGTGATTTAGAATTTTTTGCAGGATCATATTCTCCTGCCTTAAAAAACGAAGAGGATAAAAAATCTTATCCAAAAAATAAATCTATAAATATAGGTCTAGATAAACACTACTCAAAAATTCTAGACGCCATAGAAGAAGTAAATCCCAAATATGTCCAACTTCATACTAACCCACTTCAAGAAATGATTATGCCAGAAGGTGATAAAAATTTTGATAAATGGTTGGATAATTTAAAGAATGTTGCTAGCAAATCTAAAGTTCCAATTATCCTAAAAGAAACGGGCTTTGGTATGAATAGTAATACAATAGAATTAGCCATAAAGTTAAATATCTCTACTGTAGACATTAGCGGAAAAGACGGAACAAACTTCGCTAAAATAGAAAATACTAGGAATACTAGTCCTTCTCCATACTTAGAAGAAATAGGATATACTACTTCTGAATCTCTAGAATTAGCTAGAAATTACAAAGACAAAATAGATATAATAGCTAGTGGCGGTATTAGAAATCCTTTAGATATTATTAAGTGTCTATCATTAGGAGCAAAAGCCGTAGGAATTTCTAGAGTATTTCTAGATATATTAATTAATAAAGGCAAAGAAGAATTAATTACCGAAATCAAAAAATGGCAACAAGAATTAAAATATATTATGATTCTAACTAATTCAAGAAATATTAAAGAATTAGAAAATAAAATAAGAAAAATATAAAATAAATACGGAATGTGTTATGAAAACACATTCCGTATTTTATTTTGCTCTAATTACCTCGATTGTTGTTATTCCGAGTATTGTTAGATGTACTATTATTTGTACTGCTACTATTATTAGACGTCGAATTACTATTACTGTTATTATTTGTATTACTGCTGTTTGTATTACTATTATCAGAATTATTGCTAGTTCTATTATCACTATCCTGAGAATTACTTTCTTCTTCACTTTGGCGTCTTGCCGCTTCTTGTTGTTGACGCTCTAACTCTCGACGTTCACTATCAGTAAGAACTTTTATTCCTCCATCATAATTTCCAACATCTTTTGGAACAGTAAATCCTTTTGGTCTATAAGTATTGACAATACTTTGCATATTAATTTTATAAAGAGTTTGCGTTTTTATAGTATCTTGCTGACTTAGATATTTAGTAGGTCCATCTATTGTACTAAATCCTTGCCATACAGCTAGAGTATAATTGCTTGTATACCCAATTACCCATGAATCTTTGGCAGAATTATCTATATCAAAGCCATACTTATTCGCATCTTCTTCTGAGTATGTAGTAGTACCTGTCTTAACTCCCATATCTGCTCCACTAATAGCAGCTTGTTGTGCTGTTCCATTTACAACATTTCTTAGCATAGAGGTCATAATATACGCTGTGCTATCTTTAATAACTTGCTTTCTATCATCTCTACTAAAGCTCTTTAACTCTGTATCTTCTCTATCGTAAACTTTCTTTATAGCTTTTGGTGTAGCGTAATATCCCCCATTAGAAAACGGAACATAAGCACCTGCCATTTGCAGTGGACTGTATCCATCAGCACTACCTCCTATAGGAGTAGTAATAGAATTATCTGTAACTTCCATTCCAACATTGTTGGCATACTTCTTAACATTAGAAAATCCTACTTCTTGATAAGTTTTAATAGCTGGGATATTAAATGACATAGTTAACGCATAATTCATAGTAACATTACCATGGAATCTACGATCCCAGTTTTGAATTTGTGTCCCTGGAATCTGAGAGTCATTAATCATATGATTAGTTGACCAACCTAAGTATTCTACTGCAGGACCATAAGCTAATATAGGCTTAATAGACGATCCTGGCTGTAATTTAGATTGGGTCGCTATATTGAATCCTCCATATTTGAAATTTCTTCCTCCATATAGAGCGGCTATTCCACTATTATCGTTATTTAATGCAACCATAGCAACTTCACTTGCCTGCTTAATACCTGCCAAATTAGAACTCATACTATTTGACATATTTTTTTGAATTGTTGTATCTAAATTAGTATATACTTTTAGTCCTAAATTAAGAACATCACCTTCATAATCTTTGAATTCTGGACTATTTCTTAATTCTTGCTCAACTTGACTCATATAGGCAGTATATGCTTGATCAAATTCGCTAGAAAGTACATAACGTTCATTAGCTGTTCTACTAACTATACCTGTCATTATGTCAGTGGCTTGCGCCTCTGTTGCCTCTGCCTCTGTTATTTTCCCATGATACTGCATCAAATATAGCACTGTATCACGACGTTTCTTAGCATTTTCTGGATGATCGTAAGGATTGTAGCCATTAGGTTGCTGAGGCATTCCTGCAAGAAATGCCATTTGTGGTAATGTTAACTGGTTTAACTCTTTACCATAATAATAATTTGCAGCTGTTTTTAATCCATAAACACCATCTGAATAATAGATTCTATTAATATACATATTAAAAATAGTATCTTTATCATAATTTTGCTCAAGTTTATACGCTAAATATGCTTCTTGAACTTTTCTCTTAACACTCTTATTATCATCCAAGAATGTTCTTTTAATTAGCTGTTGCGAAATAGTAGATCCACCTTGTGATCCAAAACCACTAGTCAAGTTAGAAAAAACTGCTCCTACAAGCCTTCTATAATCTACTGCACCATGTTCAAAAAAGCGATTATCTTCAGTAGCCAAAATAGCATCTTGCATTTGTTGAGGAACCTCAGACATTTCTACATTCTCACCTATTTGATTACCCAACTTTGCAACCTCTTGATTATTAACATCATATACTACCGTTCTATTATTATTATCCAAAATATCAGAATTAAACGCTGGCGCTTGATAAATCCAGACTACACATAATAAAAATATTGTTATTATAGCGATACTTGTCAAATATAACCCATATTTAAAGATTTTACGCCACATATTTCCGCTACCTTTTCCCTTAGGTTTTCTATTACTAATTCTGGTTTTTAGTGAATTAAGTTGTTGTTCCACTGATGAAGCGCTTCCTCTATCTCTATTAGTAGTTAATTTATTGCTCTGACTATTAATATTATTTTGAGAATAATTTCTGTTTACAGCAGATTGACCTCGCTTAGCACTAACTCGTGAAGGAGCGCTTCTTCTTATCTTATTATCATCAGCATAATTATCTCTATTTTGATTTTTGTCAACATTTCTAGATGCGTATCCTCCGGGCTCAATACTTTTCCCATTAGTATATCTAGATCTTCTTGACATTTTATCATTATTATTTTCTGTCATAAATTTATAATTTCCTCACATAAAATTATTACATTATTCTAATATATAATTTTATAAGAAAAATTAAAAAAAATCAAATTATCAATCAGTATTTATCTTTACATTTTTATTAAGAGAACTTATAATATTAAAAGAATATTACATAAATATAACAGTTATCAGAGAAAAAACATTAAAGTAGAGCTTGTAAAAATGAAAAGAACTATTACCTTAAATAAAATTTCAAATAAAGATTTTCAAAACATTTTTTATAATGAAATACAAAATATAAAATCTATTCCTAAACTACCTAATTGTGAGTTTATCCATATCGGATCAACATCCTTTCAAAATTCACTAGGAGAAGAAATTGTTGATATTTTAGTAATAGTTGATAATTTACACGATATTACAACATTTGATGAAAAAAGACTTAACAACATAAACTATCATAGAGTTTCTCATAATACAAAAGGACTAATATCTTATTGTAAAATAATAAATTTTAATACTATGGACTATACTGTAAAATTATTTATAGTGCAAAGAAACTCAACTGTATACAATAATTTCATTAAATTTAACAATTTACTAAAAGAAAACAAAAATATATTTAATGATTATCAAATATTCAAAACCAAAAACTATACTCAAAAAACAAATACAAAACTGTATAATCAACTAAGAAATAATTTTATCCAAAAAATTATTAATGAGGTTAATAATGACTAATAAAAAAATAGAAAAAATAATAACAACTAGTGAAATAAAATACAATGAACCGCTAAAAAATTATTCATATACCAAAACAGGTGGAAACAGTGATATTTTAATACTAACAAAAAATGTAGCTGATCTTGCCAGTATTATCAAATTTTCTAAAGAAGAAAAAATCCCTATAACAATTTTGGGCAACGGCTCAAATGTTCTAATTTCTGATAGTGGGATTAGAGGCATTACGGTTATAACATCCAAATTAAACAAGATCGAACTTCTTGACAATTATGTAGTTAGCTGTGAAGCAGGAGTTACACTTGCTGAATTAACACAATTTTTAATCAAACACTCACTATCTAATTTAGAATTTGCTTGCGGTATTCCAGGAAGTATCGGAGGAGCAATATATATGAATGCCGGTGCTTACGGTGGTGAAATAAAAGATGTAGTTACAAAAGTAGAAGCTATTGATAATAACGGTAATATAAAAATCTACGATAATAGATCTATGAATTTTTCTTACCGTCATTCTATTATTCAAGAAAACAATGAAATAATCACCAAAGCATATTTCCAACTAAAACCTAAAGATAAACAAGAAATAATTGATAAAGTTACAGAATTAAATAATATGCGTTCCGCAAAACAACCTTTAGAATACCCTTCTTGTGGATCAGTATTCAAACGTCCAGAAGGATATTTTGCTGGAAAGCTAATACAAGATGCAAATTGTCAAGGACTTACTGTCGGAGGAGCGCAAGTTTCTACAAAGCACGCTGGATTTATGGTAAATATTAACAACGCCACTTGTGATGACTATAAAAAACTAATTAAGTTAGTTCAACAACGTGTATTTGAAAAATTTAATGTTGAATTAGAACGTGAAGTTAAGATTATTGGAGAATAATAAATTAATTTCTAATTGGTGTTAATTTTTCACAAAAATTTTATTGAGATAAAGTATAAATAAAAAAGAGATGATAAAATCATCTCTTTTTTATTATATTTTCTGAAGAATTTTTTCTACAATGAATTTATAATATTATATAACTCTTTTATTTTTTCTTCCCAAGAGTGTTTTTTTATTTTAGATATTATTTGGGCTGGTAATTTCCTATTTTCTTTAGTTCTAGATATTTGGATATTTATTGCATTCGCTAATCTATCTATAAACTCAGGTTTTTCTTCTTCTACTGCTTTATCTGTATCGTATATTGTTGGCATTTTCACATACTCTATAACTTCTGAATTATTAATTTCTTCACCCAAAAATTCTATTAATCCAGCTATATTCGTAGTAACAGCTCTAAGACCACTTTCTAGTGCTTCTACTGCTATTAATCCAAGCCCCTCAAAATAAGAAGGTAATATAAAAATATCTTTAGTACGCATCACATCAGCCAATTCTTTTTGATCGGCTACATTATAAATTTTAATATTTTGAACATCTTTTATTGCATTGTCTATTTTTTCTTTATCTTCTTCTTTTACATTCCCTATTAAATCTAGCGTAATATTGCCATTAATTTTTTGCAGTTGTTTAAATGCTTTGATTAATTCATAAAATCCTTTTGATTCATCAAATTTTCCAGCATAAACAAGCTCTATATTATCTTTTTTGTGATATTTTTCAAGAGGATAAAATATTTTAGAATTGTACCCTGCTCCAATATTTTGAATTTTTCTGATATCATAATTATAAACTTTTACTATATCGTCTATTTGGTCATTACTTAAAGACAAAATTTTATCTAGTCTATTCAAATTAGTAACATATTTTTCTTTCATTTCAATATGTTTTTCTGCTTGTCTTATATCTGTATTGTGACATATAGCTACAATTTTTTTATCATCAAAAACCTCACAAACAAGAGAGCTCAAAATCCATAAATGATGCGTTATTATAACATCAGGATTAAATTCTTTTTTAGCTTTTAATAATTTTTCCAAAAAAGATTTCTTCCAAATATTTAGCATTTCATCTGTCATTTCTGAATAAATAGTATTTCTATACGGCATAATATCACTCATTCCTACAATAGAAAATGGTAGCTCATCAGTTTCAAAACAAACTTCATACTGCATATCTTTACTTAATATATCTATGTTATAATCTGGATTTGTTCCATACAAACAAACTTGTTCAATATTATCAAACTTCTTAAACCCTTCTACAATATTTGTAAAATAAACACCACTACCTGTTTTCATAGGTAGTTGGGCTAATACGTGCAAAACTTTCATTTCTTTACCTCTAATATAAATTTTTAGGATAATCCTTATCCTTTGTTATCTAATCTTCTCAACCACATTCTGATATTTGATCCTCTTCGGGAACAGGTGCAAAATCTTTTTTATTAAGAGGTGTAAAAGCATATTTTTTAACATCCATAGGCTCTATCAAATTAATAACTTTTTTACCTGCATTTGCCAACAATTCGCTAGCTTCCAATGAATTTGAAGGATTATCACTATATACCAAAATAAGTAAGTTATTACTAATTTCTTTTGTAGTAGAAACAACATCTTTTAGGGCTGATTTCAATTCTGAACTTTCTAATTGGACATTACCTACATTTAATAAAATATGATTGGTTGTTGATTTTAAATATTTAAATTCTGACATAATAACATTTTTGAATTTAGGTTTTCCATAATTATATTGCCTTACACCATCTCCAATATATAATTTTGTAAAACCTCTTTCTCTAAGTATCTTTTCTGTGTTTCTTGATGTAACATCTACCACACAATACAAAATTATATCTTTATCTTTGTAAGAATCTAGAATTTTACTACCATCTCTAAGGACTTTAATGGGTATATTAATCGCATTTTTAGCATGTCCATTAGCATATTCTTTATTCCATCTAACATCAACTACTAAAGCTTCATCATAAGTTTTATTCTCTACTTCTTTGCCATGAACTCTTCCGGGCTTACCTTTTTTCAACTTTAACCAAAATAAATAGATACTTACAGTTAAAATTAAAACTATAATTATTATATATTTCATAATAAACACCTCTCTATGCTATATTATAATTTTAGCACAAAACCATATACTATTCTATAACAAAATATTATTCTTAATAATTAATAAAGCATAATTAACAATTCATAAAATATATTTTTAGCTTATACTTTCTTGACATTAGTCTTGTTTCGGACTATAATTGATTATGTTTATTTTAAGGAGATAATTATGAACAATATTTTCGCTTTAATATCAAAAGATATAGCAAAAATCAATTATGCATACGAAGATTTTGCCAAAAAAGAAAATATAAGCTATACAATTCTTGCTATTATTACAACAATCTACAATTCAAACGGAGCAACACAAAAAGAAATTTCTCAAAATTGGATTTTACCAAAACAAACCGTAAATAGTAGTTGTAAATCACTTATACAAAAGGTTATTTAACTACTTATAAAAGTAAAAAAGACAAAAGAGAAAAATATTTAATATTTACTAATAAAGGAATTAATTTCGCTAAACCAATAGTTAGCAAACTAAATAATATAGAAGAGAAAGTTTTAGATATTGTAGGAAAAGAAAAAATTATGCAATACTATAATATAAATAATTTAGTAAGCAATACTTTTGAAGAGGTGATAAAAAATGAACAACTTTAATCAAAAATTCAATTTTTACACATTATTAAAATTTACAATGCCCGTTGTAGCTATGCAGATATTTCTTGCACTTTACACAATAGTTGATGGAGTTTTTGTATCTAGATTCGTAGGAACAGATGCGTTGGGAGCTATAAACATTGTTATGCCGATAATATCTGTTATGCTAGCATTGGGTTTAATGCTTGCTACTGGAGGAAGTGCCATTGTAGCCTTTCAATTAGGAGAAAATAAAGAAGATATTGCAAGAGAAAATTTTTCTATGATTACAGTAGCAACTTTAATAATAAGCTTTATCTTTATTATATTAGGAACTTTTTTTATTGATGAAATAGTCACAATACTAGGTGCGAGTGATATTCAATTTGATTATGCTAGAAATTACCTAAAATTATTTTTGATATTTTCTCCTACTTTATTTTTACAAATATTATTTTCTGTATTTTTGGCAGCATCTGCAAAACCGAATGTAGCCTTAATTTCTACAATATTAGCAGGAATAACTAACGTAGTACTTGATTATTACTTTATATTAAAATTAGATATGGGTATAACTGGAGCTGCTTATGCAACTATTATAGGATATACTATACCTACTGTAATAGGAACTTTATTTTTTATATTCAATAAAGATGGATTGTTTTTTGTCAAACCTAAATTTAGAAAAAAGGTTCTAAAACAAGCTAGTTATAACGGATCATCAGAAATGTTAACCAATATAGCTAATGCAATATCAACATTTTTATTTAATATGATGTTTATAAAATTTTTCTCTAATGACGGTGTAGCTGCTATAGCTATAGTTATGTATTTTCAATTTATTTTATCTTCACTGTTTTTTGGATATTCATTAGGAGTATCACCTATTATTAGTTTTAAATATGGAAGCCGAGAACAAAAACAATTGAAATATATAATTAATTCTAGTTTGAAATTTATTGGTATTAGTGGCATTATAATATATATTATAGCTATAACATCTATATATTATGTGTTGCAAATTTTTACTGAACAAGGGAATAATGTTTATAATATTGCAATATCAGGGTTTTATATTTTTGCATTATCTTTTATATTAGAAGGAGTTAGTATTTTTTTATCTGCAATGTTCACTGCATTCTCTAACGGAAGAGTATCTCTAATTATATCATTTTTTAGATCTCTTATATTTATTATTTTAGCTATCTTATTACTACCTATGCTTTTGGGAGAAGTTGGAATATGGTTGGCATTACCTACTGCAGAATTTTTCGCTATAATTGTTTCTCTATACTTCTACATTACAAACAAAAAGAAATACGGATATTAATTGATAATAAAAAAAGAATCAAATCTAAATTAAAAGGACTTAGTCTTGTTCATTACAAGACTAAATCCTATATATAATTTTTTGTCTAACTTTTTGGGTTCAGTACAAACTAACCATCTTTTTTTTGAAAAGTTTTAATTATATTAATAATAATTTTTCAGTTCGTTTTGATTTTTTTCAAAAAAATCCTCTAACCATTCCAAACCATAAGCATTAGAAAATCCTTCTAATATTACAGAAAAGTCTATATTTTTAAAACCTAAACTATTTAAGTTATCATATAACACAAAAGGGGATTTAATACTTTTATATTTGATTATCTCTCCAATATCTATCAAATCTTGTTCTCTCGTACTCACTGCTTTCATACTCAATAGGAGCCATATAAACTATTAAATTTTCAAAGTTATATATTACTTTACAAATATGTAGAGGAGGAATTTTATTCATAGAGGAAACACTATTATTTAACCAAAGTTCCTCTTCTGTATTTATATCAAATTTATCTCCTACTTTTTTTATTATCTCTTTTATCTTTTCGTCTTCTTCATAAAAAGCATCTATGTCTTGAGTAGCTCTTAGTCCATTATACTCCAAAACATATCCTCCAACACAAATTATTCCTAAAGATAAATTTTCTTTTTTTAATTCTTCGTTAAAATCCCTAAAAACCTTTTCCATTTTATCCAATTCGATATCTCTCCATTAGTTGTTTCACATTATTTAACTCAACTGGTTTATTAAGAGATATTACATACTTATTAGTAGGAGAATTTTTTTTCATTGCATATTTTAAACTAACTTTTTGAAAATTAGTAAGTTCGTCAGAAGACATTAACTTCTCTATATCTTTTTCTAGTAGATAACTATAGTCTTCAAAAATTACTTTTCTAAGATATCTAAACCAATGACTTACATTATATTTTGAATTTTTTGCTGCTTTAATTGTATAATCATACCAATTCATCATTCTACCTCCTAGTTAAATTTATGAATTATATTTATACTATTATAAACGATAAAAAAGGTTGATACAAAGTATCAAACCTTTTTTCAGCTCTTTAAAATTCTTAATCTTCTTTTTGTAGACCTTTCTGTATAAATCTTATCCCTATATAAATATAATAGATAAACGCAAAAGAAGCTACTAGAGCCAAAACAGTTAGAGCAATTGGGTGATTAATAATACTAATTATATCCATATCTATTCCTCCTCTTAAATAAATATAGTACTTTACACGTTCAATATATCATAAAAATATATTTTAAGCAAGAAATATCTAATTAATTATTTCAATTAAAAAAGCCAGAAAATATTATTCCTGGCTTGTTAATATTTGCAATACAAAACTTTTTATAATAGTTTTTAGCTTAGATATAAGCTCTATTTTTCTGGTTTATTTTTCCAACAATCTGCATTATTAATCTTTATAGGTAAATTATCCAAATAGAACTGTGGATCTTTTCCTTGTTTGTACTGCTTGACATAATCTTTTAATACTACATATACTATTCCTGATAAACCTATTATCGCTATTAAGTTTAACACTGCCATAAGACCCATTGTAACATCAGCAATTCCCCAAACTAAATTCAAATCAGCAACACTGCCTAAGTAGACAAATAAACATACAAATACTCTATAAACATTAACAGCCCATTTCTTAGGTATTAAGTATTGAATATTAGTTTCTCCATAATAATAATTTCCAATTACTGAACTATATCCAAATAAAAATATTGCTAATATTAGAAACGATGATCCTATACTTCCTATTTGTGAAGTAAGTGCAGCTTGCGTTAACTGTATACCTTTCAATGTTCCATTACCGTATTCTATCCCTGGATAAAGTAGAATCAAGAATGCAGTAGCTGTACACACTAAACAAGTATCAAAATAAACTCCTAAAGTTTGAATAAATCCTTGTTTTGCAGGATGCGTACTATCAGCTGTTGCAGCAGCATTTGGAGTAGAACCAAGCCCTGCCTCATTGGTAAACATACCACGCTTAACACCCAATAGTATCGCCGTTCCCATACCAATAACTCCACCACCAACTTGCTCTAATCCAAAAGCTGATTTTACAATAGTTGATATTAGTCCCGGTATTTTATCAAAATTAATTATCATAATTACAACAACTATTAATAAGTAAGCCACAGCCATTACGGGAACTAACCATTGAGTAATTTTTACTATTTTTTTTACTCCGCCAAAAATAACAAAGATTGTTAGAATAGATAATATTATACCAACAACTTTAGAGTTTACATTGTATATGTGAAGTGATTGTGCTATCGTATTGGTCTGAACAGAATTAAAAGCAAATCCATAAGTTATAGAAATAACTATTGCAAATAAAACTCCCATCCATTTTTGACCCAAACCTTTCTCCATATAGTAAGCAGGACCTCCACGAAAAATACCTTTTCTATCTTTAACTTTATAAACTTGTGCAAGAGCAGACTCTGCAAAAGAAGATGCTCCTCCAAAAAGTGCCATTACCCACATCCAAAATACTGATCCAGGTCCTCCTAATGCTATGGCTATCGCAACTCCTGCAATTGTTCCTGTTCCAACTCTTGATGCAGCAGATATAGTAAATGCCTGAAATGCAGAAACTCCTTTTTGATTTCCATGTTTATCTATTTTAGGTTTTTCTGTAATAAGTCTAAACATCTCTTTTATAAATGTAAATTGTACTAATTTCGTACTAAATGTGAAATATATTCCAGTAATAATAACTAATCCTATAATAAAATAAGACCACATAAAATCATTAATTACTGTTAAAATATCTAATATTTTATCGGACATAAAATCCTCCCTGTAATAAATTTTGTTCCTATTATATCAATTAAATATAATAAGAACTAATATATGTTAGATTTGCTAACGTTAATTATCTTTTTCGTATGTTCCTTCTCTTAATTCATTTGCTATTTTCGCTATTTTTCTAAACCTATGGTTAAGACCAGATTTAGATAATTTCCCATCTTCTACTACTTCTGCAATTTCTTTCAACGGATACTCTGGGTATCTTAATCTAGCTTCAGCTACTACTCTAAGTTTATCATCTAAATTTTCTAGACCTAGTCTTTCTGCTATTATATTAATATCTTCTACTTGTTTGGCAGAGGCATTTACAGTTTTGTTCATATTAGCTAAATCACAATTTTGCATTCTATTAACAGAATTATTTATATCTCTAACAATCCTCTCGTCTTCAAATTGAAATAAAGCATTACTAGCACCTAATATTTGAATAAACTCAGATATTTTCTCAGATTCTTTGATATAGACTATAAAACCTTTTTTTCTTTCTAAACTTCTAGCATTTAAAGTGTAGCTATTCAAAATATTTTTTAAATCTTCATTGTGTTCTTCATATTGCGAAAAAATTTCCAAATGATAATTCGATGTTCTAGGGTTGTTAATAGATCCTCCAGCCAAAAATGCGCCACGTAAATATGCTATCTTTTTTTCTGGGTTATCTATTAATTTATTAGATATATTTCCTTTTAATGTATAGTCATTATTTAGTATATACAAGTCTTGTAAAATATCTTTTACTTGCTCATCCAAACGACATATATATACATTGTTCTTCTTTAATTGCATTTTTTTTCTAACGGATATTTTTATATGAACATCGTAAAAATATTTTATTAATGAAAATATACGTCTAGCTATTGCAGCATTTTCTGTTTGTACACTAATACTAAGCTTTCCATTGTTTATCGTCAAAATACCATTCATTTTTATTAAAGCAGATAATTCAGACAAAAAACTTCTATCATCTGTTATTTTAATTCTAGTCAATTCTTGTTTCATATCAGAAGCATAAGACATAACAATACTCCTATTCTAATTTTATAACTAATTCTAACATATAACTATACCAGTAACAAATAAAAAGATACTTAACTGCAATATAATTTTCCAGAAGATAGATATAATTTTTTTTGTAACTGATTATTATTAATTAATAAATAATTCAATATTATATTGTCAGTATTTCTCATATAAATAAACAGAAGCAAGGTAAAGAAAATACTTTCTTATACCTTGCAATTCTATAACTTATTTTTTGTTTCTTCTTATTCCAACAATTCCTGCTAATGCCAGTAATAATAATCCTGCTGTTGCAGTTGCAGTCGATGTAGAACTTTCACCTGTATTTGATAATTTTCTAGAAACTTTGTTTTCTACTTTTGGATCTTCTGTTGGTGATTTATCCTTATTTTTTGGAACTACTTTATCATCTTGTTTTGGTGGAACGATAGAAGATTCTGTTATTTCTTTGTAGATATAAGTTACTATCGTAGTTCCTGATACTACTTTACCTACTTCTTTATCTCCATCTTTTACTTTAACTAAAATATATTTCTTACCATCTTTTTCTATTATTGTTGGTTTATTATCAGTTGTATCGTAATCTGTTCCTACCGGACTTTCTGGTGTGTCTACAACTTCTGTTTTTATTACATTTCCTTTTTCATCTGTGTAACGTACTAATACTGTTCCTTTTTTCACTTCCGGTTCTGGATCTGGCGTTGTAGTTACTTTTTCTTTATAAACATAAGTAACTATCGTTGGTCCTTCTACTACCTTACCAGTTTCATTTCCTATTGTTTTTTCTGGTACTAATTCATACGTTTTTTCATTAAATGTAATTGTTGTCGGCTTATTATCTGTTGTTGTATAGTCTGTTCCTACCGGACTTTCTGGTGTATCTACAACTTCTGTTTTTATTACTTTTCCATTTTCATCTGTATAACGTACTAATACTGTTCCTTTTTTCTCTTCCGGTTCTGGATCTGGCGTTGGAGATAGTTTTTCTCTATAAACATAAGTAACTACCGTTGGTCCTTCTACTACCTTACCAGTTTCATTTCCTATTGTTTTTTCTGGTACTAATTCATACGTTTTTCCATTAAATGTAATTGTTAGTAGTTTGTTATCTACTGTTGTATAGTTTGTTCCTATAGGACTTTCTGGTGTATCTAACACATCTTTTGATATTGGATTTCCTGATTCATCCACATATTTAACTACTACTGTTCCTTTTTTCTCTTCTGGAGTTGGAGTTACTGGTTCTTTCTGTTCTTTATAAACATAAGTAATAACTGTTTCTCCCTCTACTACCTTACCAGTTTCATCACCTTCAGTTCTTACTAATTCATACGTTTTTCCGTTAAATGTAATTGTTGTTGGTTTATTAGCCTCAATTATGCTGTAGTCTGTTCCTACTGGACTTTCTGAAGTATTTACAACTTCTTCTTTTATTACATTTCCTTTTTCGTCTGTATAACGTACTACTACTGTTCCTTTTTTAATTTCTGGTTCTGGATCTTTTTCATAAGGAACCGGTGTATCTTTACTTGGATCAGTCGGATCGATAATACTTGGTGGGATATATCCTTTTGTTGGATCTTTTTCATCTACTGGTTTTAGCGGTTTACCATTTGAATCTTTAGGTGTATATCCTTCTATATATGGTAACGGTGGATTGTCCTCTGGGCTTTCCGGAGTTTCATCATATGGTACTTTTGGTATTTCTTTATCAGGTTCCGTCGGAATATATGGAGTATAGTTTCCTAACTTACCATAAACATATGTTACCTCTGTTGTTCCCTCAACTACTTTTCCTGTTTCACTATCTCCATCTTTTACTTCTATGAAGTAGTATTTTTTACCATCTGTTGTTGTGATTGTATTTGGTTTGTTGTCTGTTGTGTCGTAGTCTGTTCCTGTTGACGCATTTTCTGTATCAGTTTCTGGAGATTTTATTACTTTACCATCTTTGTCTACGTAATTTACTATTACGTTTCCTTTGACTTCTTCATACACATATGTTACTTCTGTTGTTCCTTCAACTACTTTTCCGGTTTCGTTTCCTTTTGTTTCACTAGGAACTAGTTTGTATGTTTTTCCATATTCTGTTGTGATTTTTTCTGGTTTGTTGTCTGTTGTGTCGTAGTCTGTTCCTGTTGATACGTTTGTTTCATCGTTTACTGGTGTTTTTATTTCATTTCCTTCTTTGTCAACATATTTTACTACTACATTTCCTTTGACTTCTTCGTATACATACGTTACTTCTGTTGTTCCTTCCGTAACTTTTCCAGTTTCATTTCCAATTGTGCTTTCTGGTACTCGTTTATATGTTTTTCCGTCTGCAGTTGTAATTTTCTCTTCTATTTTGTCTGTTGTGTTGTAGTCTGTTCCTGTTGACGCATTTTCTGTATCAGTTACTGGCTCTTTTATTACATTACCATCTTTGTCTACGTAATTTACTATTACGTTACCTTTTACTTCTTCATACACATATGTTACTTCTGTTGGCTCTTCTGTAACTTTTCCTGTTTCGTTTCCTTTTGTTTCACTAGGTACTAGTTTGTATGTTTTTCCATCTGCAGTTGTAATTTTCTCTTCTATTTTGTCTGTTGTGTCGTAGTCTGTTCCTGTTGATACGTTTGTTTCATCATTTACTGGTGTTTTTATTTCATTTCCTTCTTTGTCAACATATTTTACTACTACATTACCTTTTATTTCTTCATACACATACGTTACTTCTGTTGTTCCTTCTGTAACTTTTCCGGTTTCATTTCCTTTTGTTTCAGATGGTACTCGTTTGTATGTTTTTCCGTCTTGAGTTGTAATTTTCTCTTCTATCTTGTCTGTTGTGTCGTAGTCTGTTCCTGTTGATGCATTTTCTATGTCAGTTACTGGTGTTTTTATTTCATTTCCTTCTTTATCAACATATTTTACTACTACATTTCCTTTTACTTCTTCATAAACATACGTTACTTCTGTTGTTCCTTCTGTAACTTTTCCGGTTTCATTTCCAATTGTGCTTTCTGGTACTCGTTTATATGTTTTTCCGTCTGCAGTTGTAATTTTCTCTTCTATTTTGTCTGTTGTGTTGTAGTCTGTTCCTGTCGATACATTTGTTTCATCATTTACTGGTGTTTTTATTTCATTTCCTTCTTTGTCAACATATTTTACTACTACATTACCTTTTATTTCTTCATACACATACGTTACTTCTGTTGTTCCTTCTGTAACTTTTCCGGTTTCATTTCCTTTTGTTTCAGATGGTACTCGTTTGTATGTTTTTCCGTCTTGAGTTGTAATTTTCTCTTCTATCTTGTCTGTTGTGTCGTAGTCTGTTCCTGTTGATGCATTTTCTATGTCAGTTACTGGTGTTTTTATTTCATTTCCTTCTTTATCAACATATTTTACTACTACATTTCCTTTTACTTCTTCATAAACATACGTTACTTCCGTTGTTCCTTCTGTAACTTTTCCGGTTTCATTTCCAATTGTGCTTTCTGGTACTCGTTTATATGTTTTTCCGTCTGCAGTTGTAATTTTCTCTTCTATTTTGTCTGTTGTGTTGTAGTCTGTTCCTGTCGATACATTTGTTTCATCATTTACTGGTGTTTTTATTTCATTTCCTTCTTTATCAACATATTTTACTACTACATTTCCTTTAACTTCTTCATAAACATACGTTACTTCTGTTGTTCCTTCAACTACTTTTCCGGTTTCATTTCCAATTGTGCTTTCTGGTACTCGTTTGTATGTTTTTCCGTCTGCAGTTGTAATTTTCTCTTCTATTTTGTCTGTTGTGTTGTAGTCTATTCCTGTTGATACGTTTGTTTCGTCGTTTACTGGTGTTTTTATTTCATTTCCTTCTTTGTCAACATATTTTACTACTACATTTCCTTTAACTTCTTCATAAACATATGTTACTTCTGTTATTCCCTCAACTACTTTTCCGGTTTCGTTTCCTTTTGTTTCACTAGGAACTAGTTTGTATGTTTTTCCATATTCTGTTGTGATTTTTTCTGGTTTGTTGTCTGTTGTGTCGTAGTCTGTTCCTGTTGATACGTTTGTTTCATCGTTTACTGGATCTTTTATTACGTTTCCTTCTTTGTCTTCGTAATTTACTACTACACTTCCTTTGACTTCTTCGTATACATACGTTACTTCCGTTGTTCCTTCTGTAACTTTTCCGGTTTCGTTTCCTTTTGTTTCACTAGGAACTAGTTTGTATGTTTTTCCATCTTCTGTTGTGATTTTTTCTGGTTTGTTGTCTGTTGTGTCGTAGTCTGTTCCTATTGATACGTTTGTTTCATCGTTTACTGGATCTTTTATTACGTTTCCTTCTTTGTCTTCGTAATTTACTACTACACTTCCTTTGACTTCTTCGTATACATACGTTACTTCCGTTGTTCCTTCTGTAACTTTTCCGGTTTCGTTTCCTTTTGTTTCACTAGGAACTAGTTTGTATGTTTTTCCATCTTCTGTTGTGATTTTTTCTGGTTTGTTGTCTGTTGTGTTGTAGTCTGTTCCTGTTGATACGTTTATTTCGTCGTTTACTGGTGTTTTTATTTCATTTCCTTCTTTATCAACATATTTTACTATTACATTTCCTTTTGCTTCTTTATAGACATACGTTACAACTTTTTCTCCTACACCTACTTCATCAGAAACTGGATCAGAAGTTGTTAAGTGTCCTTGTGCATCAACTTCTCCTACTGTATACGTTCCGGCTGGAACTAAACTGTAAACTTTACCATCCTTAGTTATTTGTTTAGTTGCTAATGATGTTGTATCGTAAGCAGTACCTGTTTCTGTATTCTCAGGCATAGACACTTTATCGTCTGCCAATGTGTTACCATCAGTATCTACATATTTTACAACAACAGATCCGTATGTTTTCTTGATTTGAACGGTAGAACGATATCCTTCCAAGAAGTTGTTTGAACCGTTTATAGCTATGGCTGAAGTAGTAATTATTTTTTGACCACTTTTAGCGTCGCTAGGAGTATCTAAACCGTACTCGAATAGCACATTATCACCTTTCGCTAATACAACTCCAGGATCTGAAACAAGCTTAATAGCAGTAACTGTAGAATAGTCTGCAACTGTATCTGTCCAACCAGTTAATTCTGATCCCGATTCATTAGGATCTTGTTGATCTGTAGTATAGTATACTTTCCATCCTGTTGGAGGTACTACTGGTCCATTTAATTTAGGAGTAAATTGGCTACCTCTAGACGATTTACCATTAAATACCTCATCTTCTGAATTAGATAATACTGTAATTACTGTTACATCCGTATAAGCGGCATCCGTTCTATTTTCTACATTAACTTTTATTTTAACAGAGTCTCCCGCTTCAACTTCTGTTGTATCAAATCTATAACGATCTTTATATTTAGATTGATCATAGATAAACAATGTCTCAGGAGATATACCCGTTATACTGTCTTGTGAACCTATAATTGACTTATCTCCAGAAATATCTTGAGTATTACCATCTCCATCTAAATCTAGATGATCGGCTCCTCCAGTATGAACAAAATTACTCACACTATCAAAAGCTAATCCATAATATATATTTGTTGTTCTTCGCTCTGAATCCGAACCGTAAAAATAAGAATCTGACATCGTATAGCTAACATTGACAGAACCTTCCGTCGGTTTTACAGAAGTAACTCCTTCTTTAAACGGTATCTTGTAAATTATATAATCTTGACCATCAATAGTTTTAGTTTCTGTCTTGTAAGTAGACTTATCTGTAGATAACTTAGAGCTATCTCCTCCTACAGGAACAATATTATCAACTTGTAATGTTTCTGCCACTGCCACATAAACATAAGATGATTCATTAACAGGAACTTCATTTATTAATCCTGCTGTTCTACTAGTCTCAAGAGAACCAGTAAAGTTAGCCTTATTCCCTACATATAAATTATTACTATCTGAACCTCTTTTTCTAATACGTGTATTAATAGTTATTTTTTCTTGTGAATATCCTGCATAAGCAGATTTCCAAGTTACTGCTTCGTCTGTATCTTTACTTTGCTTTCCAATTAGCTGAGCAGTATAACGATAATCATTGTTATCTTCTACTGATATAGTAGTATCTGTAACACTATGAGTATTAACCACATCTGATGTTTTATAATTCATATTATCTGATAATTGAATCATACTAATTGATAAAGATTGATAGAATGCACCAGAAGTATTACTGAAATCAACTCCAACAGTCTTAACTACATCGTTAATTTCAAAATTATTTGGAGCGCTTCCTATTAAAGTTGCATAATCAGATAATTTCCCTAAATCTGTTCTTACTCCATTTTTGTTTATATAGTAAACAACTGCATCTTTGTTATCACTAAAAGTTAGTTGATCAACACTATGAATACTTACTACTGTCTTAGTAAAGTAATCACCCATATCTCCGTCTACCTGTTTAGCAGTATCGACAGACAATTTATCTACAAAATTAATTACTGAAGAATCAGAACGTGTAAAATCAGTATTTTGATGTGTAGCTAACGCTTTTTCTGGAGTTGATCCTATAGATTCTCCTAAATAACTAGTTCCCCAATTAATTGTTGAGTTATTTGTATTCCTATTATTTGTATTTATTCCAGAATATTTATTAGTTGCATAGTCATCTGTATAACCCGTATCTATTTTTGTATTTACAGACAATCCTCCTACACCATCATTAGAAATACCAGGAATATTTTCTGAAGACCAGACATTTTTATGAGTTGAACTAGTTTCAGACAATACCTCTCCAGTAGCAGAATTCATAACCTTATTAGTTAGAACTGTATCAGGAATATTTTCTTCATTTCCTGTATATACTAAATAAAAACCTTTAATCTCTTTTTCTATATCATGAAGAACTCCTTCTGCAGATATATCATATTCAATATACCCTTCTTCTTGATTTATAATTCTACCAGCTTGATTAGCTCCCTGTGTTAATTTTTTATTACCTATTGGTAATGCTTCAAAATTATCTTTATTATAATAAACTCTAACCACAGTTCCTTTAGGCAATGATCCTGCGTTACTTATATTTTTACCTGATTTATCAGTTATTTCTTTTATAGCATCTTTAGTGTCTTCATCAAGACTTAACACATATGAACGTACTGAACGTGCTAGTACTATTCCATCAGCAGCACGTATCCCTCCAATAGCTGCACCGGAATCATCTAGTCCCATAGTGTTTTGTGCCAAATTAGAATTTATTGTAGCAGTACTTAAAGCATTCCATGTAATATTCTTTTCTCCTTGACCTAGAACATTTCCATCACCATCCAAAACAGTCATAATAACTTTTGCACTTGTTCCGTCAACTGATCCATTAGGAGCATTAAAAGAAATAGGAATAACTACGTCTGATCCAGATATTAAATCTCCAATTGTCATTGTATATACTTTATTTGAAGCATCATAAACAGGAGTATTAGTTTTATACCCTGAAAGTTTTGCAATTTTTGCTTCTCCTTGTACACCATTTTCTATAATCTGATATTGTATCTTAATATTAGAATAGGATGCATCTGTACCTAAAACAGATAAACGTACTTCATCTGCAACAGATTCTCCTGTTGTTAAATTTTGATCTCCTTTTTCAAATGTTCCAGATATTAAATTGGCATTACTCGTAGCTCTAGCTACTGTTCCAGAATTAGATATTGACCCTTCTGCTTGTATAATTGGACTAAGAGCTAAAACTGTACTTAACAATACACTTGTAGCTCCGAAATGATATTTACGAATAGAGAATCTTTGTTTAGCTCCATACCAATCAAAAGAGCTGTTATTTGATTTTCTCTTTTTCTTATTTTTATACATATATTTGTTACCTCACACTTTTTCATATGTTTATAATTATGTCATATAATTTTATTTTAAAGAATTACAAAGTATATGCTATTTTTTTATATACTTTGTACTCTATGAAATATTATATCTAGTAGATTATAACACAGATAAAATATCTTGGAAATATATATGCCTAAATATTTATATAAAATCTATAATATATTAAAACCTATATTTCATTACTTAAAAATTATCAAAGAAAATAAATATTTTATTTTTATATTAAATAATAAAAAACTTAATATGCAAAAAATGCATATCAAGTTTTTATCATAGTTAATTACGTTTTTTTAATTTAAAAATTATTAATAGAGTTGATAATATCGCCATTATTCCTAATATTTCTTCGTTTGGATTTTCCCCTGTTTTAGAAAGAATTTCTTTTTTAGATTTTTCTTCTCCTTTCGGATGTTCTGGATCAGGGTTATTATTGATATATGGCTCTTCTGGTATATATTTATTTGTTATATTGTACCCTTTTATTTCTGTTTCGTACCCATCTACTTTGTCTTCTGTTATTGTGTAGTTAATTAGTTTTCCTTCTTTGTATTTAGGTAGGTTTTCAAATGTATACTTCCAGTTATCTTTTTCGCTTACTTCTTTACTTTGAACTATTTCTCCGTTTGCCAGTAAGTTTACTTTGATTTTTTCTGGACGTTTCCCATATTGGTTGTTGTTGTCTTCCCAAGTTTTTTCTCCAGTTATTTGTGTTATTTCTGGTGTGTATTTGTTTGTTATGTTGTATCCATCTACTTTTGATGTATATCCTTCTACTTCAGTTTCTTCTATTGTATATGTTATTTCTTTTCCTTCTTTGTATTTAGGTAGGTTTGTAAATGTATACTTCCAGTTGTCTTTTTCGCTTACTTCTTTGCTTTTAACTATTTCTCCGTTTGCCAGTAAGTTTACTTTGATTTTTTCTGGACGTTTCCCATATTGGTTGTTGTTGTCTTCCCAAGTTTTTTCTCCAGTTATTTGTGTTATTTCTGGTGTGTATTTGTTTGTTATGTTGTAATCTTTTATTTCTGTTTCGTACCCATCTACTTTGTCTTCTGTTATTGTGTAGTTAATTAGTTTTCCTTCTTTGTATTTAGGTAGGTTTTCAAATGTATACTTCCAGTTATCTTTTTCGCTTACTTCTTTACTTTGAACTATTTCTCCGTTTGCCAGTAAGTTTACTTTGATTTTTTCTGGACGTTTCCCATATTGGTTGTTGTTGTCTTCCCAAGTTTTTGTTCCTGACACTTGTATTGTTTCTGGTATATATTTATTCGTTATATAATATGTAGTGTCATAATTAGTATCCCAAGGATAAATAGGATCTAAATCTATATAAGAATTATGAAAAAATTCTTCCATTGAAGTTTCATAATTTTGTATTTCACGCTCTTTCACAGTATATCTTATTTTATTTAGTCCATCTTCTCTATATGAAGGCATATCTTTAAATGCATATTCCCACTTATCAGATTCTGTAATATCTTGCGTTGCCACTAATTTACCATCAGCATATAAATCTACAATTATTTTTTCTGGACGTAATCTATACTTATTATTTTCATCTTTCCAAATTTTTTTAACAAAAATACTTTTTACTAAGGTATTTGTAATTGTTGAACCTTTAACTTCTTTTTTGTATTCATTAGGAACATTTAATTCATCTACAGTATATACATAGTCATTTCCTTGTTCGTCATACTTTGGTAAATTTGTCCACTCATATATAACTTTTGCATTATCTATACTAGCTCTAACTTCAGGTATTATAACCTTTTCCCCGTAAGGATTGCCATTTTGATATAATTGTAATTCTATACTAGGTCTAGTATAGTAACTATCATATACATCTTTCCAAATTTTTGTTGCTACAAAATTTGTTGTAGGCGTATATGTATTTGTCAGATTATACTTATCTACTTTTGATGTATATCCTTCTACTTTGACTTCTTCTATTGTATATGTTATAGCTTTTCCGTTTTTATATTTTGGTAAGGTATTAAACGAATAACTCCAGTTGTCTTTTGAACTTACTTCTTTGATTTGAACTATTTCTCCATTTGCCAATAAGTTTACTGTGATTTTTTCTGGTCGTTTTCCATCTTGGTTATTGTTATCTTCCCATGTTTTTGTTCCTGACACTTGTGTTGTCTCTGGAGTGTATTTATTTGTTATGTTGTAATCTTTTATTTCTGATGTATAGTTATCAACTGCTTCTTCTGTTACTGTATATTTAATTTCTTTACCATCTTTATATTTTGGTAGTTTTTCAAATATATACTTCCAGTTGTCTGTTGCACTTACTTCCTTACTTTGTACTTTTACTCCATTCGAAAGTAAGTTCACTGTGATTTTTTCTGGTCGTTTTCCATCTTGGTTGTTGTTGTCTTCCCAAGTTTTTTCTCCAGTTATTTGTGTTACTTCTGGTGTATATTTGTTTGTTATGTTGTAATCTTTTATTTCTGTTTCATATCCGTATACTTTGTCTTCTGTTATTGTGTAGTTAATTAGTTTTCCTTCTTTGTATTTAGGTAGATTTTCAAATGTATACTTCCAGTTGTCTGTTGCACTTACTTCTTTACTTTGTACTTTCTCTCCATTTGCCAATAAGTTTACTGTGATTTTTTCTGGTCGTTTTCCATCTTGGTTATTGTTATCTTCCCAAGTTTTTATCCCTGACACTTGTGTTGTTTCTGGAGTAGGCAAAGGAGTTTCTCCTTTATTATTAGATATAGCTATATACGTCAGAACATTATCCTTAACTGTAACTAATTTCGAAGAATTTTCTAAACGATAACCTTCTGGTGCAGTAGTTTCTTTTACGATATAGTTTCCTGGATCTAATTTATCAGAAATAGCAACACCTTTTTCATCTGTAACAAGAGTTGCTACTACCACATCTGGAGTGTCTTCCTTAGCTATTTTGAATACTGCATTGGAAAGTAATATAGACGCATTATCAGCATCGTACTTAGTAACTCGTATCCTTGATATTAAATCACCTTCTACTGTCCCGCCTACAGATTCTTCTCTGTGAACTACTGTAATCTCTTCAATACCCTGTACTTGATCATTATAAAATGTTGCACCATTTGATATACTAAATCCTTTTTCTGGCACTGGAGTCTTATAAGTTAATTCATAACTTTTTGTACCAATATTATTACCTAAATTTATCTCAAATTCCGTACCTCCATTGGTAAATGTAATTAGTGCTTTATCTCCATTAGAAGATACAAATTCTTGTTCGTTAGTAGTAATAGAAATTTCTCTAACAGGAGTTGATGTATCTCCAAAATAAGTCACTTCCTTTAATACAAGACTATCTTTTTGATATGTAAGAACAACACCCTCATCTATTTTTAGCGTGTCTTTTATAATAACATTATTAGTTCCATAATCTGCTTTAGGTTTATTGAACTTCACTGTCCATAATAATGAAGATACAGAATATTTCTCTAATTCTTGTAAATATTCAGCCATACTTATTTCGCCAGACTTTAACTTTTCAATAAGCTCTCGAGGTGCTCCTACAGATTGAATATTTTTGGCAACACTCTTTTCTAGAGAATTTCCTTTGGATGAATCGTTATCACCAGTGTTATCACCGGAATTATCGTCAGCTTTAGAAAAAGTTACTGTTTTTTCAGTTCCATCTGGAAGGATAAAATGATTTTCTCCTCTTACTACCTTTGCAGATGCTTTTACTCTAAATGTTCCCCTAACATTTTCCAGTCCTACAATATTCTCATTAAATGCAAATGTTAGTAGTCCTAATTGTCTACTTGTAGTCAACGTTCCTAATGTTTTACCTTCATTATTGAATAATGGATACGAACCATTAGCTAAGGTAATATTAGAATCTTTTGAATTAAATGGAACCGTAAAATAATCTCCTGACTGAATAGTGCTTCCTAAAGCTGAAGCATCATACTCACCTGTAAAATTAAAATCAAGTAACATCGTTTCCATATTACTTTGTTGACTATCAGGTAATCCTGAATAATCCAAATTAAAAATTCTAACTTGATTAGTTATATCTTTATTAATAGCTTTGGTAAATTGCGTTGGCACTAACATAGTTATTAATAAGATTAATATAGAAAATACTTTCAAAAACTTTTTCAATGTAATATATCCTTTCTTTATTTTATTATAATTAACACACTATATTATAGTGTTTTTTATATTAAAATACAACTATATCTCTCAAAAAATAACTATGTCTTTACACAAAAAGACAAATTATTTTTATTTCCTTATAAAAGAAATAATTTTTACATAAAAACAAAAAAGACAAATCAAAGATTTGTCTAAAATTACATTTAAAATTACTTATTGCATTAGTGA
Source organism: Gemelliphila sp. 1F1 (assembly GCF_056897515.1). Classification (NCBI taxonomy): domain Bacteria; kingdom Bacillati; phylum Bacillota; class Bacilli; order Caryophanales; family Gemellaceae; genus Gemelliphila; species Gemelliphila sp. 1F1. The sequence continues at coordinate 123,749 of NZ_JBXHBE010000002.1, forward strand.
TAATATTTTATTTTTATTTTTTTCCGAAACATCAATACATTCTTTTATACCTTTGCTAGTGAATAATAACACAGAATCTGCTACATTACATAAAAATTCGTAGTCGTGTGTAATTACAAAAATAACAACATTATGCTCTTCACTAATATCACGAATAAGATTAGATAGATGTATCATATTCTTATAATCTAGTCCACTAGTAGGTTCATCAAAAATTAATATTTTCTTACCCGACAAAATTGCAGAAGCTACTACTACTCTTTGTTTTTCGCCACCAGATAAAGTATTAGGGTGTCTATCAAGAATATGTCTAATATTTAACTTGTCAACTACGTTATCAAAATTATCAAAATCTTTGCAACCTAATTTGAGCTCATTTATAACACTATTAGTAAAAAGTTGATAATTTACATCTTGCATAACCTGAAAACAATTTTTCGTTAAATCTTTTTTAGTAATCTTTTTGCCATCTAATATAATATTACCTTTATAATTTTTAAATCCTGATAATATATTAGCAAATGTAGTTTTTCCACATCCATTATCTCCAATAATAGAATAAATATTACCAGTAGAAAATGTTTCTTTTCCATGTATAATATTATTTTTATTTACTTTATAACTAACATTTTCTAAAATTAAGTAATCTTCTTTAGGGTTTTTCTGGTTTTTTTCTGGTATGACAACCTTTTGTAAATCTAGTTGTCTTGTTTGACAATGTGTTCCATCAAAGTTTCTAAGTTGTTCTTTATCAACCTTATGAAATAATTTTCCATCTTTTAATATATACATTCTATCAATTATATCTCGTAAGTAATAAATTCTGTGCTCTGCTATTATTATAGTTTTCCCATTTTCTTTCAATACTTCTACAATATCAGAAATTAATTTTATAGATTTTAAATCCAAATTACTTGTTATCTCATCAAGAACATAAATATCTGCATCTAACATCATACTAGCCATAAAAGCTAACTTCTGTTTTTCTCCACCACTTAATTCCATAATATTTCTATCTAACAAATTCTCAGCATTAAATTTTTTAGAAATAAACTTAATCCTATTCAGTATATCTTTTGAATCAAAACCAAAATTTTCCATACTAAATGCTAATTCACTAGTAGAATCTAAATGAAAAAATTGATTTTTAGGATTTTGAAAAACACTTCCTACTATTTTAGAAAACTCTGAAATACTATCTTCTATTCCTAAATGAGCTATTCTAAATTCTCCGCTATAACCACCACTATAATATTGTGGTGATAAGCCATTTAATATTCTTAATAAACTTGTTTTTCCACACCCAGAATTACCAGTTATTAATATACACTCACCTTTTTTAATATTAAGAGTTAAATCTTCTATATTCAATTTGTTTGAATTATCGTATTTATAATTAAAGTTTTTAAAAGTAATCAAAATTTCACCCCAACATATATAGAAAATATAAATAATACTCCTAAAAATAAATAATCTTGATATTCAAGAGATAATTTCACTATTGATGTAGCATTACTATTATTATCAATTCCTCTGCACAAACAAGATATTGACAAATCATTAGCAATATTCGTGCTAATTATTACATAGGGAACAAAAACATATTCTATAAATTTTAGAGGATGACAAAAATAATAGAAATTACTGACTCCTATACCTTTTAATTTTAGAGAATTTTTTATTAGCTTATAATCTGTTGCCATCGCTGGAAAAAACCTAAAAATTACAGCCAAAACTATAATAATATTTTTCGGAACTTTTATACTTCGTAAAAAAGTGATTAACTCCGATACTTTAGAACTTCCCACTAATATTATTCCTGAACAAATAGGTAAATATATTGTTTTGTACATCAAGGAACTTAATAATAAGAAATTGTCAATAAATGCAAAAGTAACATATTTAGCAAGGTAAATTTCATATAATGTAAATATTAGATAAAAACTGTACACCCTTATAGCACTTTTATACTCAAATAGTAAAATTATCAAAAATGTAAAAAAAGTAACCACAAATAAATGCTCATAAACTGACATTTTTTTGAACATTAAAATATTAGCTACTAAAAGCAAAATAATTTTTGATCGTATATCTAATTTTAAAAACATATTACAATCCTGCTTTGTCAAAATTTTTGAAATAAAGTTTTCTACTAATATAAGTTCCTATTAATGTAGATAAAATTGTAGCTATTATCATAATAATAAATATTTGTAAGCTAGAATTAGACATAATAAAATCCACTTTTTCTTGACTATATCCTCTAGCTTGAAGATGCTCTATGTAGCTATCTTTCATAAAGTAAAGAGGAATAACTGTACCTAATCCTCCTAATGTGAAAAATTGATAAGAAAGATATTCATTATTTTTTCTAAAGTAATACTCTGCAATAAATCCGAATAATACAGTTATAGGAAAAGCTAGTGCTACGTGTCCTGATAATAATAAGAACAATCCTGATATTACAGTAGTTATTAAAATAGCGTTATTTTTATTAATTTTATTAAAAATTAGAGTGAATGCTGGAGCTGCAAATAATCCCGTTCCTACTGTTGTAAAAATAGAAAAATACAGTTTACCCGCAAATAATAAGGAAACTACAGCAGCACACACTCCTACCCCAACTCCCATAAGAATTATTAATAATAAATTATACAATCCTAACTTTATTAAATCATTTACTTGTAATTTGTCTTTATCATTATTTTTTATATAGTTTAATTTTTCTGACATAAAATTCTCCTATATTCTCCTATAATAGTGATTGTATAACTTTTACTGCTTCTTCGTAGTTAGGTTCATTACCTACTTCTTCTACTAAATCTATATATCTAACTATGCCTTCCTTATCTACGACCATAACTTGTCTTGCTAATAGAGCTAACTCATTTATAAGTCCACCAAAGTTATTCTCAAAATCACGATATTTATAATCTGACACTGTTATTGCATTGTCTATTCCATTGTTAGCACAAAATCTACCAAGTGCAAAAGGTAAATCTTTTGAGACTGTTATTGCAACTAAATCTTTGTAATTAGACATTTCTTTATTAAAACGAACTGTTTGTAATGCACATATTCCTGTATCTATAGATGGGAATGAATTAATTACTAGAACTTTCCCTTTATAATCATCTAAATTAAAATCTGTCATATCACTACGCACTGCCTTAAAATTAGGACAAGTACTATTTACATCTATTCCTTTATGTTGTACAGTTACAGGTGTACCTTTAAACGTTATATGTTTATCCATATATTAATTTCCTCCCGTTAATTATATTCTTAATGATAACATATATCAATTAAAAATCAAAGAGATTAATTGAACTATATTTTCATTTGCTCTCTTAATCTCTAAACATTATTTTTTATTTTCATAATGATATGCTAAACGTGGACTTCCGTCTGATACATATATAATACCGCAATACTCAAAGCCATTATTTAAAATTAATTTCTGCATTAAAGTATTATCTTTATGAGTATCTATTCTTAAATTATCAATTTGTTGTTTACAAAAACTCAGACAATCTTTCATTATATTTTTGCGACTACCATCACTAGCTATACGATGTATCGTTCTATAAACATCATTGTTAAGCCACTTACCTTCTATATAATTATAAGTAATGTCTTCTCCTATAATAAATGAAAAAACACCATAAATATCTTTATCATCATATATTACATATAGCTGTTCTTTTTCTATATCTTCGATAAGCAAATTTCTAGATGGATAATTATTTATCCATTGTGAATGATTATTATTTTTACGCATAAAATTACGTGCAATATCATAAATTATTAATATCTTATCGATATCTTCTTTAGTAGCTAACCTAATCACTTAATCCTCTCCTTTTTATTTTTCAACATATTATTGACAAATACCGCAAAAATTACCCAACTAAGACCTAGAAAATATCCAGCTATAACATCTGTAGGATAATGAACACCCAAATAAACTCTGCTAAGACAAATCAAAATACTAAATGTGATACTAAAAAAATAAACTAATCCTTTAATATTATAATTCTCTACTTTATTTGATATTATATATGCTATTGATAAATAAACAATTATAGATCCCATGGAATGTCCACTAGGAAATGAGTATCCTGTGGCATCTACAACGTTTGTTATTATATTATCTACAAATGGTCTTGGTCTAGCATAATAATTTTTTAACAATTTATTTAATATAGCTGCTCCTAAAAAAGTAGTTATAATAAGCCATATCGCTTCTCTATAATATTTATATTTAAAAATTAAGACTAATACAACTATTGCAACCAGAAATACTAAAAAATATGTATCACCTAAATGAGTAAAATTCGATATTACTTTATTAAGAAAATCACTTCTAATATCATTTATATAATACCAAACTTTAAAATCAATATTGTTAACATTGTTATTGTCAAAGTTAGTTGCTATAAACAAAAATATAGCAAGAAAAAATAATGAAAAAATTATTTCAATTATACTATTTTTCTTAAACAAATTAATCTCCTTTTCTATTAGAATATAAATTTAAAATAGATTGTGTATATCCTTGTTGACTATATTTTCTATCAATATTATTTTTTACTTTATTATTTATACGTATTGCCAATTTTTCATAAAATTTTCTAAATTCATCGTAATTTTCGAATTGATAACCCATATCGTCACTTGTTAAAATATCATCTAAACTTGCATCTTTTCTCACAAGAAGATATAATCCACTAACTGCCGCTTCTAAATAAGTAAGACCTTGTGTTTCACTAGTTGAACTAGAAATAAATATATTTCCTAAAGTGTAATAGTTTTGAATTTTGTCCCACTCTACATAACCTGTAAATTTGACATTATTTTCTATGTTTAATTTAGATACTAATTTCTCCAAAGATTTCTTATAAGGTCCATCTCCTACTATTATTAACTTAATATTTTTATGATTTTTCATTAATTTCGAAAAGTACAGAATAGATTCATCAATACCTTTTTCTTCTGATAAACGACCTATATTAACAAATACTATATCTTCTGCTTTTATTTTCATTTTTTTTCGTAAGTTTGAAATATATTCTAAATCTATATTTTTGAATTTATCAAAATCTATTCCTGTTGGAATTATTGTTATATTTGTATCAACTTCATAAGATTCTAATAATTTCTTTGTTTTATCAGTAGGAACGACAACTTCATTAGCATTATTACAGAAATATTTTGTAGCATTTTTCACAAAATTTATTGTGTATTTATTTTTAGGAAGTTTTAGATAATGAATATATTCTTCATAAATTGTATGATATGTATGTATATGTTTTATATTCAATTTTCTTGCTATTCTAAGTCCTAAAATTCCTAGCGAGAATTCTGTATGTGTATGGATAACATCTATATTTAATTTTTTAACTACTCTTAACCACTTATAATACATAGGCATACTAAATCGTCTATCTTTCATAAAAATAAAAGGGATGCTAGATACTCTATATTCACAGTCTTCTTTTGTTTGTTTAGGATTGGTAGTAGTAAAAACATATACATTATGACCCTCTGCTTCTAAACCGATTTTCAATTGATACACAGAAGTTGCAACTCCATTTATTTCTGGATAATAAGTATCGGTAAACAACGCAATATTCATAAATTCCTCCTTAGACTATAACATTTAGTAATTATAACACAATATATAAATTATAAGCTAGTAATATTTTATAGTTAGTAACCAAAATAAACATTTTGTTGTAAACCAATAATTTTTTATATAATAGTTTAAAGATTATATTTTATGCAACCTTTTTTAATTAATATTTTTAAACAATATTGAACATTAAACATTTTTTACACAAAAAAATATTAAGTACGGTTAAAACACCGCACTTAATATTTTTATTTAAATTCTGCTACTTTTAAACGTGCTATAGATTTAGCCAAAGCTATTTGAGCTCTTTTTACATCTGTATTTTCAGAAGCATTTGAAATACGTTCTTCTGCTCTACCTTTCGCACGTTCTGCACGATCTTTATCTATATCGCATCCTTGTTCAGCTGTTTGAACTAATATGGAAACTTCTTGTCCATGACATTCAGCAAATCCTTCACTAACTGCAAAATAAATTTCTTCTTTATCTTTTATGACTTTTAGAACACCTATTTTTAATGTTGTAACTAGCGGTTCGTGATTTGCCATAATACCTATGCTTCCACTATGTGTTTCCATAGAAACCATATAGATATCTTTATCTTTATAAATTTCACCATTAGGAGTAGCAATACTTACATTTAGAGTAGCCATGTTTACCTCCTAAATTTTATACTTCGACACCTAAATTACGAGCTTTTTCTAAAACGTCTTTAATTCCTCCAACTAGACGGAAACAATCCTCTGGTATATGATCATATTTTCCTTCTAGTATTTCTTTGAATGCTGCTACTGATTCAGCAACCGGTACATAAGATCCTGGTTGCCCTGTAAATTGTTCTGCAACATGGAAGTTTTGTGACAAGAAGAATTGAATACGACGTGCTCTATCTACTGTTTTCTTGTCTTCATCACTAAGTTCGTCCATACCTAGAATAGCAATAATATCTTGAAGTTCACGATATTTTTGAAGTGTTCTTTGAACACTTGTAGCTACTTGATAATGTTCCTCTCCTACTATTTCTGGAGATAATGCTCTTGATGTAGATGCTAGTGGATCAACAGCTGGATAAATACCCATCTCTGTCAATGCACGTTCTAAGTTTGTAGTTGCATCTAAGTGAGCAAATGTAGTTGCTGGAGCTGGATCTGTATAGTCATCAGCTGGAACGTAAATTGCTTGGATTGATGTAACAGATCCTTTTTTTGTTGATGTTATACGCTCTTGAAGACGTCCCATTTCCGTTGCCAATGTAGGTTGATATCCTACGGCTGATGGCATACGTCCCAATAGTGCTGATACTTCTGAACCTGCTTGTGTGAATCGGAAAATATTATCAATAAATAACAATACGTCTTGTCCTTCTTCATCACGGAAATGCTCTGCCATTGTAAGACCTGTTAATGCTACACGCATACGTGCTCCAGGAGGCTCGTTCATCTGCCCAAACACCATGGCAGTTTTATTAATAACGCCTGAATCACTCATTTCATAGTATAGGTCATTTCCTTCACGAGTACGTTCTCCTACTCCTGTGAAAACAGAAATACCACCGTGTTGTTGAGCAACGTTATTAATAAGCTCTTGGATAAGAACTGTTTTTCCTACACCTGCTCCACCAAAAAGACCTATTTTTCCACCTTTTATATATGGCGCTAATAAATCTATAACTTTTATTCCCGTTTCTAGAACTTCTACTTGTGTAGATAACTCTTCAAAACTTGGAGCTTCCTTATGTATAGAATCTTTCTTAACATCGTCTCCTGCATTTTCTTTATTATCTACAGCTTCTCCTAAAACGTTAAATACTCTACCTAATGTAAAGTTACCAACAGGTACACTTATTGGTCCCCCTGTATCTATAACTTCTGTTCCTCTACTTAATCCATCAGTAGAAGCCATAGCTATTGTTCTAACTGCGTTATCTCCTATATGTAGAGATACTTCCAGTACTAATTTTTCTCTATTTCCGTCGCCTTTATCAATATACACTTCTAATGCATTTAATAAGTCAGGCATATGACCTGGTTCAAATTGAACATCTACTACAGGTCCTGTAACTTGGAGAATATAACCTTTATTCATTATGTTCCTTGCTACTTTTCTGGTAGCCTCTCCTTTCATAATTTTTGAAAATTATTGTGTAGCTGCTGCTCCACTAACAATTTCTGTTATTTCTTGTGTAATTGCTGCTTGTCTAGCACGATTATATTTTATAGAAAGTGTGTCGATAATTGTTTCAGCATTATCTGTCGAATTTTTCATAGCTGTCTTACGAGCAGAATGTTCACTCGCTTTACTATCCAAAATACTACCATAAATCATACTTTCTGCATATTGAGGTAATATTATACTCAATACTTCTACTTCACTAGGTTCAAATTTATAACTCCCTAATAAAGCATTATTATCTTTATTTAATAATTCTTCTGTTTTTTCTATCGGTAACACTTGATCTTCTGTAACTACTTGAGAAATCATACTTACAAAGTGGTTATAGTGAAGATAAACTTTATCATATACTTTATCTTCATAATAGCCAACTACTTTACTAGTAATTTCTTTTACATTAGCAAAACTAGGTTCATCTGGTAAATCTCTATAACTAGCCACCACAGGAAAATCATTTTTTCTAAAAAATTCTGCTCCATAATTTCCTATAGCTAGAATACCATATTCATCTTTGTTACTATGTCTAGTAGTCACTGTATTAACAAGGTTACGTATTACGTTAGAATTAAATCCTCCGCACAATCCACTATCACTTGTAATGACTACATATAATGTCTTTTTAACTTCTCTCTTATCTAGCATAGGATGTTTTATACTAGTGTTATTAGAAAAGATTGTTGTTATAACTTCTTGCATCTTTTTCATATAAGGCGTAAATTTAACGGCATTAGCTTGTGCCTTCATTAATTTTGAAGTTGATACCATTTCCATAGCCTTAGTAATGTGGCTTGTTTTTTTTGTAGAGTTTATTTTATTTTTTATATCTCTAAGTGATGCCAACTAATTCACCGCCTTTTCTAATTTTATTAAGAGAAAGTTTTCTTAAATGACTCTATAACCTCATTCATAACTTCCGGACTTGGTAGGTCTTTTGTTTCTTGAATATGTTTTATAGCTTCATTAGGATTTGCATCTAAATAACTATACAATTCTTGTTCAAATCTATGAATATCTTTAACTGCAACGTCATCTAAGTAACCTTTAGTTAATGCATAAAGTATCATTACTTGTTTTTCTACTGGTATTGGCTTATGCAAGTCTTGTTTTAAAACTTCTACCGTTCTTTGTCCACGATCTAGTTTTGCACGTGTTGCAGGATCTAAGTCAGATCCAAATTGAGCAAAACTCTCTAATTCTCTGTATGAAGCTAAGTCTAAACGCAATGTTCCAGATACTTTCTTCATTGCTTTAATTTGAGCAGATCCACCTACCCTAGAAACTGACAACCCTGCATTAATTGCTGGTCTAACTCCTGAGAAGAATAAGTCTGATTGTAAGAATATTTGTCCATCAGTTATAGATATAACGTTCGTTGGTACATATGCTGAAATATCTCCAGCTTGTGTTTCAACAAAAGGTAATGCTGTTATACTACCTCCACCAAAATCTTCATTAACTCTAGCAGCTCTTTCTAACAGGCGACTATGCAAGTAGAATACATCTCCCGGATATGCTTCACGTCCTGGTGGTCGTTTAAGTAATAATGATAATTCTCGATATGCCGCTGCTTGTTTCGATAAATCATCATACACTATTACTACATCTTTTCCATTGAACATAAATTCTTCAGCCATAGCTACTCCTGCATAAGGCGCTATGTAAAGTAACGGCGCTGGTTGTGATGAAGAAGCTGTTACAACGATAGTGTAATCCATTGCTCCATGCGATCTAAGTGTTTCTACTACACTTCGTACAGTAGATTCTTTTTGACCTATTGCAACATAAATACAAATCATATTTTGACCTTTTTGTGCAAGAATAGAATCTATTGCAACAGAAGTTTTTCCTGTTTGTCTATCCCCAATTATTAGCTCCCTTTGTCCTCGTCCAATTGGAACTAAAGAATCAATTGCTTTAATACCTGTTTGGAATGGAACAGACACTGATTTACGTCCCATTACACCTACTGCTGGAGATTCTATAGGACGACGTTTTGTAGTTTCTAATGCTCCACGTCCATCTACTGGTTGACCTAAAGGATCAACAACACGTCCAATAAGCTCATCACCTACAGGCACATCCATAACTCGTCCTGTTCTACGAACTTCATCTCCTTCTTTAATATGTGTAGTAGGACCTAGAATAACTATACCTACATTAGTTTCTTCCAAATTTTGTGCCAGTCCCATTACTCCAGTTTTTGGAAATTCTACTAGCTCTCCACTCATTATTTCATTAAGACCGTATACTCTAGCTATACCGTCTCCAACTTCTATTACCGTTCCGACATCTGTTGACTTTAATTCAAACTGATAATCTTCTATTTGAGATTTTAGTAATGCACTAATCTCTTCAGCTTTTATAGCCATCTATGTCCCTCCTTAAACTAATTTTTAGACTTTATATTGTTGCAATTTTTTTCTGTAGTGCTTGAATTTTAGCTTTAATACTAGCATCAATCACTTTTCCATTGTAGGAAATTTTTAAGCCGCCTATTAAAGACTCATCTATTACATTTTCAATTGCAACTTCATCTAAATTAAACGATTGTTTTATAGTTGTTGCTAATCTAGAAAGTTCATCATCACTTAATTTGTAAACTGATTCTACTTTAGCTACTAACTTGTTATTGAAAACATTATTCATATCCTTGAATACTTCCAATACGTCTTCTATTAATACTATACTTAAATCATTTGCCAATATTTTGATAACATTAAGAACATATTTATTGATATTTCCAAATGACTTATCAATGATTTGACATTTTAATTCTTTACTAATATTAGGGTTATTCATTAAAGTAATGAAACTATCTTCTTTTAAAATAGCTTTTGAGCTTTCAGTTAAATCATTATCTACTAAAGATAATACGTCATTCTCTTTAGCTATATTAAATAGTGTTTTCCCTATTTTATTAGCTAAAATCGACTTGCTCATTACTTATCCCCTACCTCTTTTATTATTTTATCTACAAGAGCACTTTGTGCATTAGCATCAAGTTCTTTTTCTATAATTTTCGAAGCAACTAATACAGAAAGTTCTGCTATTTGTTTATTAATTTCATCAATAGCTTTGTTTTTCTCATCTTCTATGTCGCGTCTAGCATTTTCTTTCAATAATTCTGCTTGTTCTCTAGCATCACTCAAAATTGAATTTTTCTCAACTTTAGACTGCTCTCTAGCGTTTTCCATCATTTCTTTGATTTCTGCTTGGGCATTTGCTAATTTTTCTTGATTTTGTCTTAACAACTCTAAAGCTTCTGCTTGATTACGTTCAGCATCATCAAGTTGACTTTCTACTAGCTTTTGACGTTCTTCTAACATATTTAACAATTTATCCCACGCATATTTTTTTAATAATACTAATAGAATAATAAATGCTAATATGTTAAAAATAATATTTCCAACATTGACACCTTGTCGAGAAGAATGCTCTGTAGCTAATAATAGTAAATCTTTTACCATAATTAACTGTTCTCCTATCTTAGTATTTGTTTATTTAATCTTAGATGAATGCTAATATGAATGCTACAACTATACTAAGAATTGGTAATGCTTCTACAAGGGCGAACATCATCATAGCACTACTTCTGAATCTTGGCTCAAGTTCTGGTTGACGTGCAGACGCCTCCATATATTTACTGAATAAAAGACCGTTACCTAATCCTGCTCCTAAAGCCGCTAATCCTGCTGCTATACCTGCTCCTAATAATCCCATAATTTAATACCTCCAAGTTTTTTATATTTAATATAATATTATGAATTATTTTTTAGTGTTCATCTGACACTTTGTGTGATAAGTAAATAAACACCATACTTATAAAGATATATGATTGGATAAATCCTATAAAGAATGAGAATCCTTTCCATATAACTAAACCTACTACTCCTAAAACTCCAGAAAGAACACCAGTTACTGACAATGCAGCCATAGTTGCTAATCCTGTTAATAGTCCTAGTAGCACCTCTCCTGCGTAAATATTACCAAACAAACGCAGCGATAAAGTTAACACATTTACAAACTCCTCTATAATTTTAAATGGCGTAAGCATGGCTCCATTTGACGTATATGTCCCAAGATAGTGCTTAATACCTTTATATTTTATCCCATAATAATGAGTAAATAGTATAAAAGTAGCAGCCATTGTAAATGTGAATGTTGGGTCTGCTGTAATCGAATTTAAATATAGAACATCATTATATTGGATTTCAACAATAACCCCAATAGAGTTAGCTACAGCTATTAATGAAATTAACGTTAATCCCATAGCCCACAGACCTCTACCGTATTTAGACCAACTAATATTTTCAGATATAACTTTTTTTACTAAATCAGCTATAATCTCTACTAGATTTTGTCTTTTACTATTTGGTCTCAAATCTATTTTTTTCGTTAAATACACCGCTACAAGAAATGTAATAATACATGTTAAAGTTGTAGCAAAAGCGCTAGGAATATTTAGCGTAATATCTGTTCCAAATAGCTTTGTGATGAGATAAGTTTGCTCGTGCATATATTCTTGCTCACCTCTTCTCCTTTTTTATATTTTAATTACCTATTTCAAAACAACAGATATATAACAATTATATTACTTTCTTAAGACGTTTTCAAGTAATCTCAAAATTTTATTTAGTTCCAAAAATTCTATCCCCGGCATCACCTAATCCAGGAACAATATATCCGTGATCATTTAAGTGGCTGTCTAATCCAGCAATATAAATATCTACATCTCCATGAGCAGCTTGCAGAGCTTTAACTCCCTCTGGAGCAGCAATAAGACACATAAATTTTATGTCTGTAACTCCCCTTTGTTTTAATGAATCAATAGCCGCAATAGCAGATCCTCCAGTTGCTAACATAGGATCAACTACAATAAATTGTCTTTTTTCTGGCTCACTAGGTATTTTTACAAAATATTCATGTGGTTGCAAAGTTTCTGGATCACGATACAATCCTACATGTCCAACTCTAGCTGCTGGCAGTAGAGCCATTAACCCGTCTACCATTCCAAGACCCGCGCGTAAGATAGGTACAAAAACTATTTTTTTCCCTGCCAATCTCTTACAAGTAGTTGTTTGGATTGGAGTTTCTACCTCCACATTTTCCAACGGTAAATCTCTTGTCAATTCATACCCCATAAGCATTCCTACTTCGTTTGTTAACTGTCTAAAATCTTTAGAACTTGTTTTTACATCACGAATAAAAGATAATTTGTGCTGTATTAATGGATGATCAAATACATGTACTTTTGACATAATAATTCTATTCTCCTTATTTTTATATATTAATACTATAATTTTACTTTAATTTTGTTATTTTAACAAGGTAAAATAGAATATTCCACATATATTTCATAATAAATTTTATAAATAATACTATTCTTGTATTAATGCCAAGTAATTTATAATAAGGATTATACAAAAAATTAATGTTTATGTTATAATTAGTTAAATAAATTTAATAGGAGTGTAGAAATGAAACGAAAATACACAATGCCTCTAGCGTTTATATTATTTATTATAGAATATATAGCTATTCCATTAGCAATACTAAAATTTACTAATATAGAATCAATAAATAAAGCTGCATTTTTTATTATTTTATCTTCTATATTTTTTGCATTTTCTACAAATTTAATATTTACTTATTTTTTAGGAAAACAAATTATTTTTCCTATTAGCTCCGCTGTAATATCATTAGGACTACTATTTATTTTTAATAAATCTGTATTGATAATAATTGGTTTAATTATTGTCTTCTCATTCTTGGGGTATTACTTAGGATCAATATTTCACAAAAAAGACTAGGAGGTAAATTTATGAATTTTTTAAATGTAGGTAGACAATTATTATTTGTATATATTTTATATTTATTTATGTATTTTTATCCACCATTAGCTAATCCTTTTGTTCCTCTGAACATAATAGAATTAGCTTTTATAGTAGTTGTAGCAACTATAAGTTTCTTAGTATTGTACTATGTAGGAACAAAAAATAAATTTAATCTATCATATAATACAGTGAGTACAATTCAGACAATAATAGTTATTGTATTAATTATTTTGTTAGTATATAATCCATTATCTTTTTCTGCTATGTACAATATTTATCCTAATAGAATATTATCTATAATAATTTTAATTATTTGGCTTATTACTATGATAATTTTTGCAAAAAAAGCCAATATTAACTATGCGTTTATCCTAATATTATTTATTCCAACTATTGCTCAAGCTATTTTGATGAGTAGTTCAAAAACAATTATAATATACGCTTATATACCATATTTAACACCTTTATTAATGGCTTTTAGTTATGTACTTTACCTTATAATAGCTCAAAGGAGAAAATAATTGAAATTAGTAGTAGCATTAATATATAAAGAAAATTGCATCTTAGCACTAAAAAAGAAAAAGAATAACAGTCATTTTATTTTACCCGGAGGTAAAATAGAAAAAGGAGAAGAGAATTTTGAAGCATTAATCAGAGAGCTTAATGAAGAACTTCAAATTACGATAAACAAAGAGCAATTAACGTTTTTGGGAAAAGTTAAATCTATTGCTCAATTTGAAAACTTACCTCTTGAAGCCGATGTATTTACTGTAAATTATCAAGGAAAAATTACAGTATCTAATGAAATAGAAAGCTTCTCTTGGTTAAATATAGATAATATTGATAGAACTAAACTTGCTAGAGCTTTTAATTTAATAATAGATACATATATAAAACAGTAAAATTATTAATAACATTATACTTGTATATATAAACATTAATTAATGTTTATATTCATAAGTGTAATGTTATTTTTATATTAAAATTGTTATAATTGATAATAATTATCATTGCCTTGTTATTTATATTTTTAAGGTATATAATTACTTTATAAATTTTAAGGAGAGGTTATAAATGACAAACATATCTAACAACTATCACCATATAAAACATTATAAAACACAACAAAAAACAAAAAAAACTGTTTATATAATTTTAATAACTACTCTAGCTTTTGCATTAATAGAATTAATCGGAGGTATTCTATCAAATTCTCTAGCTCTTGTCGGAGATTCATTTCACATGTTTTCTGACGTTCTTGCATTAGCTGGAAGTGCCATCGCAATTTTCTTTTCTGCCAAAAAGCCTAAAGGTAATTTCACCTTTGGATATCTTAGATTAGAAATAATCACTGCTTTTGTTAATGGGTTAGCTTTACTTGTAATTTCAATTTATATAGTAATTGAAGCTATAGATAGATTTATAAATCCTCGCGATATAAATTTGAAATCTATGATAGGAATAGCTGTTATCGGTTTAATTTTTAATATCGTAACTACCTTACTACTTCATAACAATACAAAACATGAGCATAACTTAAATATTCAAAGTGCATTATGGCATTTTATAGGAGATTTACTTAATTCAGTAGGTGTTATTATTTCTGGAATAATAATTTACTTTACAGGATTAGTGATAGTTGATGCAATAATGAGTGTTATAATTAGTATTATCCTTTTTAAAGGAGGATATAAAATTACAAAAAAAGCATTCTTAATACTAATGGATCATTCTAGTATTAACGTTGAGGAAATTGCTAAAGATATATTAAATGTAGAAAATGTTAGTAATGTTCACGAGTTTCATGTATGGCATACAAACGATGAGGAAACAAATGCAGCTATGCATATATTATTAGAAGATTACAACGGCACAGACTATATTGTCGTAGAGAAAATAAAAGCTATTTTAAGAGATAAATATCAAATTGACCATATATTCGTAGGAATAGAAAATATTGACTACAATAAACATTAAAAAAACTATGAGGATATTAACTTATCCTCATAGTTTTTTTATCAATTTATATACTATCAGTACTCAAGCTTAAATCTATATTTTGCTCTACTTCTAATAATACTTGAGCTACTTTATTTTTAATGCCTGCTACCGCCCCTGAATTTAAATATAACCTATTAGGAGCTTTTTCCATATCTGCAACTGCTAATATAGCCTTTGCAACTAATTTAGGATCACCGCTCTGATTATGATTAAGTTTATCCAAGCCTTCCATAGTCTGTTGAACGACCTTATATCCATCAATTTGCATCTTAGGTTTTTTCATTGAAGAATTGTCCAAGAAATCCGTTCTAACTCCACCAGGACAAATAGCCGTTACTTGAATATTAAATGGTGCTACTTCTATCGCCAAAGCCTCACTCATCATAATAACTGCCGATTTAGTTGCAGAATAAATAGATTGACTTGGACCAGTTACTGAACCTGATATTGAAGCTAGATTAATAATATTACCTGATTTTTGATTTCTCATATAAGGTAATACTGATTTCATAACATTGAACGTTCCAAAAACATTGACTTCAAAATTATCTTTTATTTCATCTATAGAAAATTCTTCAAGAGCACCTAATATAGCATATCATGCATTATTAACAACTACATCTATTCTTCCATATTTTTTAATAATTTTCTCTATGGCATTGTTTACACTATCTTTATCCAAATTCATAGATAAAGGATAGAAATTTTCTATTAAATGCCCATGTGTTTTAGAAACTTCATCTTTTAATTTCTCTGGATTCCTAGATGTTCCTACTACATTATAGCCTTTCTCTAATCCATGAATAACAATTTCAAGACCTATTCCTTTTGAGGCACCTGTAACTAATAATACTTTTGACATTACTATTCTCCTTTTCACTTATATTTTAAACATTATATCTATCTAGAAATACAAAAATTATTGCATTTATAAATTATTTATACTAAAATTACAATTTACATATTTTCGACCGAATCAATATACTAACCTTACTACTTACTCAATTTAAGAATTTCTACTTTGAGTATATTTCAATATATTTTTTACTTGGTTAGAACAATTTTAATTTAAAAATAAATTAACTTCTTTAACAAATTCTTCACAATATTGAAATAATGATCCGTGTCCAGAATGTGGATATATCACTAATTTACTATTTTTAATTTTTTTACTCATATCAATAGAATTTTTTGTTGGAACCATCATATCATTATCACCATTAACAATTAATGTAGGATGCAAAATAAATAGTAAATCATCCTTAGGAGCTATCCCCCAACGTTTTATAGCTTTTAATTGTCTAAGAAAATTCTTTACACTTATTTCTTTGTCCTTGTATTCTTTTTCGCGACTATTAAGTCTTGATAATACTTCATTTGCTACTATTTTTCCCTCATTATCATGGTTATAAAAAATATATCTTTTTGGATCTGTTCTATACACAAATGCTTTAAACATATATTTAAATGTTGTTCTCGTTACTTTATCAATACCTTCTCCACCCCTATAACCTGTTCCAACTAAAATAAGTTTTTCTACTAAATTACCATCTAAACGAATAATTTCTTGCGCAATCATTCCTCCCATAGATAGACCTAGAAGATTTACTTTAGTATGACCTAATGCTTTAATAATTGAAATTCCTTGCTTTGCCATTTCTGGTATAGACTTTGGTACCGTACCTTCACTAGCACCAACTCCTGGTAAATCAATTAATATTATATGATTATTTTGAGATAGTAAGTCAATTAATTTCGGATCCCAATTATCCATTGTAGCTGCTAAATGAACTAACATTACTAGCGGTATTTCACCTTTTCCTATACCTACTTCTCTATAAGCAATTTTCAAATCGCTTACTGTAGTATAATTATTTTTTGTCGTTAAATATGGCATACTATTTCTCCTTAAAAGTTATTATTGTTTTTCCTTTCGAACGACCATTAGCTATTTTATCTAACGCTTTATTTATATCCTCAAAATTATAAACAGTATCAATAGATGGTTTAACTTCTAATTTAGTAAAAATATCTGCTACTTTTTGTAATTGTTCTCCACTAGATTGTACAAAAATAAAATCATAATGGATCCCGTATTTTTCAGCCATATTATCAAATTTGCGCCCTACTATACTAAATAAAAATTGCTTCCATTTTGGTAAGTTCATTCTTTTGGCAAAATTTCCATTAGGCATAGCTTTCAATGATATTAAATGTCCACCCTTTTTCATAATGGACATCTGTTTTTCTGTCTCATTTCCTCCTAATGTATCTAAAACATAATTAATATCCTGCAAAATCTCTGAATAATCTTGTGTTTTATAGTCAATAAATTTATCCGCCCCTAGCTTCAAAACACGCTCACTATTATCACTAGAACCATTTGTTACTACCGTTAATCCTTTTGCTTTAGCTATCGGAATTGCCATTCCTCCAACACCACCTGTTCCCCCAGATATAAATATTGTTTTTCCACTTTTTGCTTGCATAATGTCTAGCGCTTGCATAATTGTTAATGCTGTAAGTGGGATTGCCGCAGCTTCTTCATCGGTTAAATAATCCGGGACTTTAGCTAATACATCTTCTTCTATTGCTATGTACTCACTAAAAGCTCCTATTTTGTCAAGTGGCATTCTTGCAAATACTCTATCACCTAAGTTAAATTTTGTAACAGAATCTCCAACTTTCTCTACAATTCCTACAAATTCATTACCGGCAACTTGTGGCAATTTATAAGGAACTATTAATCTAACTTCTCCCCTTGAAATCATGTTGTCTAATGGATTTAATCCTGCTGCTGTAACTTTAATTAATAATTCATTATTATTTATTATAGGAACATCTATTTCGTTAAATTCTAAATTAATATTATTTTTACTATATTTTGTATGTACTGCTACTTTCATCTATTTTTCTCCTATTTTATATAAATCTCTAATTAATTGTTGTAATGTTTTTTTATTAAGTTCCTTAATGAAAGCAGATTGAGCTTTATCAAATGTTGGAATTAATAATTTTTTTATATTTGCTCCTATGGGACATTCTATATTAGTATTTTCGTGTATGCTTAAAATACTTCTTCCTGGATAAATGCTATTATATATATCAGCTAAAGTTATTTCATCTTTCTCTTTTGCCAAAAAAAATCCAGCTTTTCCTTGATGACTATCTATTAATTTTGATTGCTTAAGTTGAGATATAATTTTTCTAACATAACTACTATTCGTATTTACACTTTTTGCTATCAGCTCCGATGATGAAATTTCTTTGGTCTCTGATATAAAAATCATAATATGTAATGAAACAGAAAACTTTGTATCCATAAAATACCTCTTTATACTTGTACTTGTATCTAATACAAGTACATATTAACACTTTTATTTTTTATTGTCAATATTAACCTTTTAAATTATTCAATCTCAAAAGAAAATTACACGAATTTTAACAACATTAAATAATAAAAAATAGCTATATAATAAAATTATAAGTGAACAAAAAATTACATTTAATTTTTATTATATAGCTTAATTATTAAAAATAATATTTAATTAAAATTATAAACTATTATTATTTTTTAAATAATAATAGTTAAAATATAATTCTATATATCTCTTTCCTTTACGAAACTTTCAAATAATCTAACAGCTTCTACTGTTCTATGATCCAAAAACAAACTCGTATTCGTATCTAGAGAATTAATTTTTTTCATTTCTTCAGAATTTAATTCGAAATCAAAGATATTTATATTTTCTTGCATTCTTTCTTTTTTAACTGATTTGCAATTCGATGATATTCCTCTTTGGAATAGCCATCTCAAAATAATTTGAGCTACAGATTTACTATGTTTTTCTCCAATTTCTTTCAAAATTTCATTAGAGAATATCCCATCTCTTCCTTCTCTAAATGGTCCCCAAGATTCTGCTAACACATTTTCGTTTTTCATATTTTCCACCGCTTCTTCTTGAACAAACAATGGATTAATTTCAATCTGATTAACTTGAGGAACATCTAAAAATGTTGCTAAGTCAGACAATCTATCTGGGTAAAAATTAGAAACTCCTATTGCTCTTAATTTTCCAGATTCTCTTAAATCAATAAGAGCTCTGTATGAAGCGTAGTAATCACCAAATGGTTGATGTAATAAAACTAAATCAATATAATCTGTTTTTAATTTTTCTAAACTTTGCTCTATAGATTGTTTTGTTTCTTCATATCCATAATTAGACAACCATACTTTCGTTGTTATGAACAATTCTTCTCTAGGAACATTTGCTCTCTCCAGTGCATTTCCTAATTCTTCTTCATTCATATAACTTTGTGCTGTATCGAATTTTCTATACCCTACTTCTATTGCATCTAAAACAGCTTGTTCTGTTTCTTCTTTTGGAATCTGAAAAACTCCAAAACCTACTGCTGGCATTTTTACCCCATTATTTAACGTAAAATATTTCATAATGAACCTCCGTAATGTATAAAATTTATAATATATACTTTACAATATTATTACTATATTGTACACTATTAAATAAGAAATTTACATTTCACAATTAGAAATCTACTGAGGTAATTATATGATTAATTTAAATGAATTAGAACACTTTGTAGCATTAGAAAAATATAAAACTTTAACAAAAGTAGCAGAAAACTTCCATATTTCTTCTCCGACAATTACTAGAAGTATGCAAAATATTGAAGAAAGTTTCGGTGTTTCTTTGTTTAATCGCAATGCGAATAGAATTGTGTTAAATGAAACTGGAGAGAAGGCTTTAGAACTATCTAAATATTTACTCGAAGAAACAAAAAGAATTATTAATGAAGTTAAATTATATGACCAGACTCTAAAAACTGTTTCTATAAAATCAGTTGCTCCTATGCCTATGTGGAAAATAATTCCTATAATTTCTTCATATTTTCCTAATATGACCATTTCTTCAAATATTGCATTAACAAAAGATATTTTATCAGCAATAGAAAATAAAGAATTTGATATTGTAATTTTGCCATATAAACCCAATACTAACGAATACCCTTATAAAAAATTATTAGAAGAAAAACTTATGATATCTGTACCTATAACTCATGAATTAGCCACAAAACCATCAGTATCTTTTGGTGATATCAATGGATTTAACTTTCTCCTAAAAAATAATCTTGGATTTTGGGATACATTATGTCGAGAAAAAATGCCATCTTCAAAATTTCTAGTACAAAATAATGATTTTGAATTTACAGAATTAATAAAAAATTCCTCTTTACCTCATTTTATAACTGATTTATTCAATGAATATTCAGCTGAAAAATTTAATAGAGTAGTTATACCGATAAAAGATAATGCTGCAAATATTAGTTTCTATATTCTATTTAAAGACTATAAAATTTATAACATATTAAAAAATATTATTTAATAATCTAATCTTGTTACTAATATCTTATTTTAAAAATTTAATGCAACAGTAAATTTTAATTTTACTATTGCTTTTTATTTATTACAATACATTACTTATATCATCTATTATTTCTATAGTTTGATTACTTATTTCTTTTGGTAACATAACTTTATCTTTATTAATAACTATCAATATAGCTTTATCATTGCTTAAAGTTAGAGAAATAAATGGATAATGAATAATTATAGGTGTATTATCTCCTACTCCTAATTCTAAATACAATACTGCCTTATCTTTATATTTATTTACAAATTCAATATACTTCTCTCTTTGTCTTTGCAGCCCATCATCTTCTACAAATCTATCATCTATTCTTAAATTCATAGTCATTGGTTCTTTGCATTTAGGACATAATGGAACAAGATTACTAGGTATAAGCATATCTTTCTGCTCTTCAATCATTCTTTCAATAATTTTTTTATTATCATAAGTTTTATTATGACAAGGCTTTGAACATTGAAACAGTCCAAAATCTCCTTGCATATAAAATAACTTATCTTTATCAAATCCTGCTAGTTGTAATTGATGATCAACATTAGTTGTAATTACAAAATAATTTTTATCTTTTATCATATTTAACAATTTATAATAAGGTTTACCTACTTCAACATTATACCGATTGTAGTAAATAGTTCTACTCCACCAAGCCCAATATTCTTCAAGACTCCCAAAAGGGTAAAATCCCCCTGAATATATATCCGTAATTCCATATTTTTGTTGAAAATCAGAAAAATATCTCTCAAATCTTTCTCCAGAATAAGAAAATCCACTAGCAGTAGACATACCCGCTCCTATACCAACTATTATTGCATCTGCTTTTTCTATTTCATTAGTCAATATATCTTTCATTTGATAACTTTCTCCTATAAATCAATTCATCAACATCTTTAAAAACATTAAAAATAACTTTCAATTTATTGTTTCTATTATTTATAAATTCTTTAACTGTGTTTATAGCAATTTCTGCTGCTTCCTCATTAGGAAATCTAAACTCTCCAGTAGAGATGCAGCAAAATGCTATGCTATCTATTTTTTCTTCTGTTGCTAATTCCAAACAAGACAAGTAACTAGACTTTAATGCTCGTCTATGCTCTTCTGTAAGTTCTCCAGAAACTATAGGTCCCACTGTATGAATAATATAATCACTAGGTAAATTAAATGCAGGAGTCAATTTAGCAAATCCAGTTTTCTCATCATGTCCTTGCTCCTTCATAATATTGTCGCAAAACTTTCTTAGCTGAACTCCAGAAAATGTATGTATAGCATTATCTATACATTTATGATTAGGTATAAAACAACCTATCATTTTAGAGTTAGCCGCATTAACGATAGATTCAACTTGCAAGAGGGTAATGTCTCCTTTATGCAGATAAATATTATTAGAAAATCTCTCTAACGAATCTATAGTAATATAACCTTTATTTTTTAATTCATTTTGTAAATAACTATTTTGTATCTCTATAAATTCTTGTGATGTTTCTTTAGGTAATCTTATATTTAATAAGCTTCTAAGTAATACCTTTTTATCTTCTTCGTTATCTGGTATTTCTATATTTTCATATCTACTATCCTCATTTAACAAATATCTAATCAAAAATTGTCTTCTTCCTTCTTGTGTCATTTTTATTCTCCTGTAAAATTAAAATGCTTGATATAAATAATTATCAAACATTAATAAACTTCAGATGTTTACAACACTATTTTTTCAATTATTCTTTAAATTGTATTCATTATCATTAGTTTTTAATTTTAAAATAATAGAATAATTTTTACATTCTTCTTAAAGTATTATTACCCTTATAATTATAATATAATAAAAATAATATTATTGTAATAATTCCTTAATAGCTTCAACTAATGGTGTTTGAGGATGACCAAGAAATTTCTCAAGATCATTAGAATCAATATCTAATTGTCCATTTCTTATATCAGATTGAATTGCCGTCAATATAGCAACCGCTGATTCTGGCAAACCATCATCTTCTAATAACTTTTTAAAATCTTCAATATCTAACGATATAACTGGAAACTCTAAATTTGTTGCTTCTTTAACGGCTTTTGCAAAATCACTATAAGTTATTGGTTTTCCACTTAGTTCATAGACTTCTTGTCCAGCAAAAGATTGTGTTAGAGCATTTGCTGCAGCTTCAGCATATTCACGACGTAATGCCCAACCCGTACGACCATCTCCAGCGCCATAAATAAATCCTTGTCCAGCAATGGCAGCCTTAATTGATTCCAACTCATTTTCAATATACCAGTTATTGCGTAATATTTTATAATTAAAATCTGTTGTAGCCAAAAGTTTTTCAGTTACAATATGATCCGGAGCAAGTACCGCTGTTGAATCAAGTCCTTTAGCAATACTTGTATAAACAATATTTTTTACCCCTGCTCTTTTAGCTGCTTCAATAACATTAATATGTTGTTGTTCTCTAGACACGTTTTGACCCGGTGTCCCCGATACAAACATTAGAGTTTCTATACCATCAAATGCTTTTTCTAGTAAATCAACATTCGAATAATCACTAATTCGAACATCATACCCCCTATCTGAAAATATTTTTCCTTTATCTTCAGAACGAACAAGAACAGAAATATCTTTAGTATCTATCTTTTTAGATAAGTGTTCTAATATTGCTCCCCCTAGCCCTCCAGTAACTCCTGTAATTAAATAAGTCATAATCTTCCTCCTTTAAAAATTTTATAATATTGATTTTTCTTTTGTATAATAATATAATAATATCGTTACTTTACTTTGTAAAGTAGGTACCTTTTTGTAAAATAGTTACTTAAATATAACTAATTAATAAAATACACTTTTTTAAGAAAATATATTATTTTAAAAATATAATGGAGATTTACATGACAGAAAAAATTTTATCACAACAATTACCTAAATGCCCAGTTGAAATTACACTACAAATAATTGGCAATAAGTGGAATATTCTTATATTACGCGATCTTATGGAACAAACTTTACGATTTGGAGAACTTCAAAGATCTGTTGGTAATATTAGCCAAAAGGTCCTTACTTCTTCTCTTCGTGATTTGGAAAACAAAGATATTGTTAATAGAAAAGTTTACCCACAAATTCCTCCTAAAGTTGAATATTCTTTAACCGATTTAGGAAAATCTCTTGAACCAATTATTAATAGTATGTACAAATGGGGAGAAAATTATAAAAATAAAATAAGCTAACAAACTTAGATTAAAATATCTAAGTTTGTTGGCTATAAAAATAATTAGTTAATAAACTATTTATTTAAAAGTTTAAAAATAGTTTTTCAGATAATTTCAAAGTTTATAGTAAGGATAATTTTGTAACGGAGAGATAGTTAATAAATTCCTTACTTAAAAATATTCCAAAATCAACTGCAAAATACATAACAATATACTATATAGCACTTTGTTATGTATTTTACAAATTTTTATTAAAATAGGTCAGTAAAATGATGTATACTACTATTCATCTATTTAACTTTCAATATAATCTAAAATTCCCCTAAATTTGTTAAATCATATTTATTAGGCATTACTTCTTTATTATCCCAATGTTCTACAATTTTACCATTTTCTAAGCTATAAATATCAAACTGAGCATAGTCTTGCTTTCCTACAAATACTTTTGAATAACTAACTACATAGTTTCCTTGCCCAATTACTTTAAAAACAAAGTCATAAGTAACTTTATTTTTTATTAAATAATTTTTGTATGCCTTACCTCTCTGTTCTATATCTTGGTTATGTTGTATTAAATCTTCTGAAACATATTTTGAAAAATTATCAAATTCATTATTTTGACAAATATCTACAATAAATTTTCTTATTGTCTTTTTATTTTCTTCTGTTTTATCTAAATCCTTGATACAAAAGTCCCCATAAATAGGATCTATATCCATAATATTTTTCGGATAATAATCTATAATATCCCAATGCTCAGTGATTTTCCCATTTTCATCAGCCTTAAAGATATCTGCAGTAATCCATTGAACTTCACCATCATCTAAGTACTGATGAACGTGAAGAAAAACAAAATTCTCATCTTCTATCGATCTTACAATATTCATCTTCCTTTTTTGGTGTCGTTTGAAAATGAAAAAATCTTCAAAAAACTCTGCGAATCCTTCTTTTTCATCAGGTACGCTCGTACTATGCTGTGTGTAAGTTTCTCCCATATAATTTTCTTGAATTTCTTTTATTTCTCCAATTTAAATACCTCTTATATATAAGTTTTTTGCATTTTCTAATGGTTTAGACATAATTAACCTCTTTCTATTTATTATTTATTAAATTTTCTTTTATTAAATACTCTTTCGCAACCTCAAGCGCTGTTTTTCCTTCAACATCTACTTTATAATTCATCTCTGCCATTTCTTTAGTACTTATTTTATTTGCAAGTTCTTCTAGAACTGTTTTTAGTTCAGGATATTTTTCTAATGTTTCTACCCTTAATAAAGGAGCAACTTGATAAGGTGGAAATAATTGTTTATTATCTTCTAAAATTTTTAATTTATTAGTTATAATTTGACTATCTGTTGAATAAACTTCAATAATGTCTATATTATTATTTGCTATGGCTTGATAACGTAAAGCTGGTTCCATTGTTTTTACGTCCAGATTAAGTTCATATAAATTTTTTAACCCTAAATTACCATCTTGTCTATCATTAAATTCTAAAGAAAAACCAGCAGTAGATATATTTTCTACCTTCTTTAAATCAGAAATAGTTGCTAAATTATATCTAGTAGCATATTCTTCCGTTACTGCTATTGCAAAAGTATTTTGAAATTCACTTGGTTTTAAATAAATCAGATTATCTTGTTCTAATATTTTTTCTCTTGCTATTTCATATACTTCTTTCGGATTAGTAGATATATTTTCTACAGAATTTTTTAGCAATGTTGTTGTAATAGTTCCTGTATATTCTGGATATATGTCAATACTTTTTGATTTTAAAGCTTCGTATAAAAAACTAGTTTTCCCAAAATTTGGTTTTACTTCTACTTTAATATTAGTTTTTTCTTCAATTAACAATTTATACATATTAATTATAATTTCTGGCTCTGCTCCAAGTTTACCGGCAATAATTAATTTTTGGTCATTGGCTTTTTGAAAAGGAACAAAGCTCATACATAGGCCAAAAATAGAAGCTAATAACGTTATAAATATTATCTTTGGCTTTTTATTTTGTAATAACTTTATAACTAAACTAAAAATAATGGCTAGTAATGCTGAAGATAATGCTCCAATCAGAATAAGACTTGAATTATTACGATCAATTCCTAGCAATATAAATGATCCTAACCCACCAGCTCCTACCAACGCAGCAAGTGTTGCTGTACCTATAACCATAATACTAGAAGTTCTTACACCAGACATTAAAATAGGCATAGCAAGTTCTAATTGGTATTTTTTTAGTTTTTCCCATTTTGTCATTCCAAAAGCGGTAGCTGCTTCTTCTAAAGAAGAATTAATTTCTGATAATCCTGTTATTGTACCTTGAAGAATGGGAAATATTGAATACAGTACAAGAGCAACAACCGCAGGAAGTGTACCAATTCCCATAAATGGAATAAATAATCCTAACAATGCAAGAGATGGAATAGTTTGGAATATTCCAGTAATTTGCAACAACCATTCTCTTGTTTTATTATAATTTGAAAAAACTATACCTAACGGAACAGCAATAATGATCGCAATAATTAAAGATAATAAAGAAATTTGCAAATGTTCAAACAAAGCTAGTAACCATTCTGATTTTTTCTCAATAAAAGTACTAACAATATTCACTAGCTAAACCCCCTTTATTCTAAAAAATTTTCTAACAAAGTCATTTGCCGGATTATTTTGTATTTCTGAAGATGTTCCTATTTGAACAATTTCTCCATTTTTCATCATACATATTCTATCAGCAAGTTTTAAAGCTTCGTTCATATCATGTGTTACAAAAAGAATTGTCATACAATATTCTCTATGCAACCTTTTTATCAAATTTTGTAATTGAGTTCTACTTAAAGGATCAAGCGCTGAAAAAGGCTCATCCATAAGTAATACTTTAGGATTAGAAATAATTGCTCTTAAAATGCCAATCCTTTGCTTCTCTCCTCCCGATAATTCTTCTGGTAATCTCTCCATATATTGCTTTGGGTCAAGACCTACTTTCTCTAACAACTCTTCTGTTTTTTTCTTAATAGTTGTTTTTTCCATTTTTTTCATCTCAGGAATAAGCGCTATATTCTCTGCCACCGTTAAATTAGGAAAAAGTGCTATTTGTTGCAAAACATAACCTATGTCTAAACGTAATTCTCTAAGATTGTAATTTTTTATTTTCTTATTTTGAAAAAAATATCTCCCTCTGTTTGCTCAATAAGTCTATTTATTAATTTTAGCGTCGTTGTTTTACCACTTCCACTAGGACCTACAATAACAAAAAATTCTCCTTTTTGAACATCAAAACTTATATTATTCAAAATTTTATCACCAAGCGAACTTTCTAAGAATACATTTCTATAACTTATCATATATTACCTCCTTTAATTTAATATACAGACTTATTTTTATTTATATCAATAATAAGAATAATATCATCAAACAGCTTTTTAGTTTAAAGCTTATTGTAAATTTTTTCTATTCTTTCTAAATAAGAATCTACTTCTTCAATTTCTTTATCTGTAAAACCTTTATATAAAACTTTCTACCATAAATATTTATATGAAAAATCTAAAAATTTCTTCTAATAAAAAATTCCATAACAATTCTCTGATTAGTAGTATAACAATTATAATATAAGATAGAAAATATCTTATAAACTTAACTATAACTCTAAATTCATAATGTATCTATAATATTTTTTACTAATTCAATTTGCTTACTTCTTTCAATTATACTCGAATTTATATCGTTATTACTTAAAATATTAACAACTTTAATCGCATAGTCAGATGAAACAAGTGCATGACCTCTCATATGTCCTGTTGCTATTGCCTGTGAATAAACTCTTGATGAAAATTTACTTATATCATTTACAGAATTCTTAGAAAGATTATTAGCTAAAAATCCTGCCTTTCTAAGTTCAAATAAACTAATTTTACCCTCAATTCTTCTATGTAATACATTACTAGTTTCAATAATAATATCATTCTTTATTTTTTCATCACCTATATTAATATACTTAATAAATCTTTCAGCATTATCTCTAGCCCATATTGCTAGCTCTTTTTGTGGTAAATTGTTTAAAAGTTTTTCTAATTTCACTCTTTTCTCAAAATCATCTACTATTTTTATTTTGTACGGTGATGGTACAATAATTTTCCCATCAATATATAGTTGTCTTTCATAATTATTCCATGCGTACTTCTCAGGATTCATTGGAAAATCTCCTAACAATTTCAAAATTTCATTTTAATTCTAACATATTTTTTTTATAACAAGTTAAAAATTGTTTATACAAAAAAACTCTAAGTATTTTCAACTTTGACAAAACTTAGAGTTTTTATTATTGCAAAATAAAATGTAACTTCTATATAAGAGATTACTTTTAGAGAATACAATATTTCTTTATTTTCTTTTAATTATCATATCATTATATAAGTATATTATTTGTTTTTTTTTATTCAAAGCATTAGTAACCATTGCATAAGCCACTTGTTTAGGACTAATTCCTTTCCATTTTCCTAATTTTCCTATAAAAATAGGAGATATAACTTGAAAAATTTTTATCCACATTGCCTCACTCCACCTTAAATTCTCTCTTTCTGGAGCAATTAACATAGAAGGGCGATAAAAACGATGCGCTCCCAGATTTAATTTCAGTAAATCATCTTCTAATCTCCCTTTTATTTGTAAATATTTATAACGCGATTTACTGTTAGCTCCCATAGCAGATACCAAATTAAAACTTCTCACTTTTCCCTCACATATCTTTGCAAAATTATAAACGTAGCCATAATCAACTTTTTCAAAATTTTCTTGACTTACTCTCGTTCCAATAGCACAAAAAATATCTGCTTGCTCTAATATACTCTCATTAACATTTGGATTATCGAAATCTATAATAAGTTTTTCTACTTTTTGATAATTTGGTAATCTATTTATGGACAAACGTCCCAAAATATAGACTCTTGAATAATTAGGATTAGCTACTAGTTCCTGCAAAAGATGCCCTCCTATTTCTCCTGTAGCACCTAAAAGTATCGCTGTTGACATAATATTCCTTTCCAATTTACAGAATTTTCTTCTATAGAAATTTCAAATTTAGAAATTAACAATTAACTTATTAGTTCTGTAAAATTTATATTTTCTTTTATTATTAATTTTATGATATTATTATAGTATTTAATAGTAAAATATTAAATATCACTACACGACATTTCTTTAACAATTACTGCCAAAATATTTTACTCTATTTATTATAATTTATCTTTATACATTAACTTCACTACCAAAGTTCA
This sequence comes from Gemelliphila sp. 1F1, assembly GCF_056897515.1. NCBI lineage: Bacteria > Bacillati > Bacillota > Bacilli > Caryophanales > Gemellaceae > Gemelliphila > Gemelliphila sp. 1F1. The sequence continues at coordinate 153,291 of NZ_JBXHBE010000002.1, forward strand.
CTTCCCCTATATGAGAAAGTCTAAACGGTTTTTTCTCTTCTCCTCCACCCACAAAGTATAAGCGTACTCTTTGAGACTTAGTATTACCTACATTATGATATTCTACTGTTCTTAATGTATATTTTTCTAGATTTATATCACTTGATTTCTGTGGCTCTCCAAACTTCTCAATAATTTCGGTTAACTCCGTTCCTCCTTCTGAATAAATACCTTCTCCAACTGATAATTTTTCAACATCTTCTTTTGTCCATTTAAAATTATGATCAATAGTATATGTAGGTGGGGCTTCTATTCTATTATTACTACTAGTTACACTATCATTATAAATTGAAATAAAAATAAATACTATAATTATAGATACGGTAGATAGAGCAATACCAACAAGAGAATGAATTTTAGAATCATTATCTTTAATAAGAGCTCCAACAATACCAATAAAAATTCCCCAAAAAGCAAAATTTATATGCAGCATATTAAAAAATGGAATCCATGATCCTGCTAAAGAAACAAAACTTATAATAACAGAAAGAATACTTAATATATTTGATAAATTTTTTCTTTTTGTATTTGTCAAATAAATAAATATAAAAAATAAAATTACAATAAAACTAAGCCCCAATTTAGCTAATATAAAAGCTCCTATACCTATAATTAAAAAGTACACACTAATTACACATAGTAAAATAATTAATATATTTTGAATTGTACTTGATTTATTTTTCATTTAAAACTCTCCTTTCATTTTCAAATCTGCTAATAAGACTTAATTTATATCTAAAATTTATATACTATATTTATTAATCATTCTTTTTCTAAATCTATATTAATATGTTGAACGGTACCATTCCATTTTTGCAACTCTTTTTTTATAAACTTTGGACGTAAGTCATAATTAGATAAATTTTCTATCGATAACCATTCACACTCAAAGCTATTTTCATCCACTGTATAACTAGGCGGAGATTCTAAAAGTTCTACTTTATAATGAAACTCTATCATATGATGTAATTCATCATAATAATAAAATCTGTTTTCTACAACAAACATTAAATCCTTTACTAAACATTCTACTCCTAATTCTTCTTTTACTTCTCTAAATACAGCATTATAGCTTGATTCTCCAACTTCTATTGCCCCACCTACTAAATGATTTTGATTTTTAACTTTATAGGTTAGTAGTTTATTATCTTTTACTATTATAGCTGTTACTCTAACACCATATCTAGAGTTGTCAGTTATTACTCTAAAGTCCATTATGAACTCCTTTCTACATTTTCTTAATAAGATATCTATAGTAATCTTATAAATTAAAAATATATAGGCATAGTTATCATTTTGATTAATATTAATTACTACGCCTAGTTAAATTTATGAATAATCTAGCATCAAAATAATAAATACTAGATTTTATATTTTACATATTGAACATATAATTTTCAGTTAAACAATATATTAATAACATTAGTTTTTCAAAATTTGGACTTGATAAAGTCTGAAAATCAATAAAAAAGCGAACAGTTCTATTTGATATTATCTTAAGTAATAAAGTTCACTCTTTTGTTATTTGTCTGCATCTACAATCATTACTCTTCTATATACTAATTTAGAAAACTACGTTTGACTCGCAATCTCTTTAATAATTTTATCTATTGAATATTAAAATCTGACTGAAGTTTATCAATAATATCTTTAAGTAAGTTTTTATTAACTCTATATTTTAAATCGTTATTTTCAATATCAATCATTAATAACTGTTTATTAATCATTTTTTGTGTATGAAAAGATACTGCTGCACTTGTAATATTTAATAATTCAGCAACTTGTTTAACTTTCATATTTGGTTTAATGACTTCTTGTAATATTTGATACCTTGTATCATCACCTAAAACTTTCAATACATCAGTAAACTTCTCATTATCAATACTCTGATTTTTATATAATTCTTGTTCAATATCAACTGATGCAATTAAAATATCGCTTTCTGTATATGCCAACGTTACTTGCCATTTAGACAAGATAAATGTATATATTCTTTCCTCATGCGATTGTATAAACGATAATAATCCTTTCGTAGTGGGAAACGATTCAAACATGTCTAACGTAAATTGTTTAGCATAATCACGTACACTTTGCTCAAATATTTTATAAAAGGGATCATATATTTTGGATACTTGACGTGAAATATTAATCATTTTTTGAACAGTATCTTTAGGATGACGAATAGCCATGCTCCAAAACCATTTATTACTTGAAGATTTTGAACTATTTTCTAATAATTCAAACATTTTTTCTTTAGTAACATCTTGAAGTTTTACTTCTGGTAATGTACTAACTTCATTATTTTGTATAGTAGTTGCTCGTAATGTAGTATACATGATTCTTTCAATATCTTGTAAAGGCAATGATTCTACTATTTCTAAAAATTGTTCTAAAGTTTTTGGATCTTTACCATTTCGTAACACATCAAAATAAATATGATGCAGTAAGCTGTAATGATATCCCCACAAATAATATTTCTCGCAATCTTCTTTTAAAAAATGTATCGCTTGTTCAATATTTTCAAATATGCTCTTATCTAATTCAGAATCACTTTTTTCATTAAAAACTCTTGGTACAAATAGATAATCTACAATTTTATTTCGATAATGCTCAATTTCTAATGTCATTTTATTTCTCCTTTATGCTACTTCTGTCTATTATAGCACATTATATATACCAACAACAGTATACTGAAACCTAGTAAAATATAGGAAATTATTTTTGCTGATAATATAAGTACTGCACCAGAAAATAATAACTGCATAACTATAATACCCACTTGTAATAATACGTTTAATCCTGCAGAAAAAGTCGCTAACTTATCTTCTGGTATAGAATTATATATCATAGCAGAAAATTTAGGATTTATAACACCTGCAATAATGGCACTAAACAATACTGATAGTAATAATAAATAACCATTTTCTAATATCAATCCTATAAAAACTACTGGTATAAGATATCCTACTAATTTAATACTTTTTAAAACATTAAATTCTTTAAAAATATTTGTTGTCATTAAACTCCCTAAAATTGTACCACACAAAACAACAATATTAACTGCCACAATAGATATTTCATTTGATATAATACTCAAATTTGGTGTTTGCTTCAAAGATAATATAAATAGACTTGGTATAACAGAAAATAATGCATTGACAAAAATAAGAACAGTTAAAGACATCATTAGTAATGGAATACGTTTAGATTCTATCCAAGAATTTTTTAAGCTCATAAACCATGATTCTTTTTTATTTGAATAGTACTTATGCTCTTGTTTAAAAGTCTTATCATCTTCTTGCAATAAAGATTTTAATGTTTTAGAAATACTTAATACAATTAATAAACTTATGACAAATGTCAAAGCATTAAAATATGCTAGTTGTTGATACGTTAACCATAAAATTAATACTGAACCACTAGATTTAAAAATAATTTGCAACATTGAAGAGACTGCACTTCGAAAAGCAATACTTGCTTCTCTATCATCATTTGTTACAATCTTTAAACTAATTGGTATATATAAAAAAGATTCATATTTTCCTGCTAAGTCGGAAAATAAATTCAAAACAATGGCAACAATAACAATCCATAACGCAGGAGTGAAACCCATAGCAAAACCTACAATTAGATATAATATTGCTCTGAATAACAATGTATATATAATTTTATTAACTTTTTGTTTTTCTTGATCAGCTTTAATACCAATAAATACTAATAATAAAATTGGTATAATCTCTGACAAAGTAACTAATGAAATAGCCAGCGATGTTTCTGGTATCATTAAAACATAGCTCATTAATGCTAAATAGTATAATGAATCTCCAAAATCAGAAACCATATCCGCCAAAAATAATTTCATAAATAGTTTATTCTTTATAACCTTAAACATATTAAACACCTACTTCAATAAAATTAAATATTTGTTTAATTTTAGAATACCATACACTTAGAAATTTGTAAAGTATTTATTTAATGTTTGTTAAATATTTATTTATGAGGATTTGCTGTTATCATTATTTAATATAAAATTAACCACCTATTTCTTTTGAAATAGGTGGTTTTTTAAACTAACTATTTAATAATAGACTCTATTAGTTTTTCAATATTTTATAAAACACTTACTTAATTTGCTTGTTCTTAATAGATATAAACTGAAAAATAATGGTCTACCCAGTTATAACAATAATTCTAATAATCTCTATACAATTCAAACCAATTAAAAGTTGACTTTCATTTTATTTAATATATTCTCTACTATAGACTTTTTATAAGGTAACCCCACAATAACAATATTTCATTGGAAAAATTATAAAAAATTCATGATTTATTTTTTAATAATATTACCTATATTTTATCTTCTTCTAGAAATAACATATTTTTGATATCCTTTATATCTTCTAAAAAATAATTCAAGTATCCATAAGTTTTATCTCATTTTAAAATTAAAATTTAGTATCCCCAATATTCTCCTTCAAATACAAATTTCTCAGGGTTGTCTTTTATATAATTTAGCTCATTTTCTTCCCCGTCATATTCAAAAACAAAATCGTCGAATTCATCTAAAATCTCAAAAAATTCTTCTTCGCTTTCTTCGTGAAATTTATCTAGCATTTCTTGTCTTTCATTTCTATCAAAAGAAATTGTGCCATCTAAATAATCAATTACTTTTTGAAAATTATTAGCATATTCGTTCATTCCAAAATATTTAAAACCTTTTAAAGCATCCTCCCAAACTATTCCTGTAGAATTAAAGAAAAATTGATAATGACCTCCATTATTTACTTCTGCAAAATACCAAGTAATAGCGAATAAATACCTTTGTTCTAAAGTAAAATTCTCTGCCGATTTAATGTAATCTTCATAGCTGTCATAAATATTAATTATATTCCACATTGGATCAATAATATCCCAAGAATCCTTACAATTTTTAATATTATCTACGGTAAATTTTGTATATTTTAGTTTTTTTTCTAAGCTTGCCATTTGCACACCTCCTATATTTTTTATTATTTATATGTTTCTATGTATTAATTTTTGACAATAGTACTACTGTCTCCACATTAGCAGTCTGCGGAAACATATCTAAAGGTATAACTTTTTTTATATTGTATTTCTTAGACAGAACATTTAAATCCCTTGCCAACGTTGATGGGTTACAGCTAACATAAACTATTTTCTTTGCATTAGTTGTTAATAAATGCTTTGATAATTTACCTAATCCAGAACGAGGAGGATCTACTATAACAACATCAAAATTTATCCTCTCTTTTTTCCATTTTGGTAAAACTTTAACAACATCTCCTACTTCATAATGGCAATTAGTTAAATTATTAAGTTCAATATTTTCTTTTGCATTACGTATTGCATCTTCTATTATATCAATACCATAAACTTCTTTACTATACTTGCTTACATATTGACCTATTGCCCCAACTCCACAAAATGCGTCTAAAACTATATCTGTATTTTTTATTTTCGCTACATCTACAACTAAATCAAACAAGTTTTTTGTTTGTACCGGATTTAATTGAAAGAATGAGTTTGCAGATAATTTATAAGAAATATTTCCTATTTTCTCTATTATATAATCATTACCGTACAATACTGTTGTATCTTCTCCTAACACTAAATGACTTTTTTCGTCAGTTATATTTAAAACTATACTTTTTATTATTTTTTCTTTCTTCAAATAATTAACAGCTTGATTCAAATTTTTAATTTGTTTTGTATTTGCTACAAATATAACTTGTACATCTCCAGTAGCGAACGAAGTTCGTGTTGAAATATATTTTATACCTTTAAATTTCTTAGAACTAGAAATAGGCAAATTAAATTTAACTATACTATTTTTTATACGTTCAGTTATTTTATTACCATTTTCGTGAAGTACTACACAATCATTAATATTAACCAGTTCATTAGTTCCTTCTTTATAAAGCCCTGCTATTAACTTTCCATTCTTTATAGCAACAGGAAATTGATTTTTGTTACGATAATGTTTTTGTATAGGACTAGGAATAGTTTTTTCTATTTTTATATTTTTTCCATTTAAATATTTTGAAAAAGCATCTACTACTATATCTCTTTTAAATTCTAATTGTTTATTGTAATTTACATGAATTAAATTGTACGCTCCACTTTCCAAAAATTCTTTTCTAACATTATCTATTCTATAAGAACTTTTTTCTTTTATATTTAATAATTTTGCTTTAATATACTTTGAAGTTTCTTCTATAATTTCACAATTCACAACTTCTTCTGGTAAAGCACCTTTTACAAAAGTAATTTTTTTCTTGTAGTAACCTATACCTTCACCATTAATTCCAATTTTCTTTATTGTAAGTAAAATACGTCTTTTCATTTATTGCCCTTTCATTTAATTATAAAATATATTTTCGGATAAAAAATAAACTAGATTTTTAAAAGTAAATATACACTTAAAAATCTAGTATCATTCTTTCAGATTAATATAAAAACTTATTTTATAGTTTTGATTTCGTTATCTAATTCTTCTACCAATTCAATTAATCTATCTATTTGTTTCAAATCTACACTTTCGGGTTCAATATTGTCTAATTCACTCGCTAAATTTTCAAATTTACTTTTTAATTCTTCTAAAATATTAACAGACATAGATATCTCCTTATTATTTAATATTATAATTATATAATAAAATTCTCACAAATACCATATATTTATCAAATAATATATTTTGAAAAAGATAACACTTAATTATTGATATTTTTTCAAAATATATTATTATATTTATAAGGTTATTTATAGTTAAATTAAGGAAAGGGTGTTATCATATGTTTGTAAACTTGGCAGTTAATTTATCAATAAGCTCAAGTTTTTTAGAATTTTATAATTCTATAATGGGATTTCTAAATAATTTTTCTACGTTATCAATATTCTATGTTATAAATACACTGATTGTTTTAACAATAATATTTTTAGAATCTCAAAAAGCCTCATCATCATGGGCTTGGATTTTGGTATTATTACTTATTCCTTATTTAGGTCTGTTACTCTACTTAGTTTTAGGACGACCTATATATAGAGAGAAGATTTTTCCTTATTCTAAACAAGAAAAAATAGAATACCAAAAGAGTTTATTAGAAACAAATTCTCCTTACAATATTAAAGAAGATGAAATAGTAAAATATAAAAGTAGAAACTTAATAGCTTTAAATTATCATTCTGATCAATCATTTTTATCAGAAAAAAATCAAATAACTATTATTACTAGTGGAGAAGAAAAATTCCGTTTATTATTTGAAGATATAAAAAATGCAAAAGAGTATATCCACATTCAATATTATATTCTAAAAAAAGACAATATCGGAAAAGAACTTTTTGATCTCCTAATTCAAAAACTTAATGAAGGTGTTAAAGTATATGTCCTTTACGATGACATAGGCTCTAGAACTCTAAATAAATATACTCTAAAAAGATTGATCGAGGCTGGAGCAAAGGTGAAAAGCTTTTTCAAATCATCACTTCCTCTTATAAATTTTCGTATGAATTATAGAAATCATAGAAAAATTGTTGTAATAGATGGTAAAATAGGTTATACTGGCGGATTTAACGTGGGGGATGAATATCTAGGAAGAGATAAAAAACTAGGATACTGGCGTGATACACATATAAGAATAGTTGGTGAGGCGGTTGCAACATTAAACTTCCGTTTTATAGACGATTGGAATTCACAAGTTCTAAAGAAAAAGAAAAATGAATTAATTGACTTAAATGAAAAACATCTCTATAACTATGAAAAAAATAGCGGTAATATACCTATTCAAGTCGTTACTAGTGGTCCGGATGATAGATTAGAACAAATTAAATATGGTTATTTACATATGATAAATAGAGCTAGAAAGTATATTTACATTCAAAGTCCATACTTTATACCAGATGAAAGTGTTGTTGATGCCTTAAAAATGGCTATCCTTTCTGGTATTGATGTTAGAATTATGATTCCTAGTATTCCTGATCATATTTTAGTACGTTGGGGGAATTATTACTACGTTGGAGAATTAGCAAATATGGGAGCAAAAATATATGAATATGGAAAAGGATTTTTACACGCAAAAACAATTATCATTGATGATGAAGTTACCAGTGTAGGGAGTGCTAATTTCGATAATAGAAGTTTCAAACTAAATTTTGAGATAAACACTTTTATTTATGATAAAGAAACTACCAAAAAATTCAAAGAAATATTCCATAGTGACATAAGAAATTCAAAATTATTAACAAAAGAAAAATATAATAACAGAAAAATTACAATCAAATTTAAAGAAGCGTTAGCAAGATTAATATCACCTATTTTGTAATAAAAATAATATTGTCTTTTTATACGAAATATGCTATATTTACAATAGTTAACAATTTAGGAGGAAACTAAATAATGAAAAAAATGAAAAAGGTAATTTTACCTATAGCACTTAGTGCGTCAGTTATAGGCTTGGCTGGATGTTCAAGTTCAAACTCTGAAACATACATCACTTCAAAAGCAGGAGATGTAACTCAAAAAGAAGTTCTAGATAGTATGGGGCAACAACAGGTATCAAAAGCAGCAACTGACATAGCTATCAAAAAAATACTTTTAGAAAAATATAAAGATAAAATTGATGAAAAATATATAGATGAACAAATAAAAACTGCTCAAGAAAGATATGGTGGTAAAGAACAGTTTGAAGCAACTCTGAAACAACAAGGATTCACACTAGATAAATACAAAGAAGCCTTAAAAGTTCGTACAGCTCAGGCTTATATGATTAACGATTATAAAAACGTTAAAGAAGAACAATATAAAGAAGCATACGAACAAGATAAAGTTCAATATCACCTTGCACATATTCTAATTTCTGTAAAAAGCTCATCAAACCCTAACGGACTTAGCGATGAAGAAGCAAAATCTAAAGCTGAAGAAGTTTTACAAAAAGTTAAAGATGGAGAAGATTTCTCTAATTTAGCAAAAGAATATTCTACGGATAAAGCTAATGCTTCTAATGGTGGAGATCTAGGATGGGTTTCTAAAGGAAGTAGTTCATTTGTATCAGAATTTAATGAAGCTGCATTTAAGTTACAAAAAGGAGAAACAACTTCTGAACTTGTAAAAACACCTTTTGGATACCACATTATTAAATTATTAGATACGAAAGAAGTTTCATATGAAGAGCAAAAAACTCAAATAGCAGAAAAAATAGCACAAACAGCTGTATCACAAGATCCTACTGTTTATAGCTCTGCTTTGAAAAAATTATTTGAAGAGTACAATGTTAAAGGAACAACAAGCGATGTAACATCTTATATAAATGATATGTTATCATCTAAAACAACAACTCAACAACAACAATAATAAAAAACCTTAATATACAGTTTGTATATTAAGGTTTTTTGGCTCTTTGTCAAGTACGTTGATGAAAAAAATTGATATAAAAATGTTTATAACTTTAAAAACGTTGATCTTATAGGGTTTTTCACTTTGAAAATTTTTTAATATATATTTTTATACATAACTAAACAAGCCTACTCCACATATCATTTTTGACCTTTATTGACTTTTATTGTCTGGTTAAAATTATAGTAGGCTTATTATATATTAAATTAACAAGCTCAAGATGTATCTTTCAATTCATTATATTTTCTTCTTTTTTCTTTTCTAACAATATCTTCTGAAAAAGAAATTACATTGAAAGCTAATAATATTCTTAATCTAAAATTCTCAAAGTTTCTAAATCCATATCCTATTCTTTTTATTAATTTTATCTTATTATTAATACCTTCTACTACTCCATTAGAGTACGGATATTTTAACGCATTAATGACATATTCTTCATATTTTAAATAGGTTGATAGTGCTGATTTCATTTCATTGGATATATTTCCGTTATCTCTTCTAATTATCTCTTTAAATTCTTCAATATTTTTATTATCGAAGGCAGAGATAAAATCTTGATATAGCCAGTACATATCTCTTAACATATCATCAAGTCCTATTATATAGTCTAATATTTCATACTCGTTTTTAAAATTTTCATAGTATCTATAATATCTATAACCACAATCTATATCTTTAAATTTTTTATAAAGTAAATCTCTAAACTTTTTTGTAACTTTATATGGGTCATAATATTTTCTATACCTATTCATTACTTCTATTCTTTTCTTCAATAAAGCATCTCTCATAAGTCTTTTTATATGAAATCTATCTATTATTATCTTCGCATTAGGAAATTGTTTCTTAGCTAATCCTATATAAGTTCCCCAAAAATCAGTTACAAAAAAATTCACATTAGACTTAGCTTCTAACGTGAATGACCTAAAATACTTCTCTAGACTATTTTTTCTCCTGGTAAGCAATATATCTTTTATTTTATGTTTATTTCCATCTACAATTATAAAATTCATTTTATTATTATAACTCTTAACCCCTCTAAATTCATCTACACACAATACTTTAGGTAATACTTTTTTATTAATTATTTTTAAATGTTTAAATCGTGCTAAATTTCTTTGTACTGTGCTAGGAGAAATAAAATTTTCTCTTGCGATTTGTTTATGAGAAGTAACTCCTGTCATACTTACTATAACCTGTGATGTTATTTGATTTGATATACTTTTATTCTCATCTATTAATTTTGTTTTAGGCACAAATTTCAATTCACAATTATTACATAAATATCTCTGCTTTTTTAGTCGTAAAACTAACTTTTGATTATTTATTTTATTAAACAAAATATCTGATTTGTAAGTTCCGTTTTTTACAATTTTCTTTTTTCTACATTTAGGACATTTTTCATCAGCTTGAATTAACGTTCCATTAATTAACTTTGCCTTTTGATTTTTTATTATTATATTTTCTATATTGTCATAGAGTATTAAATTTTCTTCTTCTGATAAATTAAATAGCTCTTTTAACATACACATTCCCTTCCTTCAAATGTATATAAATGTATATATTAAATATAACATAAAAAAAGACCAAGTTAAATAACTTAGTCGTTGTTGTTGATATATGTATTACGATATGTCATTAAATATAGCTACATATCTAACTAATAGAGTATCACATTATTTTTTATATTGCAAGTATTTTTTTAAAATTTTTAAAAATAGATCTAATTCTTTTTCAAAATATTTACTAACACATAAAAAGCAAAGAAAAAAGCCCACTGAATAGTGGACTATAAATAGTTATCTTGAATTTCATTATATATAAAATATTTTATTTTGTCAATATTAACAAATTAATCTCTAATTGGATACTTTGGATACTTTGGATACTTTGGATACTTTGGATACTTTGGATACTTTGGATACTTTGGATACTTTGGATACTTTGGATACTTTGGATACTTTGGATACTTTGGATACTTTGGATACTTTGGATACTTTGGATACTTTGGATACTTTGGATACTTTGGATACTTTGGATACTTTGGATACTTTGGATACTTTGGATACTTTGGATACTTTGGATACTCCAAAATTGTAACTGTTGATTTTACTTTGTCAACACTTATTTATATTTTTTCTTATTTCATTCTTCTATTATTTTTCCTAACTTCCACATTTTTTGAAAGTCCTTTTGTATATTTATGTTCTTTTATTATTTCATTAAATTTTGTATGTAATATATCTCTTTCTAATCTAACTTCGCTAAGTAATTTCTTTATATCTTGTATATCAATGTTTTTTGGTATTTTTAATTTCCTTAGTATTTCTTCAGATAAAACTTTCTGTCTATTATTATCTTTTTCAAGTAGTGCTGAATGTATTTTATTAAGCTCAGCTATTTTCGTATCTAATCTATCTAGCTCTTTTTCTACTTCTTCTAGTTTTGTTTTAAATGTTTCCTGGAACTCTTTAAATACATTATACCCTGTTACGTTATTTTTTGAAAGATAATTAAATTCTTCAAGTAATTTATCTAATTTTCCTACGTAATAATTTTTATAAATTACTTGTTCTTTATTTTCATTTGATAATTGTTTGGCAAGGACACTTCCTTTTATGTATCTATTGTCTTGTGCGTTTTTGGAATTAGTAAAGTAAAAGTAATCGTTCCTTTTAATAAATACTTCGTAACCTTCTTCTAATTTATCTAATTTTTGATGCGGAATTAATATTACTCCTTTACTACTTATCCCAAAATCTACTTCAAGATAAATGCCTCTTTTTGTTTCACTAAGAACCTGCCAATCTTCAATTATAAATCTTATCTCAAAATCCTCTGCTTTCTCTTCTTTATATTCTTCGTAAAGATCTTTAATTTTTTCTTTTGGTATTTCTTTTGCGTTTGCTTGGGTCATTTTTATAATATTATCTATTGAGTAATATCCATTTTTTGCGAGTGTATTTTCTCTAATGTATCGTTGTTGGTTAGTGTCTTTTAGTTTATATTTTATTTCTTTACCATTAGTATTGATTTCTATATTGAGTAACTTTGCTTTTTCTAAAAAATCATCTAATGAATTTGAATGTTTAAGGAGAAATTTTAATCTTTCTTTTAATTCATATCTAAATGTATTTTGTTTTTTATATGCTTCATATTTTTTGTGGTCTATTATTCTATCTCTATCTATTATTTTTGCCCCAAACATATCTGCGTGTTTGTCCGATATTTTTTCTAAACTTTTCTTTGTTCCTTTAGTCCATCTAAATTTTTTGAGTGTTACACTATTAGTTGTATTAAATATTATATGGTTGTGTAAATGTTCTTTATCAAGATGTGTCGCAATCACAAATTCGTGATTACCTCCAGTAAGTTCTAGTACCGTTCTTCTTCCTATCTCGTGAACTTCTTCTGGTGTTAGGTTATCATCTGGACTAAATGATTGTATTATATGATGAGCTAGTACATCTACTTTTCCTGCACTTCTATCCCCCATAAATTCTTTTGCCTGAAGTTTTGTCATCATCATTTCATCGTACGCAAATCTTACACTTGATAATCCGTAAATAGATACCATTTCTTTATTACCGTCTTTGTCGACAAAAAATTCTACATTGTATTCATCATTTGTAATTTTTGTTTTTTGCGAGTTAGTAATATAATCTAGTTTGCTCCCTAAATCATTTTCAATATTTTCTACAAAGTTTTTAGTTTTCTCACTATCATCAATATAATTTAATCCTAATTTTAAGTTTTTTGATGTTTTTATTTGAAAGACTTTTGTAACTACCAAAATATACCCCCCTTTCTTTTTATTTTTAACCTTTATAAAAGCAGATATTCATTTTTAGAATAATTAAGATACTTTTAAGACGTTTTAAATTTTTTTGGTATAAAATATCATTTTTTCTTTTTAATCGTCTTATATACCCCTTATTTTAGTCGTTATTTTTTTACATCTCTTTTTTTAATTCTTTATTTATGATTTTATAAATTTTTTCTTCTAGTTCAACTTGATTTTCTAAAATTTGTTCAATATCTCCCTCTCTTACACTTCTATTTTCATTGGCGAGTTTTACAATTTGATTTATATTATTTCCTATTCTATTTACTTCATATTTTATCTCTTTTATTAATGTAAAGTCTATTAATTTTATTTCTCCGTTAATAAGCATTTCTCTTGCGTAATCTGAAAAATTATTTTTATTTGCCTTTTTTCGCATTCTTTCTAATATTTTATTTTTTTCTTCTTGATTTAAATAAATTTTTTTTTGAATTGGTCTTTCTCTACTCATTTTATTCTCCACTTTTATATGTTACAAATATATTACAAAGTTTGTTTTTTATCTTAATTTCAAATATTACAAATATGTTACAAAAATACCCCCTTTTTCTTTTTCCGTTATGGCAAGCGTAGCATTTGAGTACCTAAAATGCTGTCTACAATATAAAAATCTCAAATTTACAACGTAAATATCAGATTTATATATTTGTATTTTTGGGGAAAATCCCCAATCCCCTTGCCTATCTTTCTCATTATTTTTTTGTCTTATTTTATTATTTTTCTTTCTGCATTTTTCTTATTTTAGAAAAAAACAAAGACAGAATTTTTTTATTTTCTGTCTTTGTTTATAATATTATTTTTTTTAAAATTTCATTTTACCATTCAGGATTTCCGTTATTTTTAATATTATTAATTATTTCTTTTATACTTATTTTTAGTTTTTCAAAATTTTCTTCGCTGTATGTTTTTAATTCTTCAAATGCGATTATTATTTCTTCGTGAATATCTGGTATTCCCTCTGTTTCTTCTATATCAATTTTAAGTTCTTCTAATAATTTTTTATAATCTAAATCGTCTATTATCTCTTCAATATTGTCTTCTATTTCTTTTGGAATCCAATAAGCTGATGTTATTTTTTCTAGTAATACTCCTACTGTAGTTACATATCTTTCTTCGTTATATTCCATTATTTTTCTTCTCCTTCTATGTCTTCTTTTTTATTTTGTTTTCGCCTTTTTAGTAAACTCATTATATCATATTCAGGTTCTTTGCTTGGGACTTTTTTGGTGCTTCTACCTCTTTATTTAACATTTGTTCATTTACTTTTTTATTTATTTTATCTTCTAATTTTATGACAACTTGTCCTTTTATTTTGTTTAAATTGTGTTCTATTTTTGATGTTATTTCTTTTGCGTTTGTATGAATATTTTGAATTATGTTATCTAATTCTTCGTAGTTTTCTTTTCCACTCATATAAGATTTTAAGTAACCAAATGAATACTCGCTTGTATCAATTCCAAAATAATTTGATACTACATAAGCGATACTTTCTGCTTCTAATTCTCCTAAATTATATTCTGTTGTTCCTGGTCTTGTTTCTAAATTTCTATGTAATTTTGAGTGGGCTAGTTCGTGTAGTAATGTCTTTATTGTTTGTGAGCCACTAAGTCCTTTTTGGATATATATTTTATTTTCTTTAGAGTAATATACTCCATTTGCTTTATTATCTAGTTCTTTAAATTCAATTTCTACATTATTATTTTTTGCGTAAAGATTTATTGCTTTATAGATATTAAAATAACCGTCTACTTCTTTTTCTAAGTTATATATCGGTTTCGGTAATTCTTTTCCTTCTGTTTGGGATACATCAAATACTGTATGTTTTTTAAAGCGTATTGTCTTCTCTGGATTACCTTTAGAGTCCATTATTATATTACCGTCTTTATCTTTTTTATCTTCTTCAAATACACCTATTATTGATATTCCTTTTTCTCCTTTTTTTACTTGTCTACCGAATTTATTTATCCAATCTTTGTAGCTTGCGACTGCCGTTGCTTTTGGATTTTGTTTAAATATTAAGTCAACATTTCTTCTCGAATACCTAGTAAATTTACTCATTGTTTTTAAATAATTTTTGTAAATATCTGTATTCTCATATTCTTTTATTCCTTCTTTTAGTAGTTTATTTAAACCGACTGTATCGTTATTTTTTATATAATCCGCAACTGTTTTACTCGCTACTTCTTCTTTATTTTGATTTTTATTTTTTTCTTCGTTAGTTAGTGCTTCATTAAAAAATTCTTTTTTTATTTCTGATTTTGCGTGTTCTATTTTTTCTTTCTCTCCTATATTATTTTTTATAATAGACATTAGTTCTTTCCCACCGTCTTTTATATATTTTTCATTAATATCTAATTGTTCTATTTTACCAAAACGTTCTCTATATACTCCTAATATTTCTTTTTCCTTTGTATTTGTAAGTTCAAGTGATAATTTTTTTCTTAATTTCATTATTGATGCTGGCACTAGATTTTCGCTCTCTTGTTTAAATAACAGTAATAAATCTTTATCTTCAGTTTTTATTGCCTTTGATAAATCTAATCTATTGAATTTTTCTATATCTGTTAAATCATCAAAATAAAATGATGATGTATCTAATATTAACTCAAGTTCTGGTAATACTTGCAATTTTTCAAAAGCATATCCACTATTTGAAATCATTATGTTATCATAATTACCATTACCATTCGCAAAGTCTATTAATGTTTTCTCTGCATTTTGTCCTTCTTTAATAGGAAATATACCTGTAAGGTGCATAAAGTGTTCTTTTCTAAACTCTACAGTTACGCTATTTACCTCATCATTGTCTTTATATAAATAATGTACTTTACTATCAGACAAATCGTTTAAATACCATTTAGCTGTAGTTTGAATTGTGGGAGCGTATCTATTTAATTTTCTAAGTTCTTTGTCTTTTATAGGGTGGTAATTTTTCTTATAATTTGACATTTCAGGATTTTTTATGGTAAAATGTAGTAAATGTTGAGATTGAGTTTGATTTGGCGACAAGTCATTCAAAGGTTGAGTTTCTAACTCTTCAGGTAGAGGTGCTGCCTTCTGTTTATCAGAAAAATCCCCGTCTTTTATCTCGACTTTTTTATTTTGCCTTGTTTCTTCAAGGTCTTTTTTTGTTTGGTTTGTTTTAATATCACTTAAACCTGTTTCAATAATTCTATCTCCTTCTATTATCATTTGTTTTTTAGGTTCTACTGTAAATGTAATATTGTCCCATATATCTTCTAAGTAATCTTTATCTGTTTTTTTATTAGTTTTTTCATTCATATTTTTATTATTTTCCTTTACTTTTTTTAGTACATCATTCCAATCGACTTTTTCTTTATTTTTTAATAGTTTAGGTAGGTCTTTATTAAATATAATACCTTTATTCTCTAGTTTATTAATAAAGTTTAAGCCTGCTTTATCATTATCTACCGCAAGTGTTATTACTTCTTTGTTTCTTTCTTCCTCGAAGTATGTTGTTTTTTTAATTATGTAATCTAAATAATCTATAGATCTATTACTATTTATTTTTATGTCTTCTACATTTGAGTTTTCAAATAATTTTTCTGTGAAGTAACGTGCTATTACTCCTTCTTTTAAGCCGTCCATTGCGATTAGTTTTACGTTGTTTAGCTTGTCTTCGTTTAGCTCGTAGTAACTCATCATATCTATTGGAGCTTCAAAAAATATTAGGTTGTCTGCTTTATCTCCTATTTGAATATTAAAGCCTGACGTATTATCCGAGTTGTACATTATTTGTTTAAGGTAGCCCTTACCTGCATAACGCTCTTTATTAGGTACTATACCTTGCATACTTCCACCTACTATATTTTTATCACTATCTAAATATTTAAAGACGATTACTTGTTCTTCGTAACCGTCTTTTGTTTTTCTATTTACTAATGATAATACTCCTTTTTTTAAGAAGTAATCTATTGTTTCGTTAGATATCCCCCTTACTTCAGTTAGATATTTTCTAGCGTTAGTAAAATCCGTTTCATATTTTCCTAAGTGATATTTAAAAGGTTCTTTCTTAATCTCTTTAATTTTTACCTCTTTAAATTCCCCTGTTTCTAAAAATGTCATAGCTTCTTTATACGATACACCTTTAATTACTTGAACTAACTCTATTACATCTCCACCAATATCTCTTGAATACCACTTAAACATATTTTTAGCTATGTTAATCTTAAATGAATCGTGGTCTTGCCAATAATACTCTGACCTTCCTGAAGGTAACATATTCATATCTAATGAACGTGCTACATCTAATATATTTAATTTCTTTGCGTCTTCTTTTGTGAATGTCATAGGCTTCTTCCCCTATCTATATTTTTATTTTCTTCTTGTTTCTGTTTTTCAAGTACATTTTTAGGTGTTTCAAAATTGTTTAGTTCTGGATATATCTTTTGTATTGTATCTAGCTTATTATGTCTATATAATAAGCTAGAATTTATATAGTATGTTTCGTTAGGTTCTCCTATATATTCCCCTTTCTCAAAAGCATCAAAGGAGATAATTTGTAGTTCTGTAAGTTCTCCTTTATACCAAGCACCTAAGTAGTTTTCTATATAATCTTCTATTTTTTCTACATCTTCATCTATATCCGACAAATAGCCTACCTGCCAATGTTCTCCACTAGAATATCCGTAAATATCTTTTATAATTAATCTAGTATCGTATTTTTCTAATATCTTATCTATTTCATTTATTTTGTCTTGTAATATTTCTTTTGAGTAGTCAGGCAAGTATTCTACTGAATATATATAATCAAACCTTTTGTTTATATAATCAGCATAATCTTTATACTTATCATTAAATACAGTAAAATTATTCGCAAAATCATAGTATTCTTTATGTGTTTTAAAATGTGAAATATCTAGTTCACTTGTAACGTCTTTTAATTCGTATGTATCTATATCAAGCATTCCCATATAAGTATCATTGTTTAATACGTACTCGTGATGAATTAGTTCGATTTCATCATAGTTTTCAATTAGATAATCTAATATTTGTGTGTGGTCTTCTTTATCTGATTTATAATCATTTATTATTTCTTCCGCTATTACTAAATCTTCATCTATATATACGTTTAACGGAGATTTCAGTAGTAATATTTCTTCATTTTCTAGATCTATTCCTATTACTTTATCATCACTAGAAACAACTTTTGTTTCTAAATTATTTATCTTTGTATCTATGCTATTTTGTTTGTTTTCTATCTCTTCTAGCTTTCTTTCTAAACCGAATGCTTTATTTGTATTAGAAACTAGATAATCATAATTTTCTCTAGTTATTTCTAATGTAGATACTCTGTAATACTTCTCCTTATCATCTGGAACAAATGAAAAAAAGTTATCCGCAATGTCTTTAAATTCCTGATAATTCATTTTTCTAACTGCTTCAGTTACTATCATATTTTGTAAATCTATATCTTTTGTCTTATCTGTTATCCAACCATTTAAACTTATCTCTTTGATTGTATCTAACAATACGTCGTTATTTATTTTATTAATAACTTTCGGATAATATCCTACATTTAATGCCGTATCCTCTACTATTTCCTTTTTTAAATTTTTATAAGTTCTTTTGTTTACTCCTCTTTCGTCCATTTTTCCTCCTAAAAATAAAAAAGAACTAGATTTTTATTTCTAGTTCTTAAATTATATATTATAATTTTTTATTAATCTTACTAGCTATTTGATGATATACTAAATAAGATTCCTAAACCTATAGTTACAACCGTAAAGATTATCTTTAATATTGGGATTGTTATTAATTTAAATATATGTATTATTATAAATATTATTAGTATAGCTATTAATATTCCTAATATTATATCTTTAATATCAATATCTGTAGAGTATTTTTTCAATTCATAGAATGTAAAATATATTATTACCATACCTATTGCCATTAATATAATCGCATAAAAGAAATAGTATATTGCTTGATAATTATTATATTGAATTAAATATATTGCTGTATCGCCTAGTTTTTCTCGTTCAATAAGTTCATAATTTAATTGTTCTAGGTTAAAAGTATAAACAAAAGCAATAATACTATAAATTATAGTAATTATTATTTGTTTTATATTGTTTATTAGCAATTCTAAGAATTTATCCATTATTATTTTCCCTTTTTATTTCCTCATACATATTTAATTTTCTCTCTATACTTTTTATCCTTTTTAAGTATAAATAGATTATTATAAGAAAACTAAATATCAATATTAATAATAATCCTGATAATATTATTATTGTAATTGTAGCTATTTCTTTTTGTTCAACATTGAAAGTAGTATAGTTAATAAAGAATAATCTTGACAATTTATATAATGTATAACCTAAGAATCCTACGATTGATATGACTATAGAATTTAATAAATATTTTACATTTTGAGAAAATTTATACTTGGATTTAATTTCTGTATAATTTAATATATAATCTTTTTCATTCATTTTTCTTATTTTTTCATATTCTAAATTATATATATTCTTTCTTTTTTCTTGGTTTTTTTTCCATATCTTTTTTATCTTTATTTTATTTACTTTCATAAAATAAACCTCATTTCTTAATAATAATTTTATCATACTTTTATACTTTTACAAATTTTAAAATACTATTATCTTTTTATTGTAAAAACAATATACGTTTTTTTCTAACTCTGATATAGTTGGAAAAATACAAATTCTTTCCATTGATTGTTTTATTTCTTCTCGACTAACCTTTTCTATAAATACAGCATACTTCCATTTTTTTGATTCTTTTCTTAAATAATATTCAAATGTTTTTCCATTGTGAAGTTCACTTACTTTATGTCTTCTTGCGATATTTCTTATTTTATCTTTATTGTAAGTCTGTACATATAAGATACATTCTAAATAATACGGTATATTATTTGAAAAAAGTATTATTACAGTATTGTCATCTACTACATTGTTGCTTATTTCAGAGTTTACTTCATATACAAAGTCTATATAATTATCTCTGTATCCATATGGTATTATAAAATTTAACTTTGATAATTTTTATCCATATTTAATTAACCTTTATTTACCCTTAACTTCTAAATTTATATTTTCTTCCCTTACCTGATTTCCCTACATTTAATTTATTAAATAATTTAGAATTATCAGTTATATATTTTTTATTATTTTCTAAACTAGCATTTTCTAATATATTCTTTTTGTTTTCTTTAAATATTTTATATTTTTCTTCTACCGATATTCTCAATTAATTTTTCCTTTTTTATTTATCTATATACATAAAAAACAAGACCTTTAGCTTTTAACTAAAGGTCTTGTTTGCTTATTAATTTATTTTAAATTACTGTTTTTTCTTCTTCTAGATAATGCAAGCAAGCCTAGTCCTGCCATTCCTAATCCTACTGCTTCTTGTGTGTAATCATCTCCAATACCTGTGTTACTTAATTTTTTAACTGGTTCTTCAGGTGTTACTGGAGTTGTTGGTTTCTCTGGCTCTTTAGGTTCTTCTGGAGTTGGTGTTGTTGGCTCTGGAGTTGTAGTTCTTACTGTATTTGAAATAACTTCATTTCCGTTTACTACATTTATATATGTATTCTCAAATGTTCCAGAAGCTATTCTTTCCATTTCTAGTATCGCATTTGCCTTAAACTCACTATTAAGAGAAACTAAATTTAAGAATGCCTGTTTTAATTTAATTGTTACTTTTCCGTCTTCTTTTACTTCTTCAGTAAATGTAGTAATATCTGTTCCTTTTTCAATTACTCTACCGTCTTTTAGTGTAACATCAACGTCTGTGATTACTTTGTATGATAGGTATTTATCTCCTTTTTCATCGTAATCATCATTAAAGTCATATTGACTTATCTCTTCAGCTCTGTTGCTTGGTAGGTGTGCACCCTCTAATTTGTATTCAGGTTTTTCATTTAGGGCTACTGTACCGTTATTAATATCTTTTCCGTTTACATCAATTACTTGTTTTGAAACTTCTAATTTAGGCACATTGTTTACTACTACATTTGTTTCATATCCATTTCCAAAGTCAATTTGGTAGGCTTTGTTTTCAAATGTTCCGTTAAATGCTTTTTTCACAGTCATTGGGCTTGTGATTATGATTGAGTTTCCAGTTTCTACATATTTTTCAAAGAACTCTTGCGGATTTGTCGCAGTAAATAGTTGGAACGCTCCTTTTGGTTTAATATTAGTATTTTCTAACATTGTTTTTACTTCTTCAGGGGCTTCTTCTATATCTATACTATTAAAGTTTTCTACTTTTACTCCAGTTACTGCCTCTCCTTTACTATCTACTAACGTTACCTCTTTTTCATCAAGCTCTAATGCTTCTTCAGGATAATCTTCAACGTAATAAAACCCTTTGTTTATATCTTTTAATGTAGCTTTAATATTTTTGTATTGATCTAAATCCCAAAGTAGTTTGTAGTAGTTTATTGAACCTGGTAATACTGTTTTACCGTCAATATTTACTCCGTCTTTGTTTGTGTTTTCTTTTGTTGGTTTAATAAAGCTATTATCAGGTGTTTCAGGTGTTGGTGTGTTACCTGGTGTTATTACTTTTACAGTATTGCTATATACCTCATAATCATTTACTAATAGTTTAAAGTTGTTTAAATATGTAGCTCCGTCATTTAATACTGTTCCTACAACTACTGGTGCTTTTGGTAGATATGTACTTGTTAAATCTTTATTAATATCATCTAACATAGTTTGGCTAGCTTTAAATACTATTGTATGTGTAGCTTTGTTGTACTCTACATTATAATTTTTATTTTCTGTTGTTGTTTTTTCTATATTTACTTCATATCCTGTAGGCAAATTATCTACAAGTTCAAATTTATTTATTTTTTCTCTATTTGATACTAATTCTTTAACATTTAATGGAAAACTAACTTCTGCTTGTTTATTTACAAATTTTCCATTAATATCTTCTTTATAACTATTAGTTACTGTTTTTTCTATTTGTGGAGCTGATGTGTATTCTTCATAGTGGTATTTTACTGTAGGTGCTTTGGGTGGCTCTGGAATTTCTTTGTATTCAGGTTTTTTGGGTTTTTCTATTTCTGTTGGCTGTTCCACGTCATATACAGGTTCTTGGGGTGGTGTTGGTAATGATGTCGGAACTTCCTTTGCTTTAACATCTGAATTAAATGAAAACCAAATACCTGTTGATGTTGATATTGTAAAATTAAATTCTTTTCCTGCATTTATTATACCTGTTGCTGCAGCGTAATAAGCTTTATCTGACCCTTTATAATCGTATTCTTTACCATCAAATTTAGAACCTCTATCTCTAGAATTATTGTTACTATCTGAATAAATCCATCCATCTTGATGTTTACTCAAAGAACTTCCATTTATTGGAAGATATTCTCCACTAAATTTAACTCTTTCTGTCATACTTCCATCAGGATACTCTGTTCCATTTAAACTTTCAAAAGACACTAGAGCAGGAGAATTTTCATCAAATACTACTTCAGAACCATCCTCATAATAAAATTTTACATCAACATTTAAATATATTTTTTTAGATTCTCGTATATACTTATCTGAATTTCCAGACTCTTGACTTAAAAACCATGCTGTCTCAGTAGGGTCTTCATGTAGTATTAATATAGCTTGTTTTTTACCATCAAGATTACTAGCGGTATATGTGTATTTTACTTTACTAATTTTTCTATTCTTATATGAAGAATTTGTTAGTCCACTATACACAACTTCTACAGGTTTATTTTCATCTATTAAGGTTGCATAATAGTCTGATTGTCTATATTCATTTTGTTGAAATAATAGATTATGTTTAGAGGCATCTATTTTTTCAAATTTATCTCCAAATGCATTAGCAGAATAATACAAGTCAATAACTCCATGAATATACAATCCATTATTATCACTAGTAAAATTATTACCTTCTACTCTTAATAGACCTTCTTTTGTTATAGGCGTTGCTCCTTTTATACTATCTATTTTTGCATTTTGTTCTCTTATGTAAATTAAGTTTTGTGCAACTAATTTTTGCAGATATCCTTCTGTGTTAATATTATTCTCTATTTCAGATATCTTTTTATCATATTCATCTTTTAATCTGTTGTATTCTGCTAACTCTCTTTCATATTCATCTAGCTTAATTTTATTTGATTTTTTTATCTCTTCATTTTTTATTGAATTTTCTTGTTCTAATTTCTCTATATCAGCTAATTTTTTATCATACTCTGCTTTTATTTTTGCATTTTCTTCAATAATTTGTTCTGTTTGTTTTTGATTTTCTTCTTTTGCTTTTTTATAATCTTCTGTTTCTTTATTGATTTCTTCAACTTGTCTTGTATATGAATTATTTATTTCTGTTGCTATTTTTTCTGCTTCTTCTACTGATTTTACAGTTCCTTTATTTTGGGTATCTTCTTGAACTACATTTAATCCTTCCTGTTTAGATTTTTCTACAGCCTCATTTAATTTTGAATTATCTACTGCTACTTCAATTTCTCCAGTTGATTTATTTGTTTGATTTTGGCTTTCCTCTGCATTAATAGTAGGATTTGGTTGTACTTCAGGATAGTTTGTAGCTGGATTTTCTGTGGTTACAACTTTATTGTCATCACTAGCTTTCGCTTCATTACTTGTAATAACACCTATAGATGTTATAGCGAATAAACCTAGCCCTACTGATACTACATTTTTGTATCTTTTATTCTTTCTTAATGTAA
Organism: Gemelliphila sp. 1F1; assembly: GCF_056897515.1. NCBI lineage: Bacteria > Bacillati > Bacillota > Bacilli > Caryophanales > Gemellaceae > Gemelliphila > Gemelliphila sp. 1F1. Next base: position 177,285 of record NZ_JBXHBE010000002.1, read on the forward strand.
ATCTTTGTTTTGTTTCTCTTAAATTATTAGACATTTTTCGTCTCCTTTTCTTTTTATTTATTTCTATTTTTTGTTTTGAGTATTATAAAAAGCACCTAGTTATTTACTGGTGCTCTTATACTCTTTTTTATTCTATTGTTCATTTTAGTTCTCCTAGTTTTGTGTATGATATAATTATTATTTAGAAAGGTGGTGCTCTTATGTATGATAAAATATTTAATTATATGACTAATAAAATAAATGATATAAATATTTTTATTACAATTATTGTTATATCTTTATATTTTGATATTATAAATATTAATTTACATTTTATATCAAAACTAACTTACATAGAATTTGTAAATAATAATAGTCAATTAATTCATTCTATAATAATTTCATCAATTAATATTAACTATGTTCTATTTATATTATTTATATTTTCTGAATTATTGTATTGGTTATATTCAAAAATAAATAATGATATTACATATAGAACTAGTCTTATTGAATATAATAAATTTTTAAATTATTGTATAGTTATAACAAATTTTATCTTCTTATCAGTAGCTATACTATACATACTCTATAAATTAAATATTTTAAATTTTAATATTTTAATTATAATACTTAGTAATTCTAATATACCTATATTATTGATAAATATTATTCCATTTTCTATATTTTTCTCTGTTATATTAGCTAAGATGTTTGAACAAACTATCCGATATAAACAATTTTAAATATATAATATATTATTATAGAATTAATTAATGATATTATTGAAAATAATATGATAGAAAAAAGAGAACGTCTATTGGTTAAGTAATTAATATAATTTTCTTTTTCTTCAGTCAATATGTTCTCTTTTTCTTCTAATTTTTTTCTTTCATTTTCTAAAAATTTATCATATAATTTATTCAATTTTTTATTTAATTTATTATATACCATCCAAGTAATCATTAAGTGTAATAATATTAATAAAAATTCCATTATACTTATTCCCCTTTTTAATTTTATTGTAATTTTAAAAAATAATTTTATTAATACAAGTATTTTCTATGTCCAGAATAATAACTAAATAAGTGTAATATCAAGAATTTCGTTTAAGTACTTATATGTTTCAATGGTTATTTCTATCGAATTATTACCTTCTAAAAATAGAGTATTTTTAGTATAGTATATTATTTTATCTACATTTACTGTAATACCTTTATTATCATTATTTATATAAATAAATCTTTTTTTCCTATAATAATTTATTCTATTCTTTTTTATTAAATAATCATTTTGCTCTGTCTTTAAAGTTTTGTATTTATTTGTTAATTTTTTCACTTTAAAATTATTTTCTCCTTTCTAGCTTCGCAACCCCTCCACTAGTATCCTTATATAATACGATTGTAGTATTATTTTTTCTATATGATGATATAAATTTCGATAATAATACTGTTATAACAGAAAGAAAAGTTGCTAAAAAGAAATTATACTCATATAACTTATAAAACTTTTCTATTAGTTCATTTGTGGAATACGTAGTTTCTTCAATTACTTTATTCATACCGTAAGAAAAGAAACGATATATAATCCAAGAGTGTAATATACCTAGTATAATTAATGTATGCTTTATATAAATGAAAATATATTTACTCAATCTTTCTAAAATTTTTAAAATAATGTTTTCTTTCATTTTTATTCTCCTTATCTTTTATTTCTAGTTCTCTATATTAAAAATATACAAATCTTTAAATATAATTATTTACACGTAAGTATGTAACTGTACTCATTATCAAAATAACTAGTACTATTTTTACTATAAATAATTTGTTCCTTTCTATGATTATTATTTCTTCTTTCTCATTTGATAATATTTCTGTCTTTGCTGAAGGAAGTAATAGTATTAGTATCATTAACAATACTAATACTATTGCTGAAATAGATAATTTTAATGTATATAATTGGTATGGTATTGATAATAATTGTGAATACTGTTGTTAGTTTATCTCTTTTATGTAATTTTTCTAAATATTCTTCTTTCGTATTAGCAAATATATTATTCGTTTTTATTATTACAGTTAATATGAATAAAATTATTATGATTATAGGCATCGTTTCTTTGTATAACATTTTCCTCCTTTCCAACAAAAAAAGAACTAGATTTTATTTCTAGTTCTCGACATATAAACTTAAATTATTTACTGTTTTTACTAATTTATAATTATTTTTTATTACATCTTTTATATAATCATCAGTCAGTAAATCAAATCCTGAATACTTGTTCATATCAATTACTATATATTTAGGATAATTTTTTTCAAAATGCTTTTTATAATCTTCATAAAATATATTTTCATTATAAAATCCAGGTATAAAAAAGTATCTTGTTGAAGACAACCTTTCAGATAATAAGTAAATAGAACCATACATTCTATGACCATATATTCTATCATCTTCATTTGAATTATTTTTTATATAATTAGCTAGTTCCGCTATATCTCTTGAATTATCTACATTTCTTTCTTGTATTTGAGCTTTTATATTAACCAAGCTAGAAAAATAAGAAGTAACTATAAAACAACAAGTTATTACAAGAGATAATCTATAATTAATCTTATCAAATAATGTTTCTAACAGTATGCTTATATAAGGTATAAACAATGGTATTAATACTATTAAATAATGTAAGTACGTTCTTTTGGAGATTATACTTAATAATATACAAAAAGTAAGTAAAACTATTCCTATCAGCACCATATTTTTACTATTTTTATAATAGTAAAAAGTTGATAATAAAATTATTAAAACTAATGAATAATCGTTGGCTACTCCTATTATCCAAGAAATAACATCTTTTAATCCTATAGGTGCATCTCCTGAATAATTTATATTTATAATAAGGGATTGATATATCATTTCTAATAATGAATTATTTATTAGAAAATATATTAAAAGTGGTATTAGCAAAATTAAAAATCCTACCAAAAAATTTAAAATAAATTTCAATAATAGTTTATATTCTTTTTTGTAGATATTTAATATTATTACTACTACAGATAAAATAAGCCATAACCCCACCATATTATACTTTGTAAAGAATACTATTCCAAAACAAAATCCTACTAAGATTATTTTTAAAGAGTTATACCTATTATTCATAAAATAATCTAAGTAAATGTAAAATGAATAAGTTATAAAAGGTAACATATAACCCTCTAACCCTAATCCACTTTCAAAAATATTTAAAAATATTAAAGTTATAATTAGTAGTGTAATTATTGATACTATATTTTTATCTGTAAATAGCATTGCTGTCTTGTACGCATATATCAAAAACACGAAATAACAAATTAAATATAAAATCTTAATTCCAAAAGCACCATTTAATATATACCCTGCATAATTAATTAAGAATATTATAGGTCCTTTATGATCAAATAAGTCTAAATATAATTTCTCTCCTTTGGTCATAGCATATCCAAAATATTCAAAAATTGTTGCATCCCCATAAGGATAATAATGTAACATTAAATTTGGCATTGTATAGTATACTAATAATGTCAGTATTAGAAAATAAATTCCCAATAATATGTTCTTAAAAATATTTATTTTCACATTTTATCTCCTTTATACAAATATAGTTAATTATACTTTAAATGATACATTTATTCAACCACATACAATGACTAGTATATATACTAGTCATTGTAATTTATTTAATTTTTCTTCTTATTCCTAGTAATCCAATAATAAATGATAATATACCTAGCCATACAGTAGATATTGAATTTATCCCTGTATTTGATAGTTTTTTAATATTTTCTTTATTATCTGAAGCTGATTTTGATGTTTCCTTTTCTAATTTTTCTGCTTGAATGTTATCTATCTGTGTTTTTAATTGATTTAATGTATTTTCTTCAAGTTGCTTACTATATTTTTCTAATAATTTTTTATAATTTTTTTCCAAATCTTCTTTAGATAATTCTAATTCTGTTAATTTTTCCAGCTCTGCTTTTAAAACTTCTTCTTTACTGATTAATTCTATTTCTAAGTTATCTAATTGTTCTTTAGTTACTTTTAATAATTTAGGTGTGTTTTCAAGTTTATATAGGTATTCTTTGGCTATTTTTATATTTTGTTTTATTTCTTCCAAATCCTGTTTTATAGAATTTACTACATTTTGTTGTTGATCTAATTTTTTATTTAATTCTGCTAATTTATTATTTTCAATATTTAATATACTTCTTTTTGTTTGTAAATTAGCTAATTCTTCATCAAATATCTTTTTAGCTTTTTCTACTGCTTGTTGTTTTGATTTAATATCAGCGTTTAGATTATCATAGTTATCTTGTGCTACTTTTAAATCTTGTTTAGCTTTATCTAAAGTTATTGTTAATTGTTCTACTTTTTGTTTTGCTTCTGGTGTTAGTATTTTTTGTGATGCTACTCTATTTAATTCTTTAGTTGCATCTAATAGTTTTTTAGTTTTTTCGTCAAATTTTGATTTTGTATTTAATAAATTTTGTTTAGCTTTTTCGCTATTCTCTAATTTCTCTATATATTTTTCTTTAGCAGTAATTAGTTCTTTCTTTATATTTTCCAAAGATAATTTATTAGTAATTGTTTCTTTATTAAAATTTTTCTTTGTTGCTTCTTCTACATATTCTTTTGGAATTGTTAGTAGATGAAATCCTGCATATTTTGTATATGTAGAAAAATCTACTCCAAGATAATCTTCTCTACTTTTTCCAAAATTTATACCTGATATGCTTTGAGCGTGTAACCATTCTCTCCCATTGAACATAAGTTGAAGTATTGAGTTGTATGTATTTTTCTTTAAATCACTATATGTTAATTGTGATTTTATTTTAGTACTTCCTGCCCAATTTTCATAATATTGGCCTTCTTTTAATCCATATTCTTTAGATACTTCTATAATACCTTTTTCATAATGTCCATTTTCAGTATATGGATTAAATTTATCTCTATTATATGTTGTAGCTACTTTGTTCGCAAATTCTATAGATGAAGTTGTTACTGTTGTTAATTCTGTTCCCATTTGTGTTCTTATTTGCTTTATAAGTTCACTCGCAAATAAGGATAAATCCCTTCTTATATCTTCAGGAAGATTATCTATGTCATAAAGTTTTACTGTATCATCATTTTTATTTTCTTTATATGTATTTAGTTTTAATAAGTCTGCATTTATTTCTTTTAATTTAGATTGAGCATTTTTTCTTTCTTCTGAAGATAAATTTAAATCAAATGCTTTTTTTAAATTATTTATATAGTCATTTGTTAGTGTTACTGTATTGAAACTATCCAAATTTTCTTGTGCTTTGTTTTTATTATCTTCAGCCTGTTGTAAATCTCTTTCTGTTTTATTTGCTACATTTTGGTTTTCTTCTAATTCTGTTTTTAATGTATTTAATTCTTTTTCTATATCTAGTTTATTAGATGTTAATTCTGTTAATTTATCTTCTCTTTCTTTATCCTTAATCTGTGCATTTTCTAACTCATTTTGTGCATTATTTAATTCTGATGTTGTTATTTCTAGTTTTTTTATTGCTTTATCTAATACTTTTATTATTTCTTTTTCATTAGTTCCCTCTAATAATGCTTGTTTAGTTTCTAAATCTTTTTTGGAATTTTCTACGCTAGCCTCTGCATTTACTACATCTTGACTTTTATTTTCTATGTTGTTATTTTGATTGCTAATGTTTGTTTCTATCTCTTTGATTTTCTCTTCTTCGATTTGTAATTTATTTTCTACATCTACTTTTTCTTTTTCTTTGCTTATTATGTCTTCTTTAGCTTTGTTTATATTTTCTTCTGTAGCTTGTTTTGATATTTCTTCTAAGTCTTTTGCTTCTTTAATTTTATTCTCTATATCTCCCTTTTTATTAGATACCTCTTTTTCTATAACTGATACTTTTTCTTTTTGTTTTGTTACTTCATCTACTTTAATATCTAAATCTTGTTTTGCTTTTTCTACTTGTTCTTTTGTTACATTTATTTCTTTATTAGAAACTTCTTCAACTACAGTCATTTCTTTATCACTAGCTTGAGCCTCATTACTTATCGCAATTTCTCCTGTAATTGCTATTCCTAATGTAAACATTACTGGTAATAATTTCTTTCCTATTTTTCTTAATTTGTAATTCATATTAATAATCTCCTTTTATCTTTTTTTTATTGGTAACAAATACATTATATTATATTTGTTACCAATAGTCAATAGATAAATTTAAAAAGAGTAGTTATTTTTTCTACTCTTTTATTTTTCTTATATTTATTTCTTTTCTATCACTATCGTAAATAACTTCTACTGTTCTATTATCTAATTCTATTCCCATATCTTTTGCCCATTTAGTAGGTATAGACATTTTATATACTTTTGAATTTTTACTGGCATTTCCTCCTGATTTTCCTATTGATATGTTTAATACTCTTTTTTCCATTTTATAACTTCACTCTTTCTATACAATATAAGAATAAATAATAGCACCTTTATTAACTGTATAAATTTTATCCTTAATTTCTAAATGGACTTCATAATTGTTAAATCCTTTTAACAGTCCTGAAATTACTTTATCAGTCATAAGTTTTATCTTTATTTCTTTTCCTATATTTTTATCTTGTAAAATACTGTAATTTTCTTTTGTCATACTCTACCCCCTTTTCTCTTAATTATACACTTTTTATCTTCTTTTCTCAACTTTATCCAAAATTATAGATTTCTTCTTCAGTTAACTCTATATGATTACTTGGCTTCACATTGCTAATCCATTCTTCATATTCACTTCTATATATTCTATACCTATACCAATTTTTATCCTTGTGATGATTAGCTAGATATTTAACGTTTTTATGTTCGTTCACATTTGCTTTTTTATCTCTAAATACATTCTGTTTTCCAATGAAAAGTAATGCCTCACTTATATCTATTGTCGCTATCTCGTGGGACGTAAGTACTTCTCTTTTTAGTTTTGAATGCTGAAGTGTTGAGCTTCCTTGTCTTCCTCTATTTTCTGAATAGTTTTTATCGTCAATAGTTTCATTACCTGCCCTAAATGATAGGTATTCCATTGTATCTTTATCATTAGTTCCTAGATAAAGAATTGTATCACAGTTGTTTATTATACTTTTTGCTTCTTCTTTACCGTATATCATATCTAGTTGTGGCAGTCCTTGTAATATTGCTTTTATTGATATTTCTCTACTTCTTATTACTGATAAATATTTTGATAAGTTATTAACTTTACCTACCTGGGCAAATTCATCTCCGTATATTTCTAAATGTAATAGATCTTTTTCTAAAGTACCATTTATTATATTATCGGCTGTTTTTATTGTAGTTTCAAAAATTGTTGTAAATAGTAGTGATGTTATAAATTGATATGCGTCATTCACTTCTGGAATGTTGATAAATACTGCTGTACGCTCTGTATTCCATTTTTCTATTTCTAAAGTATCTGTTTCAAGTAATCTTCTTATGTCTTCGTGTTCAAATACTGAAAATCTTGATGATATTATTGCTTTTACTGAATTTCTTGTTTCTCCCGCAAAGTTTTTATTAAAGTTTTGGAACTGTCTATAAGCATAGTTATTCGGATAGGCTTTGTTTAAATCTTCAAATAATTCTTCTAGTACTGAAGGTGTTTCAGGGTCAGCTCTATCAATATGTTTAATAAGGTCTGTTATTTGTGGTAAGCTAGGTTCATACCCACTTATTTTACTATCAAAGTATAGGTATCCTATAAGTGCTTTTATAAGCATTAGCTCTGCTTGTATCCAAAAATCTTCTCCTCTATTGTCAGATTTTTTTGTCGAATTTACTATTGCTTCTGCCACTTTATCAATATCCGTTTCTTTTTCTATATATTTAAAAACATTGAATTGATTAGAATTTATAAAGTTTATTACATCTATTATTTTTATTTTATATCCTGCTTTTTTATACAAATTACCTAATTCTCTTATTAAAAGTCCTTTTGTATCTGTAAATATTTTAGAACCGTTTAGCTGCATCGCATTAGGTTTTACAAATGTATAAGTTTTACCACTACCTGACCCACCTATTACTAAAACATTTTTATTTAATTGTTTATTGTAAGGCAAGTTCTTATTATATAATCCCATTCTAGCTGTTTTTGTGAAAATCATATTGTTTTCTTCTATTTTATCTTCAAAACCTTTTAAATCTTCGTAGGTCGCATATTTTGCCGAACCGTGTTCTTCTCCATACCTATAATTCTTTTTCGCTTTGAAAAATCTTAAATAAATTAAACCTGCCAACAAAGTTAAAGTTACTCCTGCGTAAATAGAAGTGTCTGTAAATTTAAAATCTATTATATTATGAAAATTATAATTATCAATTACCCATAATATTTTGTTGTAAAATAATTTTTCTGGAGAACTTTCATAAACTTTCCCAAGCGTATGCCCTAGATAAAATATTGTAACAGCTATTACACTATTTATTATTAATTTTTTTGACTTCATAAACGTTTTTCTCCTTTATGAATATCAATGTCTTTAATATTATCAACTACTTTATCTTTGTTCATATGTTGGGCTTCTTTTTCTTTATAGAAGTTTAGTTTTTCAGAGAGTGTTTGTTCTTTAGGATTTTTCTTTACTTTTTCTGTGAAGTTATCTTCTTTTACTATTTTTTCTAATGTATCTGACAATGCTTTTTCTACTATATCTTTATGTTTTACTAAAAAAGCTATTGATACTGTCTTGCCGTCAGGGTGTTTATAAAAGGAAAAGCCTATACCGTATTTTTCAAGTTCTTGTTTAAATTTATCTAGGTTAATTTCGTTATTTTCTAATTCTTTAATAGTAACAGCGTCTAGTGAGTTCATAAATTTATTCCACTCTGTTTCTCCGTTAAAAACTCTATTACCTAAATTTCTATCGTTATATAGCTCATACGCTTTTTCTGTACCTGCAAATAAAACTTTAAACAGATACATTGCGGTTTCTTTTATGCTTCTTGCGGTTAAACTTATTACTCTTTCATCTTCCATTTTACTATCCTTTTAATTTACTTCATCTAATACTTTAATTAATTTTATATATTTATCTCTTTGTCTATTAAGTATATAAATTTGTTCGTCAAGTTTCTTTACTTCTGAAATTGTCGCATTCTTAAATATATCAGTTAATTCGTCTGTTGATTTTATACTTATTCCCTCATATACTCTTGTCGTTTGATTTTGGATATTAGAAACTGGAGCTTGCAATTCTATTTGTTGTTCTTTTTTAGCTTGCCTTTCCATATTTTGTTTAAGCTCTAATTCTCTACGTTCTAGTTCTTTTTCTCTGGCTAATAATTCTTGTTCTTTCTTTTGTTTTTCAAGCTCCTCCTCATTTTGTTTTTCTATTTCTTCTTGTTCTTGCTTGTGGTTTTGGTTTAGCTTTTCTATTATTTTATCTCTGTTAGCTTTAGGATTAGGGTCTACACTTATTTTATCTAGTACTGCTTTTTCTTCTTCAGTCAGTTCTTCTATATTTTCTTTTAGTGATGTTTCTAACTCTTCTACTTCTTTATCTCCCTCTTTTTCTAAAAAACTTTCAAATATGTCATCAATATCTTTTTCTGTAGGGAGTGTTAGTTCTATTTCGTCAAGTATCTCCCCTTCGTCATTTATTTTATATACTACTAACTCTTCTTTAATACCTTTTCTTTTGTTTTTCACATTTAATACATCTAACTCAAACATTAAATCATCAAGTGTATTTACTTCCCACTTTTTTAAATTAGTTTCGTTATTTACTATGTACATATTTTTATCCTTTCTTAATCTTTATTACCAAGTAAGGCTTGAAAATCTTAAAACGTCATATTGTTGTATCTTAATGTTTCCCTCATTAATTTATTTTCTAGTTCTGTTATTTCTTTTTTGTTTTTTTCTACTTTTGATTTGTAGTTGTTAAGATGTTTTTCGTTTTTTTCAAGCTCTTTTTTCTTGGTTTCTATTTGTTTTTCTATCTTCTCTATTTCTTTTTTCATCTATTGTCCTCTCTCAACGTAAGGTTCTATTGTAATTTTATCCATTTTATTAATTAATAATTTTCCTCCTACATTTACGTAAGTTAGTTTAAATGACTCTCTATGTTGTTTTGTTGTTTGATTACTTCTATCATCTTTAGTAGCGAGTGTTGTGTTCTTATACCTAACATTCACTAATACTTCTTTAGCTTCGTTATTAATAAATATATCTGCACCTTGATATTCATAATCTACAATGTAGCCTTGATATGCTTTACTTGTTGCCTTTTCTTCATTACTCACAACAGAGTTATACATTCCCTCTGTAAGATATGGTTTGTATCTATCACGATTTTCTCCAAGATCTTTTTTAGTGTAAAAATTCACTAGAAAATCATTAACATTTTCTTCTATAATTTGAACATTTTTCTTTTCTGTTGTGATAGCTTTATTCTTGTTTTCATTTTCATTCTTATAGCTATATTCCTTAACTCCGTATCCTACGGAATAACTCATTATGCAAAGTAAAAGTATAACTACTACTGTAATTATACTTTTAATAATTTTCTTTAATTTATTATTTACCATTTTTTCTCCTATCATTAACTAAATATTTGAACACCGTAATATTGTCCGTCTGTATAAAATACTTTGACTGTTACTGCTGTATGATTTGGATTTAACATCGCTGCATTATGTGAAGGAGATGATTTCCAAAATCCCATCATTCCTGATGTTCCATTGTACGCATAAGCTAAGTTCTCAGCCATTACACCACCTTGAAAGGCTGTGTACCACTCTCCTCCGTCTAATCTCTTATGAAGTTCCATAGGATTGTTATATCCTCTTCTTGCGAGAATTGAAAATTCTTGAGCCCTTAGTTCTGCACCGTCATCATATACTGGATTGACAGTAAGTTCAGATAGTCCATTTGACACTCTATACGCATTAAGTTCTTGTATGATTTCTTCTGCTACTTCATCAGAAAATGTACCGTCAATATCTAATCTTTCTGCTTTTGGTCTTTCTAAGTATTGTAATATAGACTTAGCGTGTTCTATCCTAGTATCTATTTTATCACTAGGATTTCCTTCCCAGTTGTTTAAAAATTTTCTAGTCAAAACTTCAACGTCTTCATCTGATACTACAATATCTCTAAGATGATTAATATAATACGGGTTATCTCCGTTAAACATAAAGTCGACTTGTAAATCCATATAATACCATTTTGTGTTTTTACTATTCGCAAAATCACGAAGTAGCGTATGTCTTACAGAGCCGTCTAATGTATCAGTCCATTGACCTAATCCCAAACCTCTTCTTAGGATATTAGGATAACGTCCTCCATATATTATTACACCTCCAATATCTAACCAATCAGGATTATCCCACGAACTCTCATCTACAACCCCAATAGGTGCTGGCAAGTAATCTCCTTCTGCACGTTTAGGATTAATATTACTTTCTACAGAAAAATTACCTAGCACAGACGCTATTCCTTTATTAGTCGCATTAGGTTCATACTGTTTTACTAATTCTGCGAATTTTCTTACCCTGGCAAGTTTATTATTATCAAAATTGTAATTTCTCACTACTTCTGTTTTCTGTAGATATTCAACTTTAGGAAGATAAAATCCTATATTTACTGATTGCCATTCTTTTTTATCCTCTAAGTTTCTTAATTTCTCATACTTAACTTTTTGATTTCCCTTACTTGATACTTGTCCTATCATATCTTGTCTTACTGTCTGTTCTCCGTTTAAAACTCTTATACTTTCTACGTCATAATAAGTTATCCTTTTTAAACCTTGCTCAATGATAATATTATTATCATTGATAGTTACTGTTCCAGTAAAGGCAGCATAAAGATATTGATTAGGCTCGGCAACAAAAGTTGTAGTATCTGATATGTTGTCTTTATCTTTATAACCGTATCTATCTATTATTTTTAAAGCATTAGAGTACTCTTTTTCTTTTTTACTATATAAAAAATTTGTTAATTCTTGTGCAAATGGGAATTTACCTACTTCATTGGCAATATTTAGAAATTCTTTATACTCTTTTTGTTCCTTTTCATCTAACCCGTACTCATTATCTTCTAACATCAAATTATCAATGGTTTTTAAGTTATCTTTATCTTTGTTTAGATAATCCCACATACCATCTAAATAATCTTTACCTTGCTTTGTATCAGGTAGACTTTTCTTTTTGTATATATCAGTAACTCCTACATTATTTTTCTTCGAGAATGGATTATCACTATCTCCAAAGATATCTTTAATAGTTTTATCATATCTATAATCTAAATAATGTATGTTATCTTCAATATTAGAATAATAAGATACCTTACTATTCGAGTTTTCTCTATCGAGTTTTGTAAAGTACAGCCACGTATCATTCATATTCCATTCATTCATTTTTGCTGGACTTAGTGATGATAAAAATATTGATATTATAAACAAAAATATTAATAAATTAGTAAGTCCCCATAATTTAAAAGGATTTCTAAATATATTTTTAAAAAGCTTTCCTACTGGGCTAGTTATTACTTTAGACTTCCTATTAATTGCCTTTGCTTTTCTAACAGCGTTCTTTCTCATAATACGTTTTTTTGTCCTATTATATAGAGAAAACTGTTCAGGTGTTCTTGTGAAACCTCTACCTCTTAGTTTATTATAACTTCTATTTGAGATTTCAAAAGTTACTTTTGAAACACCTTTTACAACTTTTTTACTGTTACGATAAGTTTGTCCTGCCAAATATCTTTTATGGCTATATTCTTGCTTGGCTCTACTGTATCTACTTAAATCATCATCTTGATTAAGTACTTCGTTCGCAAGTACTGTCTTTAATCTATCTGCAGTTCTAACAGTTTCTTTACCTACTTTTTTGGAATATCTTTTTTTATAAACTTTCTTTTTAGACTTATAATCTTTTTTTACAACTTTAAAATCCTTTTTAGAACTTGATTTTTTATTATCAGCGTTATCTAGTGCATCTAAAGTAATAAGTTTTTCTTTAAGAAGTAACGATCTTCTTTTTTTACTTAGCTTATATACTTGTTTTTTTTGTTTTAAATTAGCTTTAGTAGACTTTAACTCTGTTTTAAGCCTTTTTCTTTCTAATTTATACTTTTTCTTAGACATTTTAATATGCGTCCGTTTCTACTAATCTAAATAATTTAGATGTTACTGGAATTGGATTTTCAAATGGTACTATAGTTCCACCTGCATAAATTATCCCTGTCCCTACTGCTTTAGGATTAGCTATATACTTTATTTGTTCGTCAGTAATAGATATTGTTTCTTTCCAAACATTAATATCATTTTTCTTCTGTTTTAGAATTATCATAAACTCACTATTTGCGAGTAATTTACGACCTTCTTCTATAGCATCTATAGTTTCTACGTTTTGCGTAATTCCTGTAGGAATTGCCCCGTATTTTCTAATCCTAGAATACATCTCGTAGAAAAACAACGCCTGTTTCTCACTCCTAAAGTATAGCTGAAGCTCATCAAAGTACAGCCAAGTGTCTACTTTTCCTTTATTTTTTACAACTCTATTCCAAATAAAATCTTGAATTACAGATAGAGCTAGTGGCTTTAATTTACCAGATAAATTATTAAGATTGAATATTATAAACTTGTTATTTAAATTGACGTTGGTTTTATTAGAGAAAAGTGATTGTGAACCTATTGTATATACTTCTACTTTAAGTGCTAAATCATATGCCTCTCGTTCAGGTTGATTTGTTAAAACTTTATGCCATTCTTTTAATGTAGGATTGTCATAAAATTTATATGTCTGACGAGTTACCCTATCTATAATTGTAATTTGTTGGTCATTAACTTCTTCTAGTATATCTTCAAACAAATTTATTATTAGGTTTGATTTATTTTCTATAATTTTTCTTCTGTCAAAATCATCAAGTTTTTCTAAATCTGGTAAGTCTAATACGTTAATATAAGTGTCTGACGAGCTTGATATATCTATTATTTGTGCATTAAATTTACGTCCTATATCTCCGTATTCATTTTCAGGGTCTACTATAATTATTTCATCATTAGGGTAACGTAACCTATTTGGAATAATCTCATTTGTTTTTACAGTCATAGATTTTCCACTTCCTGAAATACCTATTATTACTCCACTACCTGTAAGCAAATCTCTTTTTCTATCAACAGTTATCATATTGTTAGATAATTGATTTTGTCCGTAGTACATAGCTTTTTCTGATTTAGATATTAAGTCTACTTGTGTAAATGGAACTTGTGTTACTATATTAGTTGTAGTCATTTTTCTTGAAAATGTCTGTTCAAGGTCTAAGAAATTATATCCTATAGGAAGAATTGTATTTAGTGCTTCTTCCTGATAGTAATAAATATCTTCAAATTTAACCCCTAACTTATTACCTGCACGTTTTACCTTATCTTCATAATCTCTTAACTCAGCTAAACTATCTGCCTTTATGTAAACTGCGATAAAACCTTTAAAAATTCTCTGGTCATATTCATCTATCTCTTTTTTCCACTGCTTAATAATTTTTTTAGTTTTTTTATCTTTTCCAGAACCTATAAATTCTTCTGATAAGATTACATTATCTCTACTCGCTTTTTTTTGTGATTTTACTAAATTAACTGAAGCATTAGTATCTACATCGCTAATTTCTTTTGAAATGTTTTCGTCGCTATACAAACTTGCGTTTATACTTACGGATAATTCAAAATTAAGATTAGTCAAATTTTTAATTAATTTATCACTTAATGATTTTGGAAAATGTTTTATATAGAGTACTTTAGCATATTGTTCATTTATTATTAAATAATTTTTATTTATTTCTATTCTATTCGGCGATATAAATGACTTTTCTCCAACACTACTATTTTTTATATCGTTATAATCAAATGTAAAGCTATCATCACTATTTATTAAACTATTAAATACTGCTAATCTTTCTACTCCTGTAAGTGAAATTAAAGAAATTTCATTTTCATTAAAATGTGAAATCAAGTCATTAGAAACATCTTTAATTTGTCTTTTGGAATGCTCTTTATCAATTCCTTCAAGTGATATTGTAATATATTTATGAACTTCAAATGCCTTTGCATTATTTTTAAATCTATTTTCAATAAGATTATTATATTCTCTTCTATACTCGTCATATTCATCATTTTGTAGCGTATATTTAACACTATTTAGGGAGTTTTCTGTAATTTTTTTATTCATAATTAATAATTGATATATAGAGCCACCTTCAAGTAAATTTAGAGCTTCAGCATAACTATCTATTATTCTAATTTTATCTTCGTGTTTTGCCGTAACATACTCTACATCTCCTAATTTATAAGTCTTTGAATACCAGTTATCATAAATATTCATAATTCCGTCTTCTTCAAGTGTATTAAACCTTATTGTATTTTGAGTTGTCGGATTGATTTCTTTATTTAATCCATCAACCTTATTTTTCTTCTTTCTAAATAACAATACTATTCTCCTTTCTTTTTATTTTCTAATTCTGTTTTATAAACCCTTTTTTTTACTAAAAAGAAATAATGTAGTTTTCCTTTTAATTCTATTTCTTCATCAGCACTTACTCCAAAAAATACTCCTGGTATTACCACAATAATCCCATATATTTTCCATATAATTTCTGGTAATTTCAATAAGTATATTAAAATTAATAATCCTATAAAGGTTCCTACAGAAAATATTAATAATAATGTTCTGTAAGAAAAAATAAATATCTTTCCTTTTTCTTTTTTAAAATCATCTATAAAATCTGAACCTATCTTACTCATTATTGAACTCCCATTAAACTTTTAACTTTTCTAACAGCACCCACATTAATTAGTATAGATATGAATAATTTTACTAACCCCATAAATGCAACCCACGATGTATCTTCAGTTGAACCTCTTATTAAATCTGTTGTAATCACCATTCCAAATATTATGTTGAGAACTAAAAGTACAACTCCTAAAAGTGCATACGCTATAAAAGTTTTAAAGAAATTCATCACAACAGGTCTAAATTCATCTGAGAAATAAAATCCTATCATTATCGGTGCTAAGGCTTTTAAAAAATACAAATCTACATATCTCATAAAAATTAAAATATATATTATTGCGTTAGATATTTTTTCAAAAAACCACCCTATCAAATTAATAAAATTTCTCAAAATAAAACCATCAACTTCTGCTTCTGTATACTTAATCACATAAGTACTTGGCGGATATATCGAATTTACTTTATTAGTAATCATTATAGATAATTCCATAATTGCATCTAATATATACCCTGATGTTATTATTAGGGCATACGCTATTAAATATTTAATAGAAAATTCTATATATAACTGCATACCAATTTTTTTATCATCTCTTTCTAATAAATGCTTCCAATTAAGTAACTCAATCAAAAAAAATATTCCTAAAATAACCATTCCTAAGGGCATTAGTCCTTTTGAGATAGCTTCTGAAGCATTGTTGGCTTCTTGTGAGTAAGTAGCTAAATTTTTTGTCAAATTATCTATATTTAACATAATTTACCCTCACTAAAATTAAAATCCAGTTAATGAATTTAATATAATTTCAACAATTCC
This sequence comes from Gemelliphila sp. 1F1, assembly GCF_056897515.1. Lineage (NCBI taxonomy): Bacteria > Bacillati > Bacillota > Bacilli > Caryophanales > Gemellaceae > Gemelliphila > Gemelliphila sp. 1F1. The sequence goes on from NZ_JBXHBE010000002.1 coordinate 193,862, forward strand.
TTTTACAAAAACTGCTAAAGTTCCCCCATACATAAGCCCCTCTGTCGCTTTAGTTTGCTCATCTGGATTACCGTCCTTATTAGCCTTCCATAGTCGGTAACCTGCAAATAATACCCATGCTCCTCCTACTGGTATTGCTATGCTTGCAATAAAATTTAAAATATATGTCAATACTTCCACTAAATAATTCTCCTTACTTTAATTTATTGAATTTAATAATTCTACTAATCTACTTATATCTTCTTTTTTCAAGGTAATACCTTTACTCATTCTCCTATTAGGCGACCAAAGTCTAATATCTACTACTGCCTTTTTTCTGTTATAAGATACTAGATTTACTTCTTTAGTCCAACCTTGTGGATTAACTGATATAAGTCCAATCTTTTTTACAAGTTTATACTTGAAATCATTAGTTTTTTCTTCTTTGTTTTCACTATTCATTATTATTCTCCAATTAAAAATTTACAAAATAAAAAAGACTATAACATAGTCTTTTCACTGTTCGAGAATATTTATATACTCTTTTTCTTTAGTTGGTAATTGTTCTATATAATTATCAATCATTTTATCAATTAATAATGAATAGCTTGCTTCTTTAGTTACCAACTTTAATTTTCTAAGTTTATCTAAAGTACCACCTTTTATCTTTAGTGATGAATACTCTGATACACTTTCTTTTTTTATATTATCTACTTTTTTTGTATTAGATAATATTTTTTCGCTATTTTCATCTAAGAATTTATTAAATTTTGACATATTAAAACTCCTTATCTAATTCTATTTTTATATTTGAAAATAAATTTTCAAGTAATTTAATTAGCTCTTTATCTGCCTTAGGATTATTAAATACTGATATGTCATCTCCAATAATTGTCCTTCTTGGTATATATCCTATGTATTCATCTTTCTTCTCTAGTGCTTCGATAAAATGTTTTGATGAGTTTTCGCTAAAGTTAATTCTATTTCCTAAATAAAATAGCTTAGTGTTTAAATCAAAATCATTATTAAGTTCACTAACTAAATATTTTAACTTGATAAGTCCTTCTACTGCATCTTTACTAGGTTCTGCAGGTGCTAATACAACATCAGATACAATAAGAGCGTTAATTGTAAGTACTCCTTCGTCATTTTCAGTATCAATTACTATATAATCATAATTTTTAGAGAGTTCATCGTAGTTTTTGGCGATCCATTTTCCAAATGTATACTCTCTTCTTCGTCTATTATTTTGTCTTTCCTTTAAATCTGAAACTCCAATGAATGAACATATTAAATCTAAATTGTCATTTATCTTAATAGGCTCAACATATTCCTTATCAAATAATGATATTATTGTATTTACTTCTTTTGGGGTAACGTCATATCTTCCTGTAAGATTACAACTATCGTCAAAATCAATAAGTAATACCTTATTGTTTTTTGATAGGTATTCAGCAAAGTTATGTGCTAGTGTTGTTTTTCCTGTTCCACCTTTATTAATATTTATTGTTAGTATTTTCATAATGATTTTCTCCTTAGTTTTTAATAGATTAATTATTTCTTTTATATCCTATTCCTGTTAGTTCTAATATCGATTTACCTTGTTTATTTATTCGCCTTGCGATAAGTAAATTGTTCCACTTTATCGTTCTTATTTTAGAATATACTTTTGTGTATTGTTCAATTACTTCAACGGTCATATTTTTACCAAAAACAACTCCTTCTTTACGAACAAGTCCGTATTTTTCAGTTAAAATCATTTCTTCTCCGTCAAGTAATAGAGCAGTCGCTCCGCCTAATCTACCTAGTCTTCTAAGGTCTTCTATTTGTACTTCTTTTTTTACATTCATTTTAATTTCCTCCTAGTAGAATGTGTAGCGAATTTACGCTGTGCTGGATAAGACACGTAGTCTTTCTCTGTATCTTCTTACGAGCTTTTTGTGGTCTAAGAAAAGCTAACCTCTTTGGCTTATTAGCTGTATAAACTAATGCGTATACGTTACTGTGTCTTGCCCTAGATATGAATTTCTAGTCTACATACCACCCTTTTTCTTTTTTTTATGCAATAGACACTCTAATCAGGGGGGCAGTGTTATTAAATTATCAATGTTCATACAAGTAATCAGTTTAACGACATAATCAGGTCAAAATTTATTTATTAAATCTATAAATGTGGTTTTTTTGGTTTTATATGTTTCAAAACATACTTTGTAAAAAATAACATTACTATACAATTTAACACGGTAAGCAATATATAAATTTTATTCCAGCCTAATAATTGTGATAAAAGAAATTGAAAAGATACACTGTTAAATAAAAATAAAACAAGTGCTATCAAATAACAAACATCCTTAGGTAGTTTCATAATAAATCCTTTCTGAAAAAATAATTTTTCTAAACATATAATATAATCAAAGATATAAATGTAATGGCACATTGCATCTTTTATTTTATTAATTAAAAAGACCTGGTCTTATTGTCGCAAAAAGTGTTTTAATCGCAATTAATAAGTGTTTAATAAATTTACAAAGTAATATTGATACTATAATTGTGATGATTACATAGAATACTAATTTACTATCGTCAGACGTATTGTAGTATTTTATTACTTTTGGGATAAAATTTATAAGTCCGTATATTGATAGTGCAGTTGCCACTCCATTTGTAGTTATATAAAATATTGATATAAAAAATGTGATAACTCTATAAATTATGTCTTTTAATCTTTCCATATCTCGTATTCTCCTTTTTAAGTAAGTAAATTCCCTAACAAAATCATTATTATACCTATAATAATTACTGTTAAAGATATTAGAGATATATCACGTATAGTAACTTCTTTTTCAGTAATCATATGAAGTATCGTAAAACATAATGCAATACCAATAATATATAAACATATAAGTATTAGTAGTAAAAACGTATTTGATGAATTTAAATGTGCTATTTTTTCCATATTCTCCACTCTCCTTTATTAAATAATGAGGACTTCTCCTACATCTAATTCAAATAATGTATCTTGTATTACATAGTTATTATCTTGATATGAATTAATACATTGAACTACATCTCTATATTTTAATTTAAAGTAATTTGATAGCTCATTTATAAAAGTATATTTTTGATTTCTTACAAGTGATATACTGTGTAAATATATCTTTTTGATAAGCCCTATTCTTATACCACCAGAGCGTCCGTATGTTGCTTTGTAAAATATAACATTCTTTTTCTTTAAGTTTTTTAAAGCAATATCTAAACTTCTTTTAGGTATATTTAGAGTTTCTACAATATCTTTCTTTTTAAATTCTAAGTAAATATCGTCTAGCTTATCAATATAGCTTATAATATCTTCTTCCCATTCGTTAAAATGGCTTCTTTCTCTCTCTGTCCGTTTTCTTTTAAATTTAGTCCATACTTGATTAGTAAATAGGTCTTTTGAAGTAATATCTTTATCTATCCACTTTCTACAAAGTGTTATTATGTATTCTCTACTAGCCGCAGTGTACTTATTTGAATATGCTGAAGATATTATTCTTTTATATTCATTTTCTTTTAACTGTTCTTCTAAGCTATTATTAAATATACTTAACTTGTCCTCACATTCATCTTGTGTAATTCCTGAAGAGTAACAAGCTAGTGCTAGTGTAAATAATACATTGTTTCTACCTAGCAAGTCTTTGCTTCCTTTTATCTTTTTTGCATTTAAAAGTAATTTAAACCACTTTTCATCTATTTGCCTAATATCCTTACTTCCTTTGATGATATAGAAATTATTGTTTGTAGGTAACTTATCATCTTCTTTTATCGACCAATCTAACCAATCACTAAATGGATATACATTATTAGTATCACAGTAAGCTACATTATCCTTATTTGGAAATCTTGATATTCCAAAGTGATTACATAGCATATCTACTGGCATTTTGGCTTCAGCAAAATATTTTCTAAGATTATTTGATATTTTTTTAGCTACTTCAATTACTTTATAATCACTATGTTTTGTGATATATACTGGCTCTTTTAATATATAAAATACCTGGTATCCTCTATCACTTTTTATAATAAATGTAGGCATAAATCCTAATTCAAAGGATACGGATAATATATCACTCTCATTAATTTTTTCACTATCGAAGTCTAAGTAAAATGTGTTTATCTGTCTTAAATTCTTCTCGAAGTGTCCTGATGTTATTTTTCTATTATCATCTACATAAGTTCCGTATTTATAAACATTAGGGGTAAAGTGAGTTATGTTGTTACTGTTGTCATTTAACGCTTCTAAAGAGGTCAAAACTATTCCTCTTTGATGTATTAAATCTTTTTTGTTTCTATATATAAATATAGATCCTTTTACTTCCTCTATATCTATAATTTTATGTTTACTGTTTTTATACTTATATTTCATTAATCCTCCTTTTAGGATTAGTTCATATAATGTTTCAATATTTTTTACCTCCTATATTTTGTTAATCGTTGTCATACTTGTTTATCTTATTGGTATTAGTTCAAACTCGATTAAGAACATTTGCATAGCAACTAAAAGTACTAATAAGACACCAGTCAAACACAAATACTCAATATGTTCTTCCCATTTGTGTTTTGTCTCATTTTGTCTTGATAATTTCTTTGCGTAAGGAATTGTCACCACCATTGCGAGAAAATATGCTAAAAGTATTATTGTCATAAAAAACATCAATACTGCTAGGGGAGTTATTATATCTATTTTTTCCATTAGCACTATCTCCTTTCTTTAAATACAAAAAAAGACAACCTTATTTTTAAGGTTGTCCTTTAAGTTCTATTTTTCCGATATACAACCTTAACAACTATTTTGTTGTCTTGTTGATATACCTTATGTTTTTCGCTTTATATTAGGTTTTCTATCAATAGTAAAATATTTTTTACTATGTACAATATATCAACGTATATATTGTACAACGGGTTTTTTCAATTATATAATAATTTTAAAATTTAGACTTAATAATTATTATAAATCGTATCTAGCACCTAAAATTTTTATTGCATTTTCTATTCTATCTTTCGTAGGAGGTTCGATATGATCTAATTCATATTTAATTCCTAGTTCTTTGTATTTATATTTAGCCATATCATGATATGGTAATACTTCAACTCTTTCTACACCTTTCAAAGTATCTATATACTCACGTAATTTTTGCAAGTAATAATCATCGTCTGTCCATTCAGGAACTAGAACGTGTCTTATCCACATTTTAGCACCATTATCACTTAAAAAATTAGTAAATTTTATAATATTTTTATTTGTACGTTTAGTTAATTTAGTATGAATTTCATCATCAATATGCTTTAAATCTACTAAAAATAAATCAGTAAGAGAAATTAATTCTAATATTTTTTTGTTCATCGAAGGAGCATCTACATAGAAACCTCCACAAGTATCTACACATGTATTAATACCTAATTTTTTCAATTCTCTAAAAAATTCCAAAACAAAATCTAATTGTAATAGCGATTCTCCGCCACTAACAGTAACGCCTCCACCTTCACTAGCTTCAAAGAAAGGTCTATAACGTACTACTTTTTTTACCAAATTCTCTACTGTATATACTGTAGCTTTAGGATTTTGTAGTTTCCAAGTATCTGGATTGTGACAATAATTACAACGTAACATACAACCTTGAAAAAACACCACAAATCTAATACCTGGACCATCTACATTTCCAAAAGATTCAATAGAGTGAACATTAGCCGTTAGATTTTTATTGCGTTCTATTTCTACCATAATAATTTAATCCTTTCTAAAATAATATATTATATTCTATTCAATATACAACTCATCTAAATTATTATAATAATAAAGTTGAATTAATTTATTATATTGTCTTTTTATTTTGTTAACATAAAATATCTTAAAAACAAATAGAATAATATACAAAATTACAAATATAGAACCATGTATTAATAAAATAACATTAACAGGTGCAATATTATAACTAATAATAGATAATACAAAAATAAAGATAAAAACAAAAGTTACAGTAAATATTGCTCTATTAAAACCAACTTATAGATTTTTAGAAGTTTTTAGTACATGATTTCTTATTTCTAACATTTCATCTAATTTATAAAAATTATTTTTTATATTATAAATTTGCTGTTTTGATAATTTAGGTGGTTTTATGTTTAATAATTACATTAAAGCAGTAACTATATTCATTAATACCTCCTATTTTTATATACTATCATAAAAAAAGGAGAGCAACAAACCCTCCTTCTCTCTTTTTAATAAATTATTTTTATTATCGGAATTGGTGCATTGTACGGCTTAATACATCACGTTGTTGTTCAGGCGTTAAGCTGATTAAACGTACTGCATATCCTGATACACGGATTGTGAAGTTTGGATATTCTTCTGGTGCTTCTATAACTTTAAGAAGAGTTTCTTTATTAAATACGTTAGTATTTAAGTGGAATCCTCCTTGTTGGAAGTATCCGTCCATCATTGCTACCAAGTTAGTAATTCTATCTTCATGGTTTTTACCTAATGAATTTGGAGTAAACGCAGCTGTTAAACTAATTCCATCACGGCTGTACTCATATGGTAATTTAGCAACTGAGTTCAAGCAAGCTAATGCTCCACTTTGGTCACGTCCGTTCATTGGATTTGCTCCTGGTGAGAATGGCTCTCCAGCACGACGTCCATCAGGAGTATTACCAGTTTTCTTACCGTAAACTACGTTTGAAGTAATCGTTAAGATTGATGTAGTAGTTTCGTTCGCACGGTATACTGGGTGTTTTTTCAGTTTTGTCATAAATTCTTTTAGTAATTCAATTGCGATATCATCTACACGATCATCATCATTACCAAATGTTGGGAATTCTCCTTCAACTTTATAATCTACTGCTAATCCTGTTTCTTCATCCACTATTGGCGTTACTTTAGCATATTTAATTGCTGATAAACTGTCTACTGCTACTGAGAATCCTGCAATACCTGTAGCCATAAATCTTCTTACATCTGTATCATGTAAAGCCATTTCTAAACTTTCGTAAGAGTATTTATCATGCATATAGTGAATTACGTTCAATGTATTAATGTAAAGTTTACATAACCATTCCATAAATACATCAAATTTTTCCATAACTTCTTCGTATTTTAATTCTCCACGTAAAGGTTCAGTTACAGGACCTACTTGAGCTCCACTGATTTCATCACGTCCACCATTGATAGTGTATAGTAATGCTTTAGCTAAGTTAGCTCGAGCTCCAAAGAATTGCATATCTTTACCAGTTGTCATACCAGATACACAACATGCGATTGATTTATCACAAGTTTGTAAGAAGTCTGCTAATAATTCATCACTTTCATATTGAATAGCTGAGTGATTAATTGAAGACTCTGCACAGTACTCTTTGAATCCTTTTGGCAATTTAGAAGACCAAAGGATAGTTAAGTTTGGTTCTGGAGAGTTACCCATATTATCTAAAGTATGGATAAAACGGAAGTCTGTTTTTGTTACTAATGATTTCTCTGCATCTAACATTTCTCCAACTATTAATGTTGCCCAAATTGGATCTCCAGAGAATAATTGGTTATAGTCAGGAGTACGAGCGAATTTAACCATTCTTAATTTAAGAACTAAGTTATCTATTAATTCTTGTGCTTCTACTTCTGTTAATGATCCATCTTGTAAATCTCTTTCAATATAAATATCTAAGAAAGTAGCTATATTACCGATACTCATAGCCGCACCATTTTGTTGTTTGATTGCTGCTAAGTATCCAAAGTATAACCATTGTACAGCTTCACGAGCATTTGTCGCAGGTCCAGAAATATCAAATCCATAGATTTGAGCCATTTCTTTTAATTCACCTAAAGCTCTAATTTGCTCATTTACTTCTTCACGATCACGGATTACATGTTCAGTCATAACTCCGTCTGCACCGATTTTTTCTAAATCAGCTTTTTTGAATTCTATTAATTTATCAACTCCATAAAGAGCAACACGACGATAGTCACCTATGATACGTCCACGTCCATAAGCATCTGGAAGTCCAGTAATAACACCTGATCTACGAACAGCTCTCATTTCTGGAGTATAAGCATCGAATACTCCTTGGTTATGAGTTTTACGGTAGTCTGTAAAGATTTTTACTACTTCTTCGTCTACTTCATAACCATAAGCTTTACAGCTTTGAACAGCCATATTGATACCACCAAATGTCATAAGAGCACGTTTTAGAGGTTTATCTGTTTGAAGACCTACAATTTTTTCGCGATCTTTATCTAAATATCCTACTCCATGTGATAGAATTGTTGATGGAATAGATGTATCCATATCTAAAGTTCCACCTGCTTGACGTTCTTGACGCATTAAGTCATTAAATTTTTCAACTAAAACTTTTGTATCTTCTGTTGGTCCTACTAAGAAAGAAGAATCCCCACGATATTCTGTGTAGTTTGATTTAATGAAATCTACTAGGTTAACTTCTTTTTCCCATAATCCACCAACAAATGCTTTTTTTGTTTCTACTTTTGTTGACATAATTTGACACTCCTTGTAATTTATTTTATTGTACAAACTTAGTGTACAACATTTACAATACTATTTCAACAATGTTGCACAAGTATATGTGAACAATTTGTGTCAAAATAATATAGAACAATAACTACTGATCAACTGTATTATTTAGTTTCAATAGCTATTTATATACATTTTTAATATGAAAACAAAGTGTAAAAGTAATGAAATTAATATGAAAATGTTTTATATAAACTTTATTTTGATATACTCGTGAAAACCTCATCTGTTATAATAACTGTTGTATTTTTACTGATTTTCTTGACAAACAGGACAAAAATATGTTGATCTTGTTTTTATAGTTATATTCTCTGTTTCATGTCCTAAAGGGCACTCTTTCTTTCCATATATTTGTAAATAATTCTGCATATTACCTTCTCCTCCATCAGAGTGTACATAATCAGAAATTGTTGATCCTCCTTGTTCAATACTGAACTCAAGTATATTTACAAGAGTAGTAAATATACTTTTCTTTTCTTCCAAGGTTAAACTTTCAGCCAATCTCTCTGGATGAATTTTCTCTCTGTAAAGAACTTCACACGCATAAATATTACCACAACCACAAAAAACATTACCTTCTAGAAGGAGTGCTTTTATTTTTTGGGATTTATATTTTTTTTCTTCCAATTTGTGCAGAAAATAATCTAAACTATCTTTTTCAAATGGTTCTGGGGCTAAATTTTTGAATGGTTTGAAATCAGAAATATTATCTAAATATCTTAATTCTCCAAAACGACGTATATCACTAAACACCAACTTTTCTCCTGTGGATAAATCAAAAATTATGTGACGGTGCTTGTAATAATTTTTATTGGTAATTTCTCGAATATCATTAACTACGAAATATGCCCCTGTCATTCCAAAATGAGTTATTAAATAACCTGCATTTAGTATGAAATAAATATATTTACCACGTCTTTGTAAATCTAAAATTTCTTTACCAACAAGATTATCTCTAAAATAAGATAAATCATCTTTAACTAAAGCACGTTTCTCTTGTTTATGTGCATCCACAATTACATCTGAATATGTTATATCTATTATTTTTTTATTTACAACATTAGGTTTTAATCCTATTTTTATATTTTCTACTTCTGGTAATTCTGGCATAATTCCTCCTGTAATATAAAATCATAAAAATAACAGCTTAAAGATAGCATTAATATTAGTAACTTAATTAATCATAATACTATCAGTAAGCCGTCTATAAAATAAATTATTTATCAAAGTATAATTTTTCGAATTGATCTATCTTTTCTTCAAATAGTTTAATAGCTCTTTCGATAGGTTCAGAAATCGACATATCTACTCCTGCATTTTTTAAAACTTCTATTGGATAGTTAGAATTACCTTTCGATAAAAATTCTTCTATATAAGTTTTTGCATTATTACTATCTTCTAATATTAAACTTGATAATGCTTGTGCTGCAGAGAATCCTGTTGCATATTGATAAACATAGTAATTATAGTAGAAATGAGGAACTCTAGACCACTCAGTAGCAATTTCATCATCATAAACAAACGAATCACCATGATATTTTTTTACTAATTCAAAATATTTTTCATTTAGATATTCTGCAGTTAATACTCCACCCTCTTGAACAGTTTTATTAATTAAATGTTCAAATTCTGCAAACATTACTTGACGATACAATGTAGATACATAACCTAAAAGTTCTTGATTTAAAACTTCTAGCATTAACTGTTTATTACCTTCTTTTTCGAACTTTTTGTATAGGTAATCTGACAACAATGCTTCATTACAAGTAGATGCTACTTCTGCTACAAATATAGAATAACTTCCATAAGTTTGTGGTTGATTTTTCCTTGTATAGAAAGAATGCATAGAATGTCCTAATTCGTGAATCAATGTATAAACATAATTCAATGTATCATCATAATTTAATAATATATAAGGTTTTGTTGCATATCCTCCAGAAGAATATGCTCCTGAACGTTTTCCTTTGTTAGGTCTTATATCAATCCAACGCTCTGTGAATGCTTTTTCCATATCTTTTACATAATCTTCTCCTAGTGGTTCTACCGCTTCTAACACTAGATTTTTAGCTTTTTCAAATGTAAATTTAGTAGGCTCTGAATTTACCATTGATACAGAACGATCATACAACCTAAAGTCTTCTGTTCCCAAAACTCTCTTTTGTAATTTATAGTATTTGTGCAATACATCTAAATTATCGTTTATAGTTTTAACTAAATTATCATAAACTTCTTCTGGAATGTGATTATTAAACAATGCTTTATGACGAGTTGAGTTATATTTGTGCGTATCTGCATAATACTTGTTAGCTTTCAAGTTTCCTGATAATGTTGAAGCTAATGTATTTATATGTGATCTGTAATATTTGTATAATGTCTTAAATGTATTTTTTCTAAGTACTCTATCATTACTTTCCATATATTGTCCGTAAGTACCGTGATTTAAAGGTAATTTATTACCGTCTTTGTCTTCAACTTCTCCAAAATTTACATCAACATTGTTTAATGCAGAGAACGTATCACTACTTGCTGATAGAGCATTTCCTGCCATCGAAATAATTCTTTCTAATTCCTTATCTAAAGTATATGGACGAACTTTATTAGTTTTTTCAATTTCAAATTTATAAACTTCTAACTCTTTTAGTTCGTCTAAATATTTATTTAATTTTTCTTCTTCTACTGCTAACAATTCCGGCGTCAAAAATGACCATTCAGTCGAAATTCTAACATACAAATCATAAGCTTTTGAATACATTTCTTTATAAGTAGTTTCTGTAGTATCCTGATCATTTTTAAGATGTGCATAAACATATAATGTTTCTAATCTTAAAAAATTTGCTTCAAAATATTTCATTACATCTAGTAAATCCTGTGCACTATTTGCTAATTTATTTTGATAATTTTTAATATTTACTATGTCTTCTTCTGCTTTCTTATATTCTGCCCAAAAATCTTCATCTGTAGAAAATATTTGAGTAAGATCCCAAGTTTCCTCTAGTTTTATATCTTTTCTTAGTAATTCTGCCATATAAATTGTACTCCTATCATTTTTTTATAATTATATCAAATGTTTTCTATATTTACTATAATAAAATTATTTATCTTAATATCATATGATCATAATTTTCATGACCTATCCATATTTCTCCGTCTTTTTCAAAACCAAAGCTTTCGTATAATTTTTTTGCACGTATATTACTTTGTGCAACATTTAAACTTTTTAATGGAAAGGATTTTTCACAAAATTGTTGTAAAAGTTTTGTCCCAACTCCTAGTCCTCTTGACTCTTCAAATGTATATAGTGTGTCCAAATATAATTCTTCTGGTAATGCTTCATTGTAATCAAAAATTATTGAATCATTGTTTAAATTATACTTTTTTACTATATGATTAAACCAATAATCTCTAGCAATATTAACATCGTCATAGTGATAACTAAAAGAAAATCCTAATATTTTCCCCTCTTTCGTTACTACATCACAATACCTATAACTAAAACGATCTTCATCCGAAGTAAAGCACTCTTTCAAAATATTGTAAAATTTTTCTCGTCCTGTTTCTTTTAAAATATCAAGTTCTAATGATGAAATAAACTCATATATACCATCTAACACTCGTATATCTTCTTTTGTTGCTTGTCTACTTTGTAACATAAAAATTCCTCCTTAACTACAATTCTACTTCTCCTACATTTGCATATCTTGCAAATGAAGGTTCATAGTTTCTAACTTTATACCCTAATTCTGTCAAAATTACCGCTACATAAGATGCTCTAACACCTGTAGTACAGTAGGTTATTATTAATTTACTTTTATCTATACCTAGACTATTCAAATAAGAAACTATTTCATCTTTAGTTTTTAAGAATCCACGTTCATCTACTAATGTGTTAAAAGGTAAAGATATAGCACCGACTATATGTCCTGCTTTATTTTCTCCATAAATAACTCTACCATTATATTCTTCTTTTAATCTAGTATCTAATATTTGTACGTTATTACTATTAACCAAAGTTAATAATTCGTCTGTAAATATAGCTTTGGTATTTTCTTTAGCTTCTTCTCGTACTATATTCTCTACATTAAGTCTATCTTTTTCTTTATTATATGTTTTATTAAATCCTAGTTTTTCGATTTCATCATATCCGCCATCAATTAATTTTACATTTTTTAATCCTGCGAATTCAAATGTATAAATTATACGTCCTTCATCACCAAATCCAGCTTCTGGCATAGTAAATCCATAAGCTAAAACTTCTGTATCATCATTTATATTCAGCTTTTTAAATATTTCCTTGTAATTATTTATTGACAGAAGTTTTCCTAAATCTTCTCCACCAAATTCGCCTAATAAACTTATATCTGTCCAATCAACTACAATGGCTTTATCATACATTAAAGAGTTTTCTTCAAGCATATTTCCTCTAGCATCAATAACTATAACATTATCTTTATATCTAGATTCTCTAAGATAGTCTATTCCTACAACTCTTTTACTTTCAAAATTTGTCATAACCCTTTACCTCGTAACAATATTAATTATGTTTATTATACTATTAAAAAAAATAAAATTCCATATTATTAAAATTGTTTAACTAAAATATAATTGTTACAATAAAAATTAAATTTTATAAATAGTATTGATTACTATTTACAAAATAAAATTGGCATGTTATAATCTAAATCGTAATAATTTCATTTTAAGGAGTAAATATGAATAATAACAAAAAAATAATAATTGGAACGACTGGGATTATTACTGTATGTCTACTTACTTTTGGAATATATAAAGTGAGCAGCAATGAACATGATATTCCCGAAAAACAAAATGTCGAAAATATAGATAACAATAATTTATCAACTAAAAAAATCCACTATAAAGATAAAACAAGTAATATTGTTGTCGCAGAGATAACAGATGATGGGTACGTTACAATACATGACGATCACACCCACTTTGAAAAAGGAATTGTTCCTTACAATGCTAAAATTCTAGATACATTAGTTATGAAAGATCCGAACTATATATTAAATCAAGTTGATGTTCAATATGAACTAGAACAAGGATATGTAATAAAAGTAAACAATAAATTTTATTACTTTCCAAAAGATAATATAAAACAAACTAATATAGTAACTAGAGAAGAAGCTAAAAATATTACAAAAAACAACTATACCGACAATATAAAAACAATAAATAAGTCTAACGGTATTGCTGGTATTGATTATCCAACTAGTGATGGATTCTTATTCTCTAATGAGGGACAAATAATTGGACGTAATTCATCTGGACTAATATTACTACATAATGGGCATACACACTTTATCCCTTATAATCAACTAATAGGAACAAAATGGGCATACTTAATCCCTAACAATCCAAGTAATTCTAAACTTAACTATAATTCTAATCATCTAACTAATAATATTAATAATGACGGTTATACATTCAACCCTAATGATATTGTAGGTGAAACTGAAGATGGCTACATAGTTAAGCATGGAGATCATTTCCACTTTATTCCTAAAAAAGATGTTAATAAAAATAAACCTGATATAGCAAAACCAGAAGTTCCAAACAAAACAGAAAACAATATTAACAACAATGAATATGATAAATCAAAAGAAAATAAACTAAAATTTGCAGGGATAGACTTCCCTACTGATGATGGATTTATCTTTGATGGTAAAAATATAACATCATATACTGATTCTGGTGTAATCGTTAGTCATAGTTCCCATAATCACTTCATTCCATACTATCAACTTGTAAATTCTATGTGGGAAAATTTAATACCAAATAAATATTTAGAGAAAGCAAAAAATGAATACAATCAAAAGCTAAATGATAATAATGAAGACAACATAGAAAAAAATAACAGTGAAGATATTAAATTAAAAAAAGAAATAGAAACTAAACGTAACTACTTGGCAAAACAATTAGATTTAGATATAAATTCTATAAAACTAGTAGAAACAAGCGAGGGATTGGCGTTTGTTTATCCTCACGGTGATCATAGTCATTCAATTCTTCTAAAAAATATAGATATAAATAAACCAATAGAAGACCCTCATCATAGTCATAACAATAATGGTACCGAAACATTAACAAAATTAGGTTTTGATGCAGAAACTATTAATGACATTGTTCATGCAAATGCAGAGACTGATTTTCCTAAAGATGAACAAGATACAGAAAAAATGAAAGAATGGCTAAAAACTGTTAGATATATTAATATCGGTCAAAAAGAAAATCCTTTGAAAAGAAAGGGATTAGAATTAATGCCAAATATTGAAGTATTAGGAGTAGGATTTACACAAATTGATGACGTAACTCCACTATATCAATTCAAAAAATTAAAACATTTATGGTTAACAAAAACTGGAATTAAAGATTATTCATTTTTAAAAAACATACTTACACTAGAAGGAATAGATATCTCACAAAACGGAATTTCTGACATTTCATTTTTAGCAGAATATCCTAACTTAAAATCCGTAGCCATAGCTGGAAGCAATCTTACAGATATATCTGTTCTATCAAAACTAAAAAATTTAGAATCATTAAATCTTGATTACAATAACATAAAAGATTTATCGCCATTAAAAAATTTAGAAAATCTGAAAGCTGTTAGCTTGGAGCATAATAATATAACAGATCTTAAGCCTCTAAATAATAAGAGAGAATTGACAAGATTGTTTTTATCAAATAATCCAAAAATAAATATGTCAACTTTAAATGCGCCAAACCTAGAAGAACTGTCTGCAACAGATAGCAATATAAATAGTTTGAACTTTCTAACTAAGCTACCTAAATTAAAATCACTAGACGTGAAAAATAATAACATAAGTAACTTGGGAGATAATACTAATAACTCATTAAATTCACTAAACATAGAAAATAATAAATTGACCAACTTAGAAGGAATTGAAAATTTTGATAATCTAGAAATATTAAATGCATCAAATAATACAATTAATAACATTAATATAAAAAACAATCAAAATTCATTAACAACACTTAACGTAGAAAACAATTTATTACACTCTTTAGAAGGTATTAATAATTTCACAAAATTAAACACACTAAATGCAAATAACAATTTCTTAACTACACTAAACATCAGTAAACCTAACAAAACTATTGAAAGCTTATATGTTAGTAACAACAATATACCTAGTAGTGAACTAGAAATTATCAATAGTATTCCTATCGGAATATCAAAAAACTTCAACAAAGCTAATAGCGGAACTATAGACAATAATACCTCATTAATAGAAAATATAAAAACAGATATTAATAAGATAAAAGAAAAATTAAATAGCAATAATATTGATAATGATGAGAAACAAAAATTAATAACACAAATAAATAACATAGAAAATAATTTAGAAACAACTAAAAGTATTGATGAATTGATAAATATAAAATTAAAGTTAAACAATATTTTAGAAGAATTCAATAATGTATCTTCCGAGAAAAACAAAGAAGTAAATAGAAACGAAACTATAACAGAAGATCAAAATACAGAAGTTGTTACTAATATCAATGATAATAATACAACAGACAACGATAATTTTGAGAAAAATGAAGATACATCTAAAAACAATGAACATAACATTTCAGATACTAATAACACAATATTAGAAAATAAAAATAATTATACAGAAGAAACTCAAAACCAATAATAGAAATAGAACATTTGAAGTAAATAAAATAGGGAAAATAAAAATACCGTAAACAATATAAAACTTTGTTTATGGTATTTTTATTTTCAATATACTTATTTAAACTCATCTTGATATACTAAATTAAATATCCATTGGAGATTTATTAATGGCTCATCTTGTTTGTCAATTACAGGTTGTACTAATGATTTTATCTCTGAAACTATTTTATTTTTATCTATAGAATTGATATCTATTTTTTTATATTTCGCATCTATTACATATAATAATTCAAAACGTCTATTAAAATTATAAGAAACACCGTTTTCATTGTTATAAACATATTCCGTTTCATATGAGTATATATTATTGAATCTTCTATTTCCATTACCATTTAAATCAATAATAGCACTTGTTCCATCTATATCATATTTTATTCCTTCTATATCTGGATTGTCTACCCACCATAAATTGTCTACTAACATTATTAATTCTGGTTCTTGGCCTTCTCCTCTTGGCATATTTTTCGCATAATATACTGCATTTGATTTTAAATTTATTTTTACGCATCCTACTAATAACATCACTAGTAATATTAATAGTAGTGCTAACATTACTGTTCTTAATATTATTTTTTTCATTCTTTTCCCTCTAGTTTCTTCCAAATAGTTTTTTTATTAACCTTCCTGCTGGGGCAACTATATTTTTAGCTACAAAATTCCCTACTGGTTTGGCTACTTTTGTAATTACCGTTTTGGCAATGGGGCGTACAAAATTATTAATAGATTTTACTACAAAATTACTTACTACTTTGACTGCTGGCTTAATAACTTTATTGTAAACTGGTTTTATAATTTTAGTATGAATCGGTTTTACTACTTTGTTATAAATAACACTCGCTATTTTTTGCACTGGTTTTACTATTACTTTATTTACAATTTTTAATGTAGGTTTTACTATATGTTTTGTTATAGGTTGTATAACTGTCTTATTAATTGTTTTAACTACTGGTTTTATTACATTTTTATAAGTAGCTGTTACTGCTTTTTTTACTCCTTTTAATATACTAACACCTACTTTTTTCGCAGTTATAACGCCTGCTGTTACCTTACTAGTGAAACTTGTTATTTTATTGCTCACAAAGTTTTTGGTATGTTTAAACACTTCTTTAAATCCAGGTATAACATACTTTAAGATTTTTTTAAATTTTCTTAACGCTGTTAAAGATATTAGCCCTAATCCTGCTAAACTGAGTATAGCTCCGTAGTTAATAAGAATATAGTTATCAATTGGTAAATATTTTATACCTTTTAATTCTAAAACTTCATTGTAATACTCTTGTCTTTTTGTTTCAAGACTTTCTATACTATAATATTTTTCAATTCTTTCTTCTAGCGACAAATCTTTAAAATCAGGATGATATTTTAAAATATAAGCATCTTTGTTAGTTCTAGCATCTTTTTCATCTATATGAGTTAATAAATCACCTGTCATTGAATTATTTAGAAATAAGACGTCTTTAGGGCTTACTCCTAATAAATTAAGCGGAGATAAGCCACCAATAAATTTTATAGATTCTTTCCACCAAACGCTTTTCTCTGATGTAGCTAGTGGCGCTGCTAAATGTGGGAAATCTATAATAAATCTTAAATCGTAATGTGAATTATCAATTAATTTTCTTAAATCATCATCCAAATTTTCAGGTCTTTCCCCGAAATCATTAGTCTTTTTTTGTAGAGAATCATTGTGATATACACTGTAGGCAATAGCATTCGTAATATCGTGATTTATCTTATCTTGATTATTACCGTGTTTTTCTCTAGATTTTTTGGCTACTTCTTTAATATAATTTAAGAAAATCTCTTTTTCTTCTTTTGTCATTCCAGTATTTATTAAAAATGGATCTACTTTTTCGTTATTTTTTTCTACATATGCAGTTTTCTGTTCTAACTCTGCTGGTATATAAGTATTTTGTATAATTGTAGAATTATTATTAATATTATTGAAATTTGTAGGTCTAGGAATTTGAATCGGTTGAGTTGGTCTTATATAGTTACTATAGTTTACTGGTAGTTCTATATTACCTATAACTTTGTTATTAGTATTTTCTTTAGCAATGTTTTCTTTACTTACTTTATTATCTACTAAATCTTCTTTTTTCTCAATAGGTTTTACAATCTTCTTATAAACAAATGTATGCTCTATATCCTTATTGACTACTGTTTTCAATTGATTTGGCGAAGTAAATTCTGCTATATTGTCTGCATTATATAGTAGGGAATACCCTTTTTCTGCTAGAAAAACTTTATCTTTTGCCAAAGCTTTTCCTGATTCATCAGTGAATTTCAAAGTAACAGTATATACTGGTCTATATACGAATTGTAATTTTGGATAGTTAAGATTTGATTCATCTTTTTTAATATCTACTAATTTGTACTTTGGTATAGCTACAGATTGGAACAAGTACTTTTCGTCATGAAATCCTGTAAATTCTTCATTAGGTTTTATAGTTATTCCAGATTCATCTACATAACTAACTGTAATATGATTTTGTAACCTTGTAAATAGATTAGCTTGTAAACTACTACCGAATATATCATATCTTACAGCTATAGGATAGTAATATGAATCATTAACTCTCTCAGGTGCTGGCGAATAAAATATATAATCAAAACTAGATAAAAATCCTGCACCTAAATAGCCACCTTTGGGTAAGTCTACAGAGCCATTTAATCCAACTACCCCAGGAGTAGCATCATAAATAATATTATCTTTCTTTACTAAATTTGATTCTTTAGGAATAATTTCTGTAATATTAGCTAAATCTGTCTGTACTCCTTGAGCTGCGTCAATATCTGTTGAAATAAAGCTTAATACTACTGGCATTTCTTCCATTGTACCGTGTTTTACTATCTTGTAATTAATACCTAAGTTACTTGCGTTATTATATAAGACGGCAATAGAATTTCCAGTTGCTCCTGGAATAAATTGTTCTCCTGCAAAACCTAATCCTTTTATACGATTATTATTAGCGTAACCAGAATTGTTAGCCCATTCTTCTTTATCTGAATCAATTACTGTCCAAATTAAATCTAAATCTTCGTTAGATTTAGTTTTTCCTACAAAATTAATTCTTCCAGAATCTCCTTTATTATTTCTATATGCTTTAACTTCTATACTAGGTGTATTTTGAACACCAAATGTAGTAGCATCGTTAAGTATTCCTAATTCTTGTCCTTGGATTAGCTCAACATATGTTCTATCTGACCAGTGTAACCCTTCTTTAGTCAAGAAATGCCTGTTTGTTAAGTTATCTCCTATTAATGAAATAGAAATATTATTATAAAAGTCAATTCCCGTTTTTGTATTATCCACTTCTCCATTAATAACATAGTGGGTAATTTGTGGAATATTAGATGTGCTTGTATTATTAGATTTTGAAGGTGTTCCAATGGTTAGTGAATCATTACCAATAGTTACACTTTCATTCTGATAGTTTTTGTTCGAATTTGATGTATTTTTATCTACTACATTAGTTAGGGTTGTTTCTGCCAAAACAATATTTCCTGGTAATAAAAACATCATCATTAAACTTAATATAATTTTTATTTTTCTCATTTTTCCTCCTTTCGAACTCAATGATTATATCATAATATTTATTATTATAGAAAACTTATGCATTTATAAAATAAAATCTATGTAAGTATTTTTACTTACATAGATTTGTATACTTCTATTTAAACTCATCTTGATATACTAAATTAAATATCCATTGGAGATTTATTAGTGGCTTATCTTGTTTGTCAATTACAGGTTGTACTAGTGATTTTATCTCCGAAACTATTTTATTTTTATCTACAGAGTTAATATTTACTTCTTCATCTTTATCATTCAACATAAATAATAATTCAAATCTTCTATTAAATTTATAAAAATTATATTCTTCATCTGAATATATATATATTTTCATAGGAATTACTAAGGTATCTCCTACCATTAGGAGTTTTAACCGTCCTAACTCCATCTAAATTGTATTGTATTCCTTCTATATCTGGATTATCCACCCACCATAAATTGTCTATTAACATTATTAATTCTGGTTCTTGTCCTTCTCCTCTTGGCATATTTTTCGCATAATATACTGCATTTGATTTTAAATTTATTTTTACGCACCCTACTAATAACATCACTAGTAATATTACTAGTAGTGCTAACATTACTGTTCTTAATATTATTTTTTTCATTCTTTTCCCTCTATTTCTATTGTATAGCTCAATATATACGAACTTATTGATTATACCACGATAACTACCTCCACTAAATATTTATGCTCTAATAACAAAAATGAGAGAAATAAAAACCTTATTTCTCTCAAATTAAAATACTAATTTCTACAAATCATCTAATATATCTTTTGCCTTGCGTTTAGCTTTTTCGAAGAAGCCCGTTTCCTCTGTATATTTTTCATCACGTAATTTAGCTAATTTTTCATATAATTCTCTTTCCTCACGTGATAAATCTTTCGGTATTTTTATAGATGCTACTATATAATGATTACCTTGACCATATCCCATTACACTTTTTACACCTTTTCCTGAAAGTTTAAATCTTCTACCATGTTGCGTACCTGCTGGAACATTTAATTCAATTTCACCTGTTAAAGTTCGCACATCAATTTTAGCTCCTAAGGCTGCTTGTGCAGGAGAAAGTTCTAATTCAGTATAGATGTCATCACCTTCTCTATGGAAATAACTATCTTCTGCAACTAAAACTTCTACAAATAAATCTCCTGCTGGGCCTCCGTTAATTCCATGACCACCTTTTCCTTGTAGCCTTACACGTTGTCCAGACTTTATACCTGCCGGTATTTCTATTTCATACTCTACTTCTTTGTTGTTATATCCTTTTCCAAAACAGTGAGAACATTTATCTTTAATTATTTTTCCTCGTCCTTGACAAGTTGAACATGTTCTTTGTGATTGTACTTGTCCAAACACTGTACTTTGAACTACTGTTTCTACACCACTTCCATGACAAGTTGTACAAGTTTCTACACTTGAAGAATTTTTCGCTCCACTTCCATGACAATGATCACATTCTACATCTTTTCTAATTTTTATATTCTTAGTAGCTCCAAAAACAGAATCATTAAAGCTTATATTTATTCTATGAAGCAAATCTTCTCCTTGTCTAGGAGCATTAGGATTAGCTCTACGAGATCCTCCACCGAAGAAACTAGAGAAAATATCTCCTAAATCATCAAAGTCTGCTCCGCTAAATCCTCCACCGAAGCCACCAAAGCCTCCGCTTCCGCCAAAACCACCTTGTTCAAAAGCAGAATGACCGAATTGATCATATTGAGCTTTCTTGTTATCATCGCTAAGAACTTCATAAGCTTCTGTTATTTCTTTAAACTTTTCATTAGCATCTGGCTCTTTATTGATATCTGGATGGTATTGTTTAGATAATTTTCTGTATGCTTTTTTTATTTCTTGAGCTGAAGCTCCTTTACTTAGACCTAGCACCTCATAATAATCTCTTTTTGCCATTATTTCACCTCAAATTACATTTATATTAACAAAACCACTAAGTTCTAAACTCCTTAAAGTATTTAGAATTTAGTGGATTTTGTATTTTTAATCTAAAATAGTTTATTCAAAATTATTTTTTCTCTGTGAAATCTGCATCAATAGTATCATCATCACTAGATGTCTGTTCTGCATTTTGTGATGCTTGAGCTTGAGCTGCACTAGCTTGTTCATAAAGTTTCATAGTCATTTCATGAACAGCTTTTTCTAATTCTTCTTTAGCTGACTTAATATCATCTAAAGCATTATTTTTGATAGCTTCTTTTAATTTGTCATTTTTTTCTTTTATAGCATCTAGTAAACTTTGATCAACTTTATCTTTTCCATCTTCTAATGCTTTATCTGCTTGGAATGATAATTGATCAGCTTCATTTCTGATGTCTACTTCTTCTTTACGTTTTGCATCTGCTTCTGCATTAGCTTCTGCTTCTTTTACCATTCTATCAATATCTTCTTCTGTTAATGAGCTACTTGATTCAATAGTAATTTTTTGTTCTTTTTGTGTTCCTAAATCTTTTGCTGTAACATTTACAATACCATTTTTATCTATATCAAATGTTACTTCTATTTGTGGTTCTCCACGTCGTGCTGCTGGTATATCTGTTAATTGGAAACGACCTAATGTTTTGTTATCGTTAGCCATCGGTCTTTCACCTTGAAGTACGTGAATATCTACTGCTGGTTGATTATCAACTGCTGTTGAGAACACTTGTGATTTTGAAGTAGGTATAGTTGTATTTCTTGGGATTAGCACAGTCATAACTGATCCCATAGTTTCGATACCTAATGATAATGGCGTAACATCTAGTAGGACTACATCTTTAACATCTCCAGAAATTACTCCACCTTGAATAGCTGCTCCCATAGCTACTACTTCATCTGGGTTAACTCCTTTATGAGGTTCTTTACCCATTTCTTTTTTGATAGCTTCTTGAACTGCTGGAATACGAGTTGATCCCCCTACCAATATTACTTGGTCAATATCACTTGGACTTAATTCTGCATCTTTTAATGCTTGACGTGTAGGAACTAATGTTCTCTCTACTAAATTATGAGTTAATTCATCAAATTTAGCACGAGTTAACGTATTTTCTAAGTGGACTGGTCCATTAGCTCCAGCAGAAATGAATGGTAATGATATTTGTGTAGAAGTTACTCCTGATAAGTCTTTTTTAGCTTTTTCTGCAGCATCTTTTAGACGTTGCATAGCCATTTTATCTTGAGATAAATCTATTCCTTGTTCTTTCTTAAATTCTGATACTAGGTAATCAATAATAGCTTGGTCAAAATCATCTCCTCCTAGTAAGTTATCTCCAGAAGTAGACAATACTTCAAATACTCCGTCCCCTAATTCTAAGATAGAAACGTCGAATGTTCCTCCACCTAAGTCAAATACTAGAACTTTTTGATCTACGTCTGTTTTTTCTAATCCATAAGCTAATGCTGCTGCTGTAGGCTCGTTTATTATTCTTTCTACTTCTAATCCTGCTATTTTTCCAGCATCTTTTGTTGCTTGACGTTGAGAATCGTTAAAGTAAGCAGGAACTGTAATTACTGCTTTTGTAACTTTCTCTCCAAGATAACTTTCTGCTGTTGCTTTCAAATTTTGTAAAATCATAGCAGAAATTTCTTGTGGAGAGTATTCTTTTCCATTAACAGATTCTTTATAATCTGTCCCCATATGACGTTTAATAGATATTACCGTATTTGGATTTGTAATAGCTTGACGTTTAGCTACTTCCCCTACTTGAATTTCATCACCTTTAAATGCTACTACCGATGGAGTTGTTCTATTTCCTTCTGGATTTGGTATTACTTTTGCTTCTCCACCTTCTAATACTGATACACATGAATTTGTTGTTCCTAAATCTATTCCTATAATTTTTGACATTATTTTTTTCCTCCGTTGTTAAGTTATATTTTCAATATTTTAGTTGTTTACTTTTACCATTGCGGGTCTAATTACCCTATCTTTAAGTGTATATCCTTTTTGGAATGTTTCCAATACTATACCACTTTCTTTGTCCTCATCAGAATCTTGCATAACTGCCTGATGATAATTAGGATCAAATTGCTCTCCAGTAGGTGTTACTACTTCAACTCCTTCGTTTTTTAGAGCATTTTGAATTCCTTCATATACCATTGTTACACCTTTTAGCAATGCTTCTGTAGCCTCAGTTTCTTCTGTTGCTTCTAAAGCTCTTTCTAAATTATCTAGACTAGGTAATATACTTGATATTACACTTTGACTCTTGTACTTATTGTTAGTTTCTATTTCTTGATTTTTACGCTTCTTAAAATTTTCAAATTCAGCATAAAGTCTAAGATATTTGTCTTCTGCTTCTTTTACTTCTTCTTCTAATTTCAAAACTTTTGCTTCTAAAATTTGCTCTACTGTTTGTTCTTCTATAATTTCTTCATTAGAATCTTCAACGTCAACTACATTATCTTCTTGATTTTCTAATTCTTCTTTTACTTCTTCTTGGTTATTATTCTCAGCGGTCATTTTTACCTCCTGCTATTTTAAATTGCTGTTTAAGTTATCTTTTACACAAGTTATTAATGCCATAACTTTCTTGTAATTCATTCTTTTCGGTCCAAATACAGCAATAACTCCTTCACCTTTATCAGTGCTATATTTACTCGATACTAATGAAAGTTCTTTTATACTACCAAACGAAAGTTCATTACCTATTTTTATAGAAGTTTCATCATCACTAGAATGCTCATCAATTAAATTGATAATATTTTCATCTTCCAAAAGGGTAACTATTTCTTTTAATTTATCTAAATCATTTATATCTGTTTGCTTTAGCAAATTGTACTTTCCACCCAATGCTATAGTTTTCTTAATTTTATTTTGAAGTAATCTGTTTAATGCTACTACAATAACATCATAGTTATTAACTTTTTCCTTTAAGTATCTTTCTAACTCTCCGTGAATAAGTATATGTGCAGTGGCCATATCAACATCATAAAAATATGTTGCCAAAATCTTATTAACCTCCGCCACATCGTCTTCCGAAAAATCAGAATCCAACTTATAATTTTGTTGATAAACTTCTCCGGTTGTAGTTATTAATAGTACCAAAATACTTCTACTACTTAATAAAATTACTTCAATTTTATTAATTCTATTATCCGTTTTTGTAGGTGCTAATATTACCGCTGTACAATCCGTTAAATCGGACAATACTATAGCATTTTTTTCCAAAAAATTCCCTTCAGAATTGTAACTATCATCAGATATACTTTGTAACTTCCTATTATCATCACTAGTTAATTTATAATCAGATTTTATATAATCTATATAGTAACGATATCCCTTTTCTGAAGGTACTCTACCAGAAGAAGTATGTGTCTTCATAATAAGTCCTTCTTTTTCTAATTTACTCATATCATTTCTAATAGTTGCAGAACTAAAGTTAATATTTTTAGAAATAACTTTTGAACCTACTGGCTGATTAGTATCAATAAAATTTTCTACTATAGTTTGAAGGATAAGTATTTGCCTATCTAATAGCATATAATCACCTTCTTACATTTATAAATTAGCACTTGAATTGGTAGAGTGCTAATTCATATTTAATATATTATCATTTAGGTCAAAAAAAGTCAACACTTTTTTGAAATTTTTTTGACTTTTTTTGACTTTTATTTTTTTAGACTTCTAAATATCTTTAAAATAACTATTTTTAAAGCTAATTTACATTGATTTTATCTTTCTATAATGTTATAATTAATATGTTAATCATTTTAAAAAGGAAGGTTTCAAAAATTATGAATAAAATATTTAAGGCTTTATCATTATTTTTAGTATCTATATTAATATTAGCAGGTTGTTCTAAACCAGAAGAAAGCAAAACATACGTTGCTAATCCTAATCAAGCAACTACTGTTGAAATTGCCCTTTATTACAAAGATGACGAAGTTACAAAACAAACTGCTCATACTGTAATACAGTTAGATTCATTTACAGACGAACAAAAAGAACTTATGAAAACTGAAATGGAACAAATTTCTACTACTTATCAAGGTATAGAAGGAGTAACACAAAAATTTGAATATAAAGATAATAGTATTGTAGAAGATGTTGAGGTTGATTATACTAAGGTTGACCTTAAGACTCTAAGAGCTAAAAAGCTAGTTGGCTCAGATTTCTCTGGAGATGCTAACGCTACAAAAGTTAGCTTTAAGCAAACTTCGGAAATGTTACTAAAAAGCGGATTTAAAGAAAAATAGATATTTAAGGTAAAAACAACAAATTATATTTTTGTTGTTTTTATTTTATTGAACTATTTGAAACTATGTATTACAATAAAGTAAAAAGATTAAGGAGAATAAATTTGATAACAAAAAAAAATATAATAATTGATCCACATAACACACTTAGAAAAAGAGCTGAAGAAGTAGTATCACCTATTTCAGAAGATGATAAAAAAATATTAAAACAGCTTCTAGAGTATGTAATAGCATCTCAAGATGATGAACTTTGTGAAAAGTACGATTTAAAGCCTGGAATTGGTCTAGCCGCACCGCAAATAAATGTATCAAAACGTATGATTGCCGTTCATATTCTAGACGGCGAAAATCCAGAAAACACAGTATCATACGCATTATACAATCCTAAAATTATCTCGCATTCAGCAAAAAAATGTTACTTAGAAAGCGGAGAAGGATGTCTATCTGTAGATAAAGAAATAAAAGGATATGTTCCTAGATATGCAAAAATAAAAGTTGTAGGATTTAATGAGAACGATGAAAAAATAACACTCAACTTAACTGATTTGCCTGCTATCTGTTTCCAACACGAAATAGATCATCTAAACGGAATATTATTCTACGATCATATCAACAAAGAAAATCCTTTTGATGTTCCAGAAGACTACGAAAAACTATAAATAGTAAAAAATAGTACTTGTGAAATTTTCACAAGTACTATTTTTATTTACATCATTCCTGTCTGTAATTTATACATTTTATAATATAAACCTTTTTTCTCTAATAACTCTTCGTGAGTTCCACTTTCTACTATTTCTCCTTTATTAAGAACATATATACAATTAGCATCTTGTATCGTAGATAACCTATGAGCTATCGCTATAGTTGTTCTTCCTCTTCTCATCTTTCTAAGAGAATTTTGAATTATCTCTTCAGTTTCTGAATCTATATTAGCTGTTGCTTCATCCAAAATTAATATTTTCGGCTTATGTGCTATAGTTCTCGCAAAAGCTATGAGCTGACGTTGTCCCGATGAGAAAGTAGATCCTCTCTCTGTAACTTTATGTTTATATGAATTTTCTAATTGAGTGATAAAATTATCAGCATCTACAAACTTAGCCGCTTCTTCAACATCTTCTGATGATATATCACTAGAAAAAAGTTTTATGTTATCTTCTATGTTACCGTGATATAGAAATGGATCTTGTAATACTAATCCAATGTTTTTAAATAATTCTTTCCTACTATAATCTTTTATATTAGTACCATCTATTAATATCTCTCCTCTATTAAATTCATAAAATCTCATAAATAGGTTTATAATAGAAGATTTCCCAGATCCTGTGTGTCCAACAAAAGCTATAGTTTCTCCTTTATTAACTTTAAAGCTAATATTTTTCAAAACATCTATTTCTCCGTTATAGCTAAACGAAACATTTTTAAACTCTATATTGCCTTCTTCTATATATACATCTTTATTTAATTGATGTGGTTCATATTCCTCCTCATCAATAAGTTTAAATACTCTTTCTGCCGATACTACTGACGTTTGTAACGTTGAAAAACTTTGAGTTAAATCTATCATCGGGTTAAAAAATCTATTTATATATTGAATTAGTGCATACATAGTTCCTGCTGTAAGCCCCAAAACTTCTCCACGCAAACCAAAATACATAAGTAACATTATATAAGCTATCATTTTTAATAATGCTAAAGCCGGTCTTAAAAGCAAACTATCTACACGTAAATATTTAATATATAATTTATAATAATCATTATTAGTTTTTTCAAATTCGTCAATTACTCTGTTTTCTTGTCTAAAAGATTGAATAATAGTCATACCATCTATACTTTCAGCTAACTTAGAATTAATAGAACTTAATTTACTTCTCATATCTCCAACTACCTTAACAGAAAGTTTTCTATAATAATACATACATACAAAAATTATAGGAAGTAACGATAGCGTTAAGAATCCTACTGTAATATCCAGAGTAAAAATAGAATATAAACTAACTACAATCAAAAATGTTCCAGAAATAAAATTACTAAATACTAAGCTAAACATATTACTTATACTTTCTGTGTCATTAGTAAGCCTTGATACAATACCTCCAGAAGATGTATTATCGAAATATTTCATTCCCAATTTTTGAACATTTCTAAATGATTCATTTCGTAAGTCTTTTATAATACCAAAAGATAATTTTTCAAAACTCATTCCACCTACATAATAAAATATGGCTTCTAGTAGGAAAAGAGAATAGTAAATTATTATTGTGAAAATCACAATATTACGATTAAAATTGCTATTTCCTATATAGTTATCTATAAACTCTTTTGCCACTTGTGGTATTACTGCTCTAACTACCGTATTAAGAAATAAAAATATTAAAGCTATAATAAGTAACACTTTATATTTGTTAGTGTATGTAATTAATCTTTTGAATATCCTCCATTGTTCTTTAGCTGTCGGTGTATTGTTATTCTTTTCTTTCATATCATTAATCACCACCTAAACTACTTTCTATTTGTTGTTTATTATAAGTGTCTGCATACCAACCTGCATTTTCTATTAACTCACTATGTGTACCACTCTCTATTATAGTACCATTTTGCATAACTATAATTAAATCAGCATGAACTACCGCACTTAATCTATGAGCGGTTATAATAGTTGTCTTGTTCTTTCTTATCTCTTGTAAATTATGTAAGATAATATCCTCTGTTTTGGCATCTACAGCACTCAAAGAATCATCTAAAATTAATATATCTGATTCGGTAATCAAAGCTCTACTTATTGCTATCCTTTGTTTTTGACCTCCAGAAAGAGAAACACCTCTCTCTCCTACTATAGTATCAAAACCTTTAGGCATTTCTACAATATCATCATAAACACAACTAAGTTTAGCTACTTTTGATATTTGTTCATCTGTACTATTAGGTTTTGCAAATGCTATATTATCTCTTATAGTAGCAGAAAACAATATTTGATCTTGTGGGACATATCCTATCAAACTTCGTAAATCTTTAAGTAAATAATCTTTTATATTGTTATTATTTATAGATATTTCTCCATTTTCAACATCACGTTCTCTTAGTAATAATTTTAAAAGTGTAGTTTTCCCTGATCCTGTCTGCCCAACGATACCTAAAGTTTTTCCTTTTTCTATTTCAAAATTTATGTCTTTCAAAGTAATATTATTATCATAAGAAAATGATTTTACATTGTAAACAATCTTTCCATTATTAATACTAGTTATAGGATTTTGGGCTTCTACTATATCAGATTTTTCTGATAAAATACTTTCTATACGCCCGTATGATGCATTCCCTCGTTGAATAACATTAAATAAATATCCCATAGCCAACAGTGGCCAAACAAGCATATCTAAATATGTAATAAATGTTACTAAGCCTCCCACTGTAATATCTCCAGAGTAAACTAAATAACCCCCAAACACAAGAGATATAACATAACACATTCCTATAAAAATTATTATTGCAGGGTCAAATAACAAATCATATTTCATAGTCTTTATATTTTTTTCATAAGAAATATCATTTGTTTGCTTAAATTTACTATACTCTTCTTCTCCATAATCAAAAGATTTAGTAACCTTTATTCCTGAAATACTTTCTTGAACATTATTATTTAATTCAGAAAATGCTGCTTGAGAGTCCTTGAAACTATTATGTAATTTTTTACCCAATCTATTAGTACAAAAAACCATAAAAGGTAATGGTACTAATACCGCCAATGTTAATTGCCAAGAAATTGTAAAAAACATAGTAATTAATGTAACTAAGGCCGTTATTGTAGCATCAACTGCGGACATTACTCCTGCTCCAGCAGTTTGACCTACAGCATTTATATCGTTAGTAGCATGAGCCATTAAATCACCAGTACGATATTTTTGATAAAAAGAAGGAGACATTTTTGTAAAATGTTCAAACAAATTATAACGTAAAATTCTTTGCAATCTATTTGCAGCACCAAATAAACTAGTTCTCCAAATATATCTCAAAACATACATAGCTAAAGCTGCAATTAACAAAATAAATACATTAACAAATAAATCTCTTTGAGTTAGAGTTTTCTCTGTAACACTATCTATGACCATCCCTATAATTTTAGGAGGTATTAAATTTAAAATACTGATGATTATCAAAGATAATATTGCTATTATATATGCTTTCTTTTCTTTCTTCAAAAACCAACTTAATTTCTTTATTAAATACATACTAAACTCCTTTCTTAAAATATATTAAATAGATTATAACACAATTAATATTAATTGTTAAAATAATTATAATAATATATTTTTACTTTATATACTACATTAGTTTTTTTATAATTTACTACATATTTACTTTAAGGATATTTATCAAAAATTTTTATTAAGACATAAAATTATACATTTAAAATATATTTAAGACCTTAAGAATATTGTATTTTATCAAAAACTATGATAACATTAATCAAAATATATTTAAAAGGAGGTAATCTTATCAATGACCAATAAAAAAATAGCGGTATTTTTTGATATAGATGGAACCTTATATAGAGATTCATTGATGACTGAACATTTCAAAAAACTTATACGTTACGAAATATTAGATGAAAAAATTTGGATAAATGACATAAGACACCTTTACAATAGTTGGGATAAAAGAGAAGATGATTATGACAACTACCTTTTCGAATTATCTACTAGATACCAAGAAGCGATAAAAGGTTTGACAAAAGAAGAACTTGATTTTGTTGCAAGAAAAGTAATCCAACTAAAATCTGATAGAGTATATAAATATACTAGAAATATTATCAAAGATCACAAAGAAAAAAATCATCTAGTATTTTTTATTTCTGGAAGTCCAGATTTTCTAGTAGAAAAAATGGGTGAGAAACACGGAGTGTTTTTGAGTATAGGTAGTAAGTATATTATGGAAAATAATAAATTTACTGGTGAAGTAATTCCTATGTGGGATTCAGAAAGTAAGAACAATATGATTGATAAACTGGTATTAGAATATAATATAGATTTAGAAAAATCTTTTGCTTACGGAGATACTCAGGGGGATTATAGAATGCTTAGTAAAGTAGGTAATCCAATAGCAATTAATCCTAGCAAAGAATTACTGGACAATATTAAATCTAATAAAGAGCTGTATAATAAAGTTAGTATAATCATCGAAAGAAAAGACGTTATTTATAACTTGACACCTGATGTCAAAACCCTTAAAGTATAAAACATTTATTACAATTTAAACATTATTAGGAGAAAAAATGAAATCCAAACAATTAAATATTTTATTAATAAGTATTATTTATAGTTCAATAATAGGACTATTTGCATTCTTATTTCTTAGAATAGAATCTGCATTAACACATTTTCTTTGGCACACGCTAAAAGATAAGATTAACACATATAATATGCTATATAATTTTATATTAATTTTTACAGGTACTATTATTTTACTACTTATAAAAAAACTATATGGAGATGTACCACAAAACCATCACGAAGTAGAGCATATTTTTAAAAAGAATGGCAGTATAGGAAATTACAATATAATTCAAAATACAATTTCAGCACTAGTAGTTTTAGTTGTTGGAGCTGGAGTTGGACCAGAAGCAACTTTAATGGGAATTTTGTATGGATTGTCGATTTGGCAAGCTGATAAGGCACGCTATATTTTTCAAAATTATGAGAATTTTGTAACTCTTAAATTTAATAAAAAATTAGAACTATTATTCCATCCAACAAATTACCTAAAATCAAAAACAAAACAAAATACATTCAAAAAAGAAAAATTACTAAATATACTATTAATAATAAATGGTATTATTATATATGTACTCCTTAGCAATCTAGTAGATGCACCTGGATTTGTAACTAAAATAGGAAGTGTAGATAATGTTATAAAAACTATTCCTTATGCCCTACCCATAATTCCTATTGTTATAATTACAGGTTTCCTATATAGAGTAGCAGATAAGCAGATAGAGAAATTCATAAAAAATTCTTATACACTTAATCAAAAAATTATATTTGGAGGGATAGTAATATTTCTAGTAGCAAACTTTGCTCCTAATTTATTATTCTCTGGCCAACACACTATGCACCTAGTAGTTGATATGGCATTACAATTAAGTGCTGTATTTTTATTTTTATCATCCATTATTAAGTTACTATTTCTTTCTATCTGCCTAAATACTGGATGGAAAGGTGGAGATATTTTTCCATTAATGTTCTCCGCATTTTTACAAGGATATGCTTGGTCGGTAATTTTTCCGGAAGCTAACTCAACGGTAATGATTTCCATAATAGCAACTACTTTCTTAATAACTGTTAGCAAACAAGAAGTAATAGCTTTAATTGTAATTTCTCTATTCTTCCCTCTCAATGCAATTCCTATTGTTATTATATTTGGAGGATTAGCTATCATAATTAAAAGATTTATGAAAAAGAAAACAAAAAATAATGCTAATTTATAATTGACTTAAATTATAAAATTTGCTATAATTTAATGAAATTTTATGAAAAGAGGTTTATTTATGAAAAAATCAGAAAAATGGCTTTATATAATAGGTGGAATTTTACAAATTGTATTAGCTATCTATTTAATTGTAAATCCGGCAGTTAATTTACTTAGTATAAGCTGGCTTATTTCATTTGGGATACTATTAGGTGGTATATCTGAAACTGTAACTTATTTTAATATAGAAAAAGATGACCGTGATGGTTGGTTACTATTTTCTGGTATTCTTAATATTATAATAGCTATATATCTATTATCAGGATCATTCATAACTTTACCATTAGTTATTCCTGTTGTAATAGGTATCTGGTTAATAGTCTATGGAGTTATACGTCTTATTCGTGCATTCAAACTTAGAAGTAAACTACCTAACTTAAGTAACCTACTTATTTGGACTGGTATCTTAAGTATTCTAATTGGATTATTTGTATATTTTAATCCAATAATTGCAAGCTTAGCTGCTGCTTATTTAGTTGCTATATCTTTCTTATATCAAGGTGTAGTATTATTTATGGATGCTGTTAGAAAATAACTGTTAATCCAAAAACTTAAAAAAACAAAAACCGTGAAATTATATATTCACGGTTTTTTTACTATATTCTCAATTATTACTTATTCTTTATCGCTGTTTTAGCCGCAGCTAGTTTAGCTATTAAAACTCTGTATGGTGAACAAGAAACATAATCTAAACCAATATTTCCTACTAATTCTATAGATTTTTCATCTCCTCCATGCTCTCCACAAATACCTAACTTAATATCAGGTCTCGTTTGTTTAGCTTTGTTTATAGCTATCTTCATAAGTTCTAATACACCACTACTATCCAAATTAACAAACGGATCAGATTCTAGGATATTTTTCTTTTTATAAATATCTATAAATTTCTCTGCATCATCACGAGAATAACCAAAAGTAAGTTGAGTTAAATCGTTAGTTCCGAAACTAAAGAATTCTGCATAATTAGCTATTTCATCTGCTACCAAACAAGCTCTTGGAATCTCTATCATAGTTCCTATTTTATAATTAAATGGTTGATTGTAAAGTTGGATATCTTTTTCTAATAAATCTTCTATTTGATCTTTCAAATATTTCAATTCATCACTTATTCCTACTAAAGGAATCATAACTTCTACATTTACTTCAATTCCTTCTTTTTTAGCTCGAATAGCTGCTTGTCCTATAGCTTTTGCCTGCATTAAATAAATTTCTGGATAAGTTACACCAAGCCTACAACCTCTATGCCCCATCATAGGATTGAATTCTGCAATACTTTTAATCTTTTCTTTTAATTTCTCAACAGAAATCTCTAATTCATTAGATATTGTCGCAATAGTTTTGTCATCATGTGGTAAAAATTCATGTAAAGGTGGATCTAATAAACGAATATTAACAGATTTTCCTTGAGCTTCTTTGAATATTCTATAGAAATCTTCACTTTGTATCGGCTGTAATTTGTCTAAATGTACTTTTCTTTCTTCTTCATTATTTGATAATATCATTTTTCTAACAGAACTTATTCTATCCTCTTCAAAGAACATATGCTCTGTTCTACACAATCCTACACCTTCTGCTCCAAAATCAAATCCAACTTTTGCATCTTTTTCATTATCAGCATTCACAAAAATTTTTAACTCTCTTATATCATCTGCCCAAGAAATTATTTTTTTGAAACTATCTGTAAATGAAGAATCAGATTTAGCAATACTTCCCAAATAAACTTTTCCACTACTTCCATCAACAGATATAATATCTCCTTCTTTTAATATTACATCTCCTACTCGTAAAGTTTTTTCTTCATAATCAATAATCATGTTTTGAGAACCACAAACACAACATTTACCCATTCCTCTAGCTACTACGGCAGCGTGTGATGTCATTCCTCCTCTTGAAGTTACTATAGCTTGTGAGCTAACCATTCCTTCTATATCTTCAGGTGAAGTTTCTTCTCTGACTAATATTACATCTTTACTATTAGAAGCATTTACTGCATCTTCTGCTGTAAAATAAATTGCTCCTGTTGCTGCCCCTGGAGAAGCTGCTAGTCCTTGAGTTAATAGTGTTGCCTCTTTTAATGCTTTAGGTTCAAAAGTAGGATGCAACAATTGGTTGATATCATCCGAATTAATACGTAATAATGCTTCTTCTTTAGTTAAAATACCTTCTTCGACTAACGAAGCTGCTATTTCTACTGCAGCTAAAGCTGTTCTTTTACCATTTCTAGTTTGTAGAATATACAATTTCTCATTTTCTATAGTAAATTCAATATCTTGCATATCTTTATAGTGATTTTCTAAAATCTTAGTAAGAGATACCAATTCATCATAAATCGATGGTAACTCTGCTTGCAATACAGAAACTGGTTTCGGAGTTCTTATTCCAGCTACTACATCTTCTCCTTGTGCATTTATCAAATATTCTCCGAACAATTTATTTTCTCCAGTAGATGGATTTCTACTAAAGCAAACACCTGTTCCACAATTATCACCCATATTACCGAATACCATTGCCTGAATATTAACTGCCGTTCCTAACTTATCACTTATACCATTTAGTCTACGATAAACTTTTGCTCTATTATTATTCCAAGATTTAAATACTGCTTCTACCGCCAGCATTAATTGTTCTTGAACATTACTAGGGAATGGTTTTCCTACTTCTTTTTGATAAATTTTCTTAAATTCTTCTACTACTTTAAATAAATCATCAGGCGTCATATCACTATCTTGTTCATATCCTTTCTCATTACGAACACGTGTTAGTACCGCTTCAAATTTATACTTTTCTACTCCCATAACTACATCAGAAAACATTTGAATAAATCTTCTATAACTATCATAAGCAAACTTATAATCATTATTTTTCTTAGCCAAAACTATTGTAGTTTCATCGTTTAGTCCTAAATTAAGTATTGTATCCATCATACCAGGCATAGAGAATACTGCTCCACTTCTTACTGATACTAATAATGGATCTTCTAAACTTCCTAATTTTTTACCCATAGACTCTTCTAAAACCGCTAATTGTTCATTAATTTGCTTTATGATTTCCGGTTTTATACGCATATTATTTTCATAATAATCATTACAGCTTTCTGTAGTAATAGTGAAACCTGGAGGAACACTTATTCCTAGAGAACTCATTTCAGCTAAGTTAGCTCCCTTTCCTCCAAGCAAACTCTTCATATCTTTGTTACCTTCTTTGAAATTGTAAACATATTTTGTTGTCATATTATTAATCCCCTTTTATTTTTTTATTACTTCCTTAAATATTTGTTATATTAATTCCACGTTCTTTTATAATATCAATAATTATTTCAGCCGTTTCTTCTATTGCTTTATTCTCTACATTAATTACGGGACAATTTAATCTTTTCATTACACCGTCCGCATACTCCAACTCTTCAAAAATTCTAAGCTCTGTTGAATAACTATTTTGACTATTTACTCCCAAAGCTTTCATTCTTTCTTCACGAACTCCGTTTAGATGTTCTATAGATGTAGTTAAACCTATTATTTTTCTATTATCTATTTCATAAAGTTCTTTAGGTAAATTAACTTCTGGAACCAAAGGCAAATTCATTACCTTTATGTTTTTGTTAGCTAAATACATACTTAATGGAGTTTTAGAAGTTCTTGACACTCCTAGTATTACTATATCTGCCTCCAGCAAACCGTTCAAATCTTTTCCATCATCATACCTAACAGCAAATTCCAAAGCATCTACTCTTCTAAAATAGCTTTCTCCTAGTTTTCTAATTTCTCCAGGTCTATTTTTTATTTTTGTTTCAAATTTAACTTCCAAAGTTTGTAATAATTTTGTTAAAATATCTATTACTTCAACACCATTTTTCTTTGCTAGTTCCTTTGTATAGTTGGCTAATTCCCTCTTTACTATAGTTTGGACTATTACATCTTTATCCCTTATCCCTACAAAAACCTCATCAATATCTTCTTGAGTTGCTATCCCAGGAATTTTTATTATTTTGTACTCATCTTTAGTACAGTCAAATTGAGCAAGTCCAGCTCTTACTACGTCTGTTGCAGTATTTCCTAAAGAGTCTGACAGTACGTAAATATTTATCATCTTATTCCTCCAATATATCTAACAACAACCTAGTTATAGTTGTTTTTGATATTCTTCCTAAAACTTTTATTGAACCTTCTTCGTGACTAATTACAGGTAAGCAATCTATTTCATGTGTTATTATTTTTCTAAGTGCATCAGTCAAAGTTTCTTCCGTAGTTACACAAATAACGTTAGGAACCCTAGTCATTGCCATAGCTACGGGAAGATTATTACTGTTATTAGCTACTAGCATTTTTAACATATCTTTTCTTGATACTACTCCTGACAAACTATTACTATCATCCAAAATAAATACAGTACCAACATCATGTAGAAATAATCTAGATACTACTTCTGCTATACTATCTGTTATCTTTGATGTAATAGCTATTCCCATAACTTCTTTAACTTTGGTATCTTTTAATACATCATATTTATTATTATCCAAAAATGAACCGTTATAAAAATATCCTACATTTGTTTTAGACTCCAGTATACCCAATTTGACTAAAATTGATAGTTCTGTTCTTATCGTAGATTTGCTTAAAGATAGTTCTTTTGCTATATCATCACCTGTAATAGGTTCATAGTTTTTTACTATTTTTATAATTTTCTTTTCTCTATTAGAAAGTTCCATCACTTCCTCCTTTTCGTCACTACTGAAATTATACAACATAACAAAAATAAATGCAACATAATTTAGCTATTATGTTGCATTTATTTTGCGATTATACCGATTAAGACGATTATTAATTTGATTAATACATCATATTCTATTGTTTTTTTCTAAATTTAATAGTTCCCGTTTTCGTTCAATTCCCCCTAAGTACCCATGAAGTTTTCCATCTTTTCCAATAACTCTATGACAAGGTAAGACTATAGAAAGAGGATTCTTACCTATAGCAGTTGCTACTGCTCTTACCGCATTTTTGTTCCCTAACATAGTTGCTACTTCTGTATATGTTATCGTATTTCCATATTCAATATTACTTAAACTTCTCCAAACTTCTTTTTGAAATTCTGTTCCATACAAATCTATAGAAAAATCAAAAATTACAATATCTCCTAAAAAATAATGTCTTAGTTTTTCTTTATAAATTTTTAATTTTTCTTTAGAATTTATTATATTGCTATCTTTAATTAAAGTTTCTAAATCTTTTAGATTTTTCTCTAAATTTAAAATATTAACGTAAACTAATCCTTTGTCTGTACATGCAATAAAATACTCGTACTTATCTACTATTAATACGTCATAATAAATATTCATATCATCACCTCAAACATTTAAAGGCATACTAAATATTTTATTGTCAATAATTTTTTAAACAATAAATTTATTTAGTACACCTTCTTTAATATATCTTAATCGTAATCCACTATTCCTAGAGCTATTTTAGCATAGCGCGACATTTTATCTTTAGTCCAAGGAGGATCCCACACTAGTTCTACATCTACTTCATTTACTTCTTCAACAGTTAGCATAGCCATTTCTACTTGCTCAATAATTAATGGAGCTACTGGACAACCCATAGAGGTCAGTGTCATTTCTACTATTGCGTGACCTTCATCATTCATTTTTACATCATAAACTAAGCCCAAATTTACAATGTCTATTCCTAATTCAGGATCTATAACTGTTTCTAAAGCTTCAATTACTCTATCTTTTAACTCAGCCATTAATAACTTCCTTTCTTTACATTTTAAATATTAATTAAATCTTGCATATCTTCATCCAAATCACTAACAAATGATACCTTTTTATTAGTGATTGGATGAACAAAAGATAAACTATAACAGTGCAACGCTTGTCTATTTATAAGATTATCATTACCGCCGTATAGTCTATCACCCAATAAAGAATGACCTATATAACTGCAATGTACTCTTATTTGATGAGTTCGCCCTGTGTACAATTTTAGTTTTATTAATGTTGCATCTATATTTTTATAATATTTTATAACTGAAAGTTTTGTTTTTGCATAACTTCCAATATCACATACCTGTCTTTTTATAATACTATCAGACTGACGAGAGATATTAGCTTCTATAATTTGATTTTTCTTGATTTCCCCATCAGCTAATGCCAAATAATACTTATCTATATCAATTTTACCAAACAAAGCATGAATATGTCTATGTTTAGCTATTAATACTAATCCTGTTGTATTCTTATCAAGCCTAGTTACTATATGAGGAATAGTATTATAATTATTAATTCTAAAATAATAGTTAATATGCTCAAGAAGAGATTCGTCATTACTATTTCTAGAAGGGATAGTAGGTAAATTTTTAGTTTTATTTACAATCAAAAAATAATTATCTTCATAAATTATATTAATATCACCTTTTATAAATCGAACATTATTACTAAAACTCTCACTAGGCAAAATAATTTCAACAATATCTCCTACGGACAAATTATATCTGACATTTTCTTCTTTTCCATTTACTTTAATACTTCCATCTAAATCAAATTTTATTCTAGTTAATGTTTTTCGTGAAATATTATTAGTCAACAAAAAATCTCTAAGCAGCAAATTTTGTTCAACATTAAATTTTAAAACAATATTATTCACCTATAAATGACCTCTTTACTCTCTTCCAAAAACTAACATCGTTATATCTTAAAAATGATATTTTTCTAGTTTTTGATAGTGTTACTCTAATTTTTGAAAGTGATTCATTACTATAATATAATTGATCTATACTTAATCTATTATTAGTCGCTTGATGCCTTGGCTTTATAGTTAATACTTCATCTTTAGACAATATAAATGAATTACCTAATGTTCTATATACAAGATTATTAAGTGCAGCTATCTCTGTAACTTGAAATATATCCATTTTAGGATGGATAACAGATCCACCCAAACTTTTATTATAAGCAGTAGAGCCAGTAGGAGTGCTTATACAAATACCATCTCCTCTAAAATTTTCGAAATGTTCATCATTTATATATAACTCCGCAACATAAGTTGATCCCATAGAATTATTAAAAGTTATTTCATTCAAAGCATAATTTTTTGTTAACATATTCCCTTGCGAACAATAAGCTTCTACAGCTAATAAAGGATAACTTTCTACTTGTGGTTCTCTAAGCAGCATATCTTCAAATATCTTTTTGTAGTTCTCAACTTGATAATCCGTATAAAATCCTAAATGTCCCGTATGTATAGTAATAAATTTTACATAATTAACTATATCTAAATATTTTCTAAAAGCATTCAAAACTGTTCCATCACCACCTATAACTACAATATAGTCAGGTTTTTCTACATCTTCTTTCAAATTATTATTAATTAAAAAATCTTTAACTTTATTAGCAATTTTTACCGATATTTCATCTTCCTTAACTACAAAAGAAAAATTTCCTTTTAACATATTTCACCTATTTTATTATTTTATTGTAATGTTCCACCCATATATTAATAAATTCTTCTGAGAATGGTCCTAAATTGTTATCTATCCAATTTTGTAACTTTCCTACATTATATCTCAATATTTTATCCAAAGTTTCGCTGTATCCATATTTATATTTATGCAAATTATACTCATCTTCATCTAATAAAAAATATTTTCCATCTGGATATTTTTTTATATCTAAGTCATAGTCTATATATTTCACACCATCAATATCAAAAGCAAATGGAGAACCTAGATTGCAATAGTAATGTAGTCCATCTTCTCTAAACATACATACTATATTAAACCAACATTCTGCATGGAAGTAAACTAATGCTGTTTCTTTTGTTACCCAAGTTCTACCATCATGCTCTGTTACAGACGTTTTATTATTAGCTAATATAACTACTTGATCATTAGCTTCCAAAACTGTATTTTTATGCCAAATTCTATGTAACGATCCATCATGTTTATAAGCAATTATTTTTACAATATCACCTTTTTGCGGTTTAATATCGTCTCTATACATACGCTCTCCTTTCATAAATTATCAAATTAATCAACCTTTACTATTATATCATATTTTATATTAAGTTTGTTGCAAAATATACGAAAAATAAAACTGTTATATTAGTTAAATAAAAAAATATATAACAATCTTCCAAATAATTTTATGTTATTTTTAAGTCATATATGTTATAATTAATATAATTATTTAAAAAGAGAGGTATAAAAATGGGAAAATTAACGAAAATCATTTTAGTAGGGTTAGGAGCGTACGCAGTTAAATATTACCTTGATAATCCTAAAAAAGTTGACGAACATAAAGAATTAGTTAAAGAAAAATTAGATTCATCTATATCATATTCTAAATGTATGTGGAACTATACAAAAGAAAATGGTGTTGCAGCATCAGCGGAATACCTTACAGATGATCTAAAAAAAGTTACAAAAAAAGGTGCTGATTACGTTAGCCAAAAAGTAGGAGAAACAGTTGACTTAGGAAAACAATTAGCAAGTGATTCATCTGCTATAAAAGATAACGCTATGGATTTAAAAGAAAAAGGACTTGAATTAAAAGCTAACTTAGCTGATGCTACAAAAGTATTAAAAGAGGAAATAACTCCAACAATAAACAGTTATGTTTCTAATATTAAAGAGAAAGTAACAAATATCGGAGATAAAACAGAAGAAATAAAAGAAACTATCCAAGAAGATGCTGTATCAGAAAAAATAAATGATTTCAAAAACGAAACAGAAGAAAAATTAGAAGATATTAAACAAAGCATCAACGACGAAAAAGTAGAAGACAATAAATAATATTAAAATAACATAAGTAAATTTCTCTTTTTAATTTATTCAATTATAAACATAAATTTACACAGGAGGTGTTAAGATTGAAATTATTAACAGTAGATACCTTACCACAAACTGGAGAAATAATAAAAAATAATGGTCTATATATAGGGTTGGGACTATTAGTATTAATAATCTTGCTTTTTATTTGGAAAAAGAAAAAAGATAAGGAAGATACAGATAAACAAGAAAAAGAATAACAAAAGAAGCTCAATTAATTGTAATTACAACTAATTGAGCTTCTTTTGTTTCTATAAGCTATCTATTATTTAACATATTTAAATTGTTTACCAATTGTCTTACCGCATACCAAGAAATTAATATTATAGGTA
This sequence comes from Gemelliphila sp. 1F1, assembly GCF_056897515.1. NCBI lineage: Bacteria > Bacillati > Bacillota > Bacilli > Caryophanales > Gemellaceae > Gemelliphila > Gemelliphila sp. 1F1. Next base: position 235,573 of record NZ_JBXHBE010000002.1, read on the forward strand.
AGTATATTAATAAATTTGTTATAGAGAAATAATTTTGAATAAAAAATAATATACCAGCTAAAATAAAACATAAGGAAGTTTTTATTAAATTATTTCTATATATTTTTAATTCATTATCTGCTAACTTATCTTTAGTTTCTTTAGGTATTAATTTTCCCATATATAACAAAACTAGAGAAATTATTCCTAACAGAATTACAATTAAGTAAATTATACTCCAACTATTTATAAGTAATCAACTACCTTTCTACCATTATACTTACTTTCCCAGTCTATTTTAAAATCTGCAACAGACTTATCTGTATAAGGATGCCAAATACTATCTACTAAAATCTTATCATCAATTGTTGCTGCATCTACCCCTAGAACTATTACATCTTTCACTTGTTTTTGATTTTTAAAGCTAGCTGCAAGAATTTTAGTATTTGTTCCCTCCAAGACTTTATTCATTTCATCTAACACTATTAAAGAATCTGATCCAATATTTTCCATTCTATTTACGTAAGGTGCTACATAATTTGCACCCGCTTTTTGGGCTGCAACAACTTGTAATGTTGTAAAAATAGCTGTCATTGTAACACCTATATTTCTTTTTCTACACTCTATCGCTGCCTCTAAACCTATCTTACTTATAGGAATTTTTATAAAAAATAATTCTCCAAAATATTCTCTTAATTGCTCTGCTTCTAAAACAATCTTATCTACCTCTTCAGCAGTAGTTTGAACATGAATTTCATAGTTATCTCCTACAAAATCTTTTATTTTTTTTAATTGTTCTGTTAAATCACCATTAATATTTGCCAATATTGTGGGATTAGTAGTTATTCCACTTATTTTGTAATATTTTGATATATCTTTTATTTTATCTATATCTGCACTATCAATTAAAATTTTAGTCATATCAATTCTCCTTATTTAAGAACGTTATTACCTCTCCTAAATTATTCAAAACTTCGGTAGCTTTTAATTTAGTATCTTCATCAGGCTGGATAGAATCTGGAATCATTATAGATTTCATATTAGCAGTATAAGCCGCTTGAATACCAAATTTAGAATCTTCTAATACTAAACAATTACTAGGTGAAACATTTAATCTTTCTGCTGCTAACAAAAATATATCTGGTGCAGGTTTACCATTTTCTACTTCTTCTCCACTAGAAATTACATCAATATAATGTTCTAAATTGTTCTTTCTAAGGTTATTATTAATATGTTCTAAATCTGAAGAAGATGCTACCGCAATTTTGTAATTATTATTTTTTAGAAATATTAATAATTCTTCTAAATATGGCATTTTATTAGGTCCAGTAGAAAATAAAACTTCTTCAATTTTTTTGTAATGATCATCAACCAGTTTTCTTCCATCAACATTTTTGTCGGAAAAATAATCTTCATAAAAATCATAAATAGCTTCTTTTTTAAAACCTAACACTAAATGTGTCTCTTCTTTAGTCATTGTATAACCTTGCTTTTTTGCCATTTCTATAAAAGCATTTGTAGATAAGCTTTCTGTATCGAACATCAAGCCATCCATATCAAACAATATAGCTTTAATCATAACAATTTCCCCTTAAATATAATTTATTTTATAACTATTGTTAGTTAAATTATAACACTATACTTAAATCTTAAAAAGTAAATTCTTATTAAAATATAAAGTATGTACTTTTATACATACTTTATATTAATAAATATTTCTAACTACAGAATATCTATCCTCTAGTTTTTCCACCAGCTATATTGTAAGTTACCCCATGTATATAACTAGCTCTATCACTAGATATATAGACTACTAAATCGGCTACTTCTTGTAATTTACCGTCTCTTCCTAAAGAAGTTGTTTTTGTGTTAGTATATCCTTCTCGTAACTTATCTATTGTAATGTTTCTTGTGTAAGCTAATGCTTCTTCGTATGCAATAGTTCGCAATCCTGTTGCCTCTAGTATTCCTGGAGCAACCCCTACAACTCTAACTCCGTATTTTCCTAATTCTTTAGACCAAGATCTAGTAAATGAATTTACAGCATTTTTGCTTGCTGCATAGATACTTTGTCCTTCAGAACCTTCCAAACCAGATTCAGAAGACATATTTACTATCACTCCAGAACCTTTTTCAACAAACACTCTTCCTACTAATTGAGCAGCTAAGTAAACACCTCTAACATTTATATTCATTACTTTATCGTATACATCATCACTTAATTCGTATTTACTATTAGGATTATCTTTATCTATCAATAAAGTAGGTATATTAATTCCTGCATTATTTACTAGAACATCTATCGTTCCAAATTTATCTATAGTAAAGTTAACCATATCCTCAACTTCTTTTCTCTTACTTATATCACATTTAAAATATAATAATTTGGGATTATCTGATTTTTGTTCTACTATATCACTAACAACCACGTTGCATCCTTGATTCAAAAACTCATTAGCTACTGCTTTTCCTATACCAGATGCTCCTCCAGTAACAATAACAGTTTTTCCTTCTAAATTTAACCAACTAGTCATTTTTTTACCTCTATTTCTCTATTTTGATTACAGTTCCTATTTCAATATTAGGACAGGGCTTGTTCTCTACAATAATTGCTCCTGGTAAAACTTCTGTTTCACCAGTGAAATTTACAGTTATATGTCCTAATGTAACTAAATTTTGTTCTGCAATATCTCCAACTAGCATTATTTCAAAAACTTCATTATCAATTATTAGCTTTTGTCCTTTTTCTATTTTGGCATTAGTGTTCTTTACATCAACACTATAACAATAATCTTTTAAAGTATCTGGTGCACTATCTCCAAAGGTTATTAGCATTTCATTACCAAATTCACCTACCAATGCTCCTTTTCCTTTTACAACATTTTCGTATACTATCATAATAAAACCCCTACAAATTAATATAGTCCAAAACTCGCTACCCAAGCAGCAATTACCCTAGGAACCCCTATAATAAACCTAGAATAAAGAACAGATACAACTCCTACTTCTACTGTTTCTGGCTCTGCTTCTGCTAGTCCTAACCCTACTGGTATAAAATCACAAGCACATTGCGTATTAATTGCAAATAATGCTGGTAATGCTAAACTTGGTGGTATATTTCCTTTTCCTATCTCTACACCAATTAAAGTACCTATTATTTGTGCAATAACCGCCCCCGGTCCTAACAATGCTGATAAGACAGGTATCGAACATACAAATCCTAAAATAACAAGACCATAGATATTTCCTGCTAGAGGCGTAAGTAATTTCGCAAACCAATTACCAAATCCTGATCCTTGAATAATTCCGATAAGCATAGCAACAAATGCCATAAATGGTAAGATAGTTGTTATCATTGATTGCACCGCATCTCTTGCAGCTTGATATAAAGTATTAACAACTTTTCCTGCTCCCATTCCAACTCTTTGGATAATTGATGATTTAGAATTTTCTGCTAATGTTTGAGAAACTTTTTTGTCAGCACTATATTTGAATTTGCGCTCATCGTTTGCTTCACTTTCTACTACTGAATCAATTTCTCCTGAACTTTCTACTGAGTTAATTTGATCTAATCCTACTGCTGATACATAAATATCTTCTTTTATAAATTTAGCTAATGGGCCACTAGGACCAACTGGCATTATGTTGATTGTAGGAATTCTTTTTTGTGGATAAATTCCGCAACGTAAAGTTCCGCCACAATCTATTATTGCTAAAAATATTTCTTCATCAGGTACAGAAGTTTTAAAGCCGTTTACAGCTCTACATCCAGTAAGTTTAACTATTTTTTCAACTATCTCTGGCTCTGCCCCTCCTCCAGTTATATAAAGAAGAACATCTTTTCCTTTTTTAGGTTGAACGACCAAAGGTCCCCCAAAACCTCCACTACCCTTTTCTATTTTTATACTACCATATCCCATACTAATTTCCTCCTATTTGTTAGCGTGTAACTCGTTACTCAATACAATACCTTGCTGTTTCATAACTATCTTCGTTGTAAAGTCTGTTACCCAACCTGCAAAAAAGTTCATAACTAATCCAACAAGTAAATATCTTAAACCTAATGATGTTACATTAAGACCTAATTGTTGAATACCATTAGCTATACCTAAGTAAATAAATATTTCTCCAACATTAATATGTGGAAATATCCCACTGTTAGTATGACAATGATAAGACGCTGAGGCATAGTAACTAGGCTTCATACGTTCTGGTAAAAATTTTCCCATAGATAAAGCCATAGGATTACCTAACATAAACGCTGATAGAAATGGCAAAATTCCGTATGCTAAAATTACATTCTTAGAACAAATCTTAGCGAAGTTGTCTACTCTTTGTGGTCCTATAAAAGCAATTAATGCATTCATAAATACTAAAAGTAGTAAAACTTTAGGAATAATACCCGTTACCCAACTTACAAATACCTTTCCTCCTTCATCAAATAATGAAGTGAATCCTGATGCTAAATGAACTATATAATCCATAAAATATCCTCCTTTGATTTATATTAATTTTAATTTTTTTGTTAACTTAACTAATGGGCTGTCTGGAATAGGAATTTCTTCTCCTCTTGATAGTGTTTTGAAATTCAAAACTCCATCCAAAACTGCACTTGTTAGTGATTTTGATAACTTAATCGCTTCACAATCTCTAACATTGATAGTTCCTACTTTAATTCCATTAAAGTAGTCAAACTCTCTAAATCTTGCAAGAACTGTAACTCCCTGCATAGCATAACCTTGCAAAACTTTATCGTTGCTATCTATAGCGAGCATTACTATTGCTCCCGCTCTAGCCAAACCTTTTTTTCTTCCAATAACAACTCTACCTTTTGAGCGGAGTATTCTATAATTTTTGGTAAAGTTTTGCATTTGTATATAACTAAATAAATACTGCAAAACAAATGCTAGCAACACTATTATTCCTAATGCTAAAATATTCATAAGTCCTCCTTATCTGTACAAATTAGTATTTTTTATAAAGTAATTTATAAAATCTGTATAATTTTTTACTTTTACAATTTCATTAAGTAATTTTGTATCTTTCATGATATCTATAAGTTCATCGTACGTTTTAACTAATAACATTGAATTAGAATTTTCTTCTGGAATTGCTGCCAAGAATATTATTTTTAAATCTTTGTTATCCGAGAAACCTTCTTCACTAATATTTATAGCTATTAACAACTTATCCTTAATTTTGTAATTAAATGTATGTGGAAAAGCAATATTTTTGGAAAATATCATAGAGGACTTTTGACCTCTTTCTATTATTCTATCCAAAAATTTCTCGTCTATTAATTCTTTTTCATGTAGATTTGTTATCATATCATAAAGATTTTCAGTATAGGTTTTGCTACTATCACCAACAAAAAACGTATCTTCTGTGATAGAGCTTAATAATATTGATTCCATACCTCTAATAATTGGCATATTCATTTTACCTATATACCTCAAGAAATTAATTTCTTTACTTAAATAATCTAAATCTAAAATTTCATTTTGAATAATTACCGTAGTTTTCGTTTTGAAATTCATTTTTGTAGTAGATATTATTAAAGTATAAGAATCTAAATCCATATTTTCATAAGGTGTGGCTACATCAATAGATATATCTCCAGTAAACAAACTTTTAATTTGTCTTACGATAAGTTCTCTAAATGCTGGTCCAGAATCTGTAATAACCAAAATATTTATGTTTTCTTCTTCAAAATTTATTTTGCTAATAAACGTTTCAAAATAAATTGATAAATAGCATATTTCATCTTCTGATATTTTATAGCCGTATTTATCCTCTATAACTTTACTTGCTATTTGTGCAATTTTATAAGACATTAAATATTTTTCTTTGATCATTTCTTTCATATTATTTTTGTAGCGTATACCGTATCGTTGACGTTGCATTAAAAAATAAATATGATAAATAAATTCTTCCATTATCTCCGATATATCAATATCAATACCGTACTCTTCTCTTATCTTTAAAAATATTTCCTCTACTAATGTAATATATTCCTTATCATAATTTATAGTAATGTTATTTTTATTCATCTTTGTAGGAACACGCATAGTAGCAAAACAAATAGTTACAAATTTTTTATCATCTATGGAAAGAGTTATGTCATATTTTTTGTGAATATAGTCAAATACATCATCAATAAAATCTCCCAGATAAAAATCTAGTAATTCTTTATATTCTTCTTTTGAAAAATTAAGTTTAAAATCATTGGCACTTCTATCAACAGCAACAGTTAAATATTTTATAAATTCAGATTTCATTTGAAAATCAACATCATATTTTACAAACAACTTATCTATATATTTTATATCTTCTACACTAAAAATATTTTCTTTGTACTGATAGTTGTATATATTTGACAAGACAAATAAACGAATATCTTTTTCATTACCTACTAACTTTATTCCTTGATTAGACTTGCCTATGATGGTTAAATTATAATCAGATATTATTTGTTTTAACTTCTTTATATCATTATTTAATGTTGTCCTACTGACCATCATCTCAAAAGCTAAATCATCTATTAAATAACTTTGTTTAATTTCGATTAATTTTTTAAAAATATAGACAAGTCTAACTTTGCTTGAATCAAAATTTGTATACATTTCATATATCTTACTCTTTATCTTTATATATTCTTCTATCGTTATAATATATAAAGTATAATTTAATTTATCTTGTTTAATATACGCTACATCTTGGAACATATAGTTTAAATCTTTTATTTCATTTTGAATTGTTTTTGTACTAACCTTTAGTACATCTATCAAATACTTTTCTTGCACAGAAAAGCTTTCTTCCAAAATATTAAGTATTTTCAGGGTTCTATTATCATAATTAAATATTTCCAATTACACTCTCACCACCTATAACTATTATAATAAATTTTGTACAAATAATTAATACAGTTTTTTTCTGAAATCAAGAAATTTATTAATTTAATAAAGTAAAAAAGAAGATATAAAATTATTAGTAATTTTTATACCTTCTTTTTTATCATTATAATTCACTATTTTTTATTGCTGAGGTTTTGGGCAAGACTTTTTTATTATTTTTAACAGTTCTGTTTTCGTTATTCTCATCTATAGTTTCTTTATTATTTTTTGAATTTAACAACTCTTTTTCAGTTTTATTTTCTTCTTTTTTAATATTTGCAGAATTATCAGCTAAACTATTCATCTTAAACAAATTGTTTTCTTCAAATAATTTAGCAAAGTCCAGTAATACTTTGTCCATACCCCAAGAACCGTTTAACATAACACCTAAATGTAAATTATCATTAGTTTTATATACAGGCAAAGTAATCGCCGGCTCTCCTGTCAAATTTGCTATTTGCGTAAAAGGTGTTCTTTTTAACATAGGTTCCCATTGTCTAAGTAACAATACTAATCTCTCTTCTTCAGAAATATTCTCTATGTTTAGCATATTTAATTTATCTTCATCATTTATATAACTATCTGTCAATAACGGTGCTGTATCAGCAGTTGTAGGAGTTAAAAATATAGGGTATTCTTTGTGAAAATTCTCCATAGTTAATTTATATTTTTCAATGTTATTCCAAGACTCGACAATCATCTGCTTTAATTTATCTTTATTTATGTCCCTATTAGTAATATATAATGCCCAAACTAACGGATCAACATCATATTTTGTCAACTTATTATTACTTAGATATTTTTCTAAATTACCAACAATTCCACCATTAGCTATTGATAAAGTCGTATAATCTTGCATTATCAATCTTCCATCAATGGGGTTATCTACCTCTTCTACAACAAATCCTTTTTCTTTCAAAAATTTTACAGTATTCAAAACAGCATTTCTAGCATCTAGACTTACTTCTGTACCCATAGGTGATTTTAAACTATATCCTATTTTCAATTTTTTTATATCTGATATTTCTTCTAACTCATACTCTGGCTTTTTTAATGCTTCTAGCAGTGCAACTGTATCAGCAACATCTTTTGTTATTGGAAAATGCGATGCAAGTGTTTTAGAATCTTTTTTACTGTTGTCTGTTAGTCCTCTACTAGTTTTCAATCCTATAAGTCCATTCCACGCCGCTGGTATTCTAATTGATCCTCCTGCATCACTAGCACTAGCAACTGGCACCATACCAACTGCAACACTTACAGCAGAACCTCCAGAAGATCCTCCTGCATTATAATCTTTATTGTGCCCATTCTTAGTAGCGCCGTAGAGTTTAGAATCTGTTATATTTCTAAGTGCTAGCTCTGGATAATTTGTTTGACCTAATATTATAAATCCTAGTTGTTTAAATTTTTTTGCATAGCTTCCATCTGATTTTGATAATGGTTTATCTTTATTTATCATTAACCCATTAGTATTCTCTCCACCAGAAACTGTATGACCAATACCTTTAAGAAGTAAAGGTACCCCTAAAAATTGTTGCCCTGTATCTTTCAAATTATCAGCTTCTTCAAGTGCTAACTCTTTTCTAGTAGTAATTACTGCATTATAATCCTTATTCTCTTCCATTATGTCATAAGCTATTTCTACTAACTCTCTACTAGTAACTTGTTTATTTCTAACCAATTCTGCTAATTCTAATGCTGTTTTACCTTTGTATTCTTCTTTGGTTATTTTATAAGCAGGCGTATTAATAGTACTTTCTACATTTTGTTCTACTGAAACATTATTTTGCTCTACATTATTAGCAAATGCTACTACGTTAATATTAAATAGTAACATCAAAATAATTATAATGTTAAATTTCTTTTTCATAATTTATATAATTCTCCCTTATACACATGATAAATTTTAATCAAAAAATAATAATTACTTTTTAACCAATCTGTCCATAAATTATATCATAACTTTTATAATTATCGATTTATTTTGAACTGAATCGATTTTATAATAAATTTAAAATATATTCATTCCAATAATTTTTTACAATGAAAAAATATCAAGTTTAACAAATAAAAAGAAGACATAAATCTTTTATATCTTCTTTTGTATTTAATCTATTCTTTTTATTACTTTACAAGGAACTCCTGCTGCCAAAACATTGTTAGGAATATCTTTATTAACTACACTTCCTGACGCAATAACAGAATTGTCTCCTATTGTAACTCCCAGTAAAATAGTTACTCCTCCACCTACCCACACATTATCTCCTATGTTTATAGAATGAGCATATTCAAGCCCTTCATTTCTTGTATCTTGGTCAAGGGGATGATTTACTGTATAAATACCACAGTTGGGTCCTATAAATACATTATTTCCTATATTAACATTAGCGCAGTCCAAAATTACTGTATTATGATTAACAAAAAAGTTGTCTCCTATCGATATATTATAACCATAATCACAGAAAAAAGGTGCTTCTATATTGAAAATTTCTTTAGTTCCACCAAAAAGTTTCCTTATAATTTTTTCTTGTTCGTCTTTGTCTGACGGCTTTGTATTATTAAATTCATAACATAAATCTTTAGCTATCATTCTATCTTTGATCAAATCAGGATCTCCACTATTGTAAAGAAGACCAGACAACATTTTCTCTTTTTCAGTCACTTTAGTTCTCTCCTTCGTAATTTTATAACAATAATCTAATAGAATTGCTAGTCATATTTAACAGAGTAACAATTTATTATATATATTTAATTTTAACACAATTACTAATTTAGATAAATATTACATTAAATTAATAATTATAAAATATATATTATAAAATTTTAATAAAATATTATTTTTAAACAATTTTACTTATCATTGAGTACAATTAGTGGTATAATCTAATTTATATTTGAATTTTTAGGAGGATTATATGTCAAAAAATCATATAGCTGTAATAGGTTTATCTGTTATGGGAAGTAACCTTGCATTAAATATGGCAGATAATGGTTATAAAGTTGCAGTTTATAATCGTACAACATATGTAATGGAAGAAATGATTAAAAATTTCCCTCACAACAATATTGAAGGAAAAACTACTATAAAAGAGTTAGTAGATAGTCTTGCTAAACCTAGAAAATTTGTAATAATGGTTAAAGCAGGAGCTCCAGTTGATGCTGTAATTGATCAATTATTAGAATATGTTGAAGCCGGAGATATTATTATCGACGGAGGCAATTCATATTTCAAAGATACTCAACGTAGATACGACTATCTACTAGAGAAAGATATTCACTTCTTTGGAGTAGGTATTTCTGGTGGTGAAGAGGGAGCAAGAAGAGGCCCTGCTATTATGCCTGGAGGAAACGAAGAAGCATACAAAGAAATTCAACCTATTCTAGAAGATATAGCTGCAAAAGTTAACGACATCCCTTGTTGTAGTTATACTTCAACTGGAGGAGCAGGACATTATGTAAAAATGGTTCACAATGGAATAGAATATGGTGATATGCAACTTATTTCTGAAGCTTACACTATTCTAAAGCATTTAGGTAACTTTTCTAATGATGAATTACAGAATATTTTTGAAAAATGGAATAGCAAAGAATTAGAATCTTACTTGATAGAAATAACAGCAAATATCTTTAAAGTAAAAGATCCTGATGCACAAGGATATTTAATAGATAAAATATTAGATAAGTCTGGGCAAAAAGGTACAGGAAAATGGACTACAGAACAAGCTGTTGACTTAGGTATTGATATTTCTGTAATATCTAGTGCCTTAAATGCTAGATATATGTCTAGTTTCAAGGATGAAAGAGTTAAAGCAGAAAAAGAGTTTGGTAGCAAAGCATACGAACTATTCTCAGATAGAGAACAACTTATAAAACAAGTAAAAGAAAGTTTATTTACAGCCAAATTAATCACATACGCACAAGGTTTTAAATTGCTGCAAGCTGCAGAAAAAGAATATAACTGGTCATTTGATTATGCTCAAATAGCAAAAATATTCCGCGGTGGATGCATTATTCAAGCCAAATTATTACAAAATATAATTGAAGCTTACAACAATAATCCTAAGTTAGAAAACCTTATTTTTGATCCATTCTTCAAAGAAACAATAATTAAAAATCAACAAAGTTTAAGAGATACTGTAACTCTTGCTATTAATAATAGAATACCTACTCCTTCTCTAATGAATGCTATATCATACCTAGATGTCTACACTACTGCTAACAGTGGAGCAAATCTAATACAAGCACAGAGAGATTACTTCGGTGCTCATACATTTGAAAGAACAGATAAAAGTGGTAATTTCCACTATGATTGGGTAGGAAACAATGAATAGTGCTATAACTATATTTGGAGGAAGCGGAGACCTTACATATCGTAAACTACTTCCTGCAATGTATAATCTTCACGTATTAGGTCAACTAGAAGATGATTTCAAAATAATAGGTTTAGGACGTAGAGATTATACTACCAAAGATTACATAGAAATAACTAGAGAGTGGATGAAAGATTATTCTCGTAAAAAATATGAAGAACAAACTTTTGATGAATTTGCTAAACGTATAACATATTTCAAAATAGATATTTCACTAGAAAGTGAATATCAAAGACTTCAGGAATTTTATATAGAAAACAATATAGAAAAACATATTTATTACTATGCAGTTGCTCCGTCAATGTTTTTAAAAATTACAAATGGATTAAAAAAATATTGTAGTGATAATGATGCAAAAGTAATAATTGAAAAACCATTTGGTGAAAACTTAGAAAATGCTACAGAATTAAATAGTAAACTTGCCGAATTTTTTGGACAAGATGAGATATATCATATAGATCACTATTTAGGAAAAGAGATGATTCAAAATATTTTGTCAGTTAGGTTTAATAATGCTATTTTCAAAGGCATTTGGAATAAAGACTTTATAGATAGTGTTCAGATAACCGCAGCAGAAAGTGTAGGAGTAGAAACACGTGCTGGTTACTACGATAAAAGCGGTGCTATAAAAGATATGGTACAAAATCATCTTCTTCAAGTATTATCTATTGTAGCTATGGAAGAACCAAAAGGTAAAACAATGGAGAAAGAACAATTAGCTCTTCTAAAATCTCTTAAAAAAATAGAAAATGTCGATGATAACTTAATAATGGGACAATATAATGGCTATTTAGAAGAACATAATATAGACCCAAATTCAAAAACTGAAACATACGCAGCTATGAAAATAGAAATAGATAACGAACGCTGGCAAGGAGTACCTTTCTTCATTAGAACTGGAAAAAAACTTGCAACACGAGAAAGTCAAGTTATTGTTAAATTCAAGTCTGCAAATAATGCTCCTGCAAATCTATTAATAATCAAAATTCAGCCATCAGAAGGAATATTCCTAAAATTTAATGCCAAAAAGCCTGGAACTGACAATGAACTTCAAGAAGTTTCTATGGATTTTTGTCAAAGCTGCATTTTAGAAAATAGGATGAATACCCCTGAAGCCTATGAACGATTATTAAGAGCTTGTTTTATTGGAGACAGAATGCTATTTTCTAAATGGGATCAAATAGTTGCTTCTTGGAACTATATTAATGATCTTTTAGACAAATACAAAAAATCATCTTCTAAACTTTATACTTACGAGCAAGGAAGTATGGGGCCAAGAGACGCGGATAGACTTACAGATTGGATTTTGGATTTAGAATAAAAAAGTTTGAAGTAATTAATATATTACTCAGACTGTTGACAAATAGCTAATATATGTCAACAGTCTGAGATAGCACTATCTATCTATTATGTTCAAAAAGAACGCCAAAATAAAAATTTAAAGGAGATTTTATTATGAAAAAGTCTAAACTGTTATTAAGCACATTGCTTGTAGGAGCTATCGTTGTAAGTGGATGTTCTAGTAAAGAAGAAACAAAGTCTACAACAGAGTCTTCATCTTCTAGTTCATCAAATAAAACAGAAACTTCTAAAGATAAAGTTTACGGATTAAATGAAGATTGGGTAGTAGATGGGCAGTGGAAATTAAAAATTGATAATGTTACAACTACGACAGAAAGAAATCAATTTTCTGAAGATAATCCTGCACAAGTTGTCGTTATTACCTATACGTATGAAAATCTAGGTTATACGGGAGAAATACAAGATTTATTCTTTACACCTAAACAAGTCGTAGATGAAGGTAAAAAGGTAGCAAAATTATATCCTGCTGGAGCTAAAAAATATCCATCATCTGTACCAGAAGGTACTATTATGGAAGGTGCTCAAGAAGCTTACGGATTAATTACAGAAAGTAAAACTATTAAAGTTATATTTGAAAAATATGACAATAACAAGAAAATACAAAAAGCTACATTTGAAGTTCCTGTAAAATAAACCCCACTTGATACAATCAAGTTTTAACTAAACAGACCGATAGTTTTATCGGTCAGATAAAAATAAAAAACCTCCTCCACTTCGCCAAAAGTGAGAGAGTATTCCAATAAGCCCACTTTGAGCCTTTTATTCTCGTCAAAATAAAAATTATTATCTCAAAGTTGCTTAAGATAAAATACACTAGTTTACCAACTAATATTATACGTTTCTTAATAATGCAAATTTTTAAAGAAGCGTATTTTTTTGTGCATAAAATTAAATTAGAAAATGGAAAACTTAAATTTGTAGAAAGCTACACTGGTCTTGACGAAAAGCGTCACAGGGTTTCGGTTACTAAAAACAACCAAACTAGAGCAACTGAAAAACAGGTTTATCAGGAATTACAGGAAAAAATAAATAAAAAACTTAACAAAGATGCAGAATATAAAAATGTAGGATATTATATTGATGAGTTTTAAAACATAAAAAGCTATATCGCTGATAATACGTATACTCGTTATATACAGGTTTTAAAACTGCTTAATAAAGACATATTATTAAATAATTTAAATAAAAATCATCTCGAACATTATATTAATAGTTTAAGAGATAGGTATTCTCCTAGTTCGTTAAGAACATATAAAACTACACTTAATACACTTTTTAAATATATCAAAAAGTATCATTATAATGATTTTGATTTAATTATAGACTTTACATTAGCTAAAGAGGATAAGGCTAGAGAAAAACAAAAAATAAAATATATAGATACAAATCAAATAGACGATATTTAAAAAATAACCCAACATATTATCCGCGATTTTGTAACGGTGCAACTATTAACTGGATTACGTGCAGGAGCATTATTGGCAATTACTGAAGATGATATTGACCTAAAAGTGGTTTTCTAAAATGTTAATAAAACCAGACACAGCAACGGTAATATAACAGCTCCTAAAACACTTAGTAGTATTAGAAAAATAGAGACAAGTTCAAAAATTTATTGAAATTCTAAAGAGACATTTAACTAATAGTCGTTACATCTTTGATATGACCTTATCAAATTTTAATTTTCATTTGAATAAATTAAATTTAACGACACATATATTCAGACACACGCATTGTAGCCTTACTTATCGCAAAAGGTATACCAGTAAAAGTAATAAATAAGCGAAAGAATGGGACATTCTGACGTATTCACTACATTAAATATTTACACCCATGTAACAGAGAATATGAGGATAGATTTGAGAAAAAATTTGAGGAGTTATCCACTTTTTAGAAACTTTTTCAATCTATCCTCTCCATTAATGTTAATTTAACAATTATAAATGGATATACTTTTATTTTTTCTTCAAGATACCAAATAATCCACGAACTATTTCTTTTCCTATTGTATTAATCAGTGTATCGGCAGTTTTTTCAAATTGTGATTTTCTAGGTCTACCTACTTTAGCCGTAGTTCTCGGTTCTGTTCTTTTGCTTTCTTTTTCTACTTTTTTAGATTCAATATCATCGTTGTTACTTTCTACTTTATTAAGTAATATCTCATAAGCAGACTCCCTATCTATCATAGCTTGATATTTACTATAATAAGGAGAATTTATTATTAACTCTTTGTAGTCATTTTCTTCTAAAGCACCTATGTAAGATTCCGGTGGTCTTATATAAGCTTTTTCAACAATTTCTGGCTGACCATCTTCATTCAAACAAGAAACTAATGCTTCCCCTACTTTTAACTCTGTTAATGCTGCATTAGTATCTAAATTTGGATTAGCTCTAAACGTAGAACTAGCTAATTTAACAGCTTTTATCTCTTTTGGAGTGTAAGCTCTTAGTGCGTGCTGTATTCTATTACCAAGTTGCCCTAAAATATTTTCTGGAATATCTACTGGATTTTGTGTAACAAAATAAATACCGACACCTTTAGATCTTATTAACCTTGCAACTTGTTCTACTTTTTCTACAAATGCTTTGGGGGCATCATTAAACAATAAATGGGCTTCGTCAAAGAAAAATACCATTTTAGGTTTTTCTAAATCGCCCACTTCAGGTAATGTCTCAAATAATTCTGATAAAAACCATAATAAAAATGTTGAGTAAAGTTTAGGTGAATTAAATAATTTTTGAGCCATCAAGATATTAACATAACCTTTTCCATCATTATCAGTTTGAATAAAATCAGATAATTCTAAAGATGGTTCTCCAAAAAACTTATCCCCTCCTTGATCTTCAAGAATTAATAAGTTTCGTTGAATTGCACCTATTGATTGTTTTGTAATATTTCCATATTTCCCACTATATTCAGAACTATTTTCTGAAATGTGTTGAAGTAATGCTTTTAAATCCTTTAAGTCAATTAATAGTAACCCTTGATCATCTGCTACTCGAAAAGCTATATTTAATACTCCTGATTGTGTTTCGTTAAGTTCTAATAACCTTGATAAAAGCATTGATCCCATTTCTGAAATAGTTGCTCTTACAGGATGACCATTTTCACCAAATACATCCCAAAGCCTTATTGGATATGATTGATTACTATAGTCAGATAGTCCCAAAGTAGACACTCTTTCGGCAACTTTTCCTTCTAATATCCCCGGTTTGCTTAATGTTGCCAAATCTCCTTTAATATCTGCCAAAAATACCGGAACTCCTGCTTTACTTAGTTGCTCAGTTAAAACTTTTAATGTTATTGTTTTTCCTGTACCTGTTGCTCCTGCTATTATCCCATGACGATTAATCTTATTAAGGTACATTAATATATCTTTTTGTTCTGATTTTGCAATTTTTATTGTTGTCATAAAATTACCTCTTAAATTTAAAATATATATTTATTATACAAAAATAATGACATTGTGCATAATAAAACTATTTATTTTTGTAACATCTATATGGCAAAAATTATTTTGCCATCTTTGATATTGTTATTACTAATTTGAATTTGTATAATAAAATTATAAATAATCAAAAGGAGAAAATATATGAATAAAAAAAATAGTAATATTAAAGTTCTTATTCAAAAACTAGGAACATCTCTTTCTAGTATGGTAATGCCTAATATAGGTGCATTTATAGCTTGGGGATTAATAACTGCATTATTCATTCCAAAAGGTTTCTTACCTAACGAAAATCTTGGTAAGTTAGTAGACCCTATGATTTTCTACTTATTACCTCTATTAATTGCATATACTGCAGGATACAATATTCACGCTATGCGTGGTGGGGTTACATCTGCTATAGCTACTATGGGAGTTATAGTTGGAGCAACAGGTACTCCTATGTTCTTAGGAGCTATGTTGATGGGGCCTCTTGCTGCTATATGTATGAAAAAAATTGACGAAAAAATCCAACCAAACATTCCTACTGGATTCGAAATGTTAGTAAATAACTTTTCATTAGGTTTTATGGGATTCTTCTTATCAATTGGTGGTTTCTATGGAATAGGTCCGCTTGTAAAAGCTCTTACTTCTATCCTTGCTAAAGGAGCTGATATAATTATTAATGCCGGTCTATTACCTCTAGCTAACATTTTCATAGAACCAGCTAAAATTTTATTCTTAAATAATGCAATTAATCACGGAATTTTAACTCCGTTGGCTACTATTCAAGCTCAAGAAACTGGAAAATCTATCTTGTATTTATTAGAAGCTAATCCTGGAGTTGGTTTAGGAATTTTGTTAGCTTATATGGTATTTGGTAAAGGAAGTGCAAAATCTTCTGCATACGGAGCAGGTATTATTCACTTCTTCGGTGGTATTCACGAAATTTACTTCCCTTATATACTTATGAAACCTTCTCTTATAATAGCTGCAATAGCTGGAGGGGTGAGTGGTACTGCTACATTCCAACTTCTTGATGCTGGTCTTCGTGCTCCTGCATCACCAGGTAGTATTATTGCAATAATAGGACAAACAGCTACTGATAGTTACTTTGCTGTATCGGCTGGAGTTATCGTAGCTACTATCGTAACATTCGTTATAGCTAGTATTATTCTAAAACGTGATAAATCTTCTGAGGGAGATATAGAAGCAGCTCAAAAACAAGTACAAAATATGAAATCAGAATCTAAAGGAGAAGAAGTTGTCGTTGATAACTCTAATTCTATAAACTATAATGAAGTAGAAAAAATTATCTTTGCTTGCGATGCTGGTATGGGAAGTAGTGCTATGGGAGCTTCTATTCTTCGAGAAAAGATAAACAACGCCAAAATAGACCTACCTGTAACAAATACAGCAATTAGAAATCTTAAAGACAATGAAAGAGCAATTATCGTAACACAAAATGAACTTACACCTAGAGCACAAGGAATGAATAAAAAAGCTATTCACATTTCGGTTGATAATTTCCTAAGCTCACCTAAATACGATCAAATAGTTAATGATCTACTTAGCAAAGAAAATAACAATCCTACAGAGAAACCCAAATTAGATAACGATAATAATGAGCAGCTTAAAAACATTAAAACTATAGTTATTTTTGACGAAAATAATGTTGATAGAAAAGATATGGCAAAAGCTATATTAAACTATAAATTATCAAAATCTAATTTAAAAGTTAATATAGAAAATATTAGAATAGAAGATATTTCAAATAGCGAAAATACTCTAGTAATTTTGGAGAATAGTTCTCTACAATCTGCACAGCAAAAAAATGGTAACGTTAAGTATTATTCAATTATCAACTTATTAGAAGAGATAGAATACGATAAATTACTAGAAAAATTGAAATAACTATATTTATAGGATGGCAGACAAACTAAACGTAAAGTTTTCGTTTGCCCTTTCCTATTTTAATATATATTAATTTTTACTATATATTAGAATATCAACATATAAATGTGATAAAATTAAAAATAAAAGTGAAAGGAGTATTAGTATGATAATAAATGAAAAAGAGAAAATTATTTTAAATATATTATTAAAAAGTGATACTCCTCTCACTATAAAAGAAATATCAAAGTTATCTAAAATCAAAGAGCGCACTTTGTATCGAGAAATAAAAAATTTAAATTTGTTTTTACAAAAAAACAACTTACAATTAACTAAAAATAAATCTAAATATAGTATAGTAGGAGATACAAATAGCCTTGATAGTTCAATTTTGGATATATCTCTAGAACAAGCATACTCACAAGATACAAGAATTAATCTTATTTTATGTACTCTATTACTATCTAACGAAACATCTATTAAAGAGTTGTCAGAAAAACTTTTTATTAGTTATAATACGGTCGCAACAGTCATAACTACTACTGAACAGATTTTAAAAGATTATAAAATTACTTTAACAAGAAAAAAAGGTCAGGGTATTAGTTTAATCGGAGATACTATAGACAAGCAAATTTTACTACTATCAATACTTTGTAATGAAATTACTGATGAAGAGTTTTTCTATGCAGTTAATAAGACAGATTACTATAGCGTTAATCCTTTTATTAAATTTATAGACATAACGCTAATTAGAGAGATTTTTGTCAAAAATAAAGAAATTAATGTCTTCAATATTTACACAGATTCTAGCATAAAGAAAATTTTAATAGCAATTAATATAGCATTATTGATAAACTATGATGATAAATATACAGAAGATAAATTAGAACCTACAAATACAGAACAAAAAAATATTAAAGAATTGATAACAATATTATCTTCTCATAGCAATATATTTACTACTATATATTTTAGAAAGTATATAACAAATATTTTAAAAACTTGCAAACTCATAGAGCAAGTAACTTATGTAAATGACAAATATTCTTACACACTAATTTTCAAAGTACATACCCTAATAAACAATATTAGTAAAAAAAGTAATATTGATTTCTCAAAAGATCCTAACTTGGCTAATGGGCTAATAGCTCATATAGAATCTGCAATAAAAAGATATCAGCTAAAGCTAGTAGAAGAAAATAATGATTTACAAACCTTTGTGTTAAAAAATTACAATGAATTGTACTTAATTATAAAATCAGAATTATTGAATATTTTTGATGAAATAAACTTTAGCAGCACAGAATTAAGTTATATAGTTATCCACTTTGCATCAAGCTACGAACAAATTTATCGTGAAAACTTTGTCAGAGCGTTAGTCGTATGCTCTAGTGGTATAGGAAGTTCAAAAATATTAGGAAGTCTTATTAGAAAAAATATTCCCGAAATTAAAAATATAGAATATTCTACACATTTAAAATTAAACGAAGATATTAAAAAGAATTATGATATTATAATTTCAACTATAAAACTTCCCGAACATATTGACTATATCCTTATACCTACAATTTTGCAAGAAAAGGATATTGACAATATAAGAAAAAAACTTTTCTCTGTTAGAAGCTTTAAACAAGTTTCATATACAGAATATAACGCCGAATATAACAACCTTTTAGAAGTAGAAACTATTGTGGCTAATACAACTATACAAAATATAAAAAACAATGAAAATATAAGAGAAATTCTACAAATAGCTCTATCTTTCTTAGAGACTACAGATATAACAAGTATTGTAGACAAATTAATCGAACGACACGAAAAAAGTTCCATAGTTATCCCAAAAACTAATGTTGCTCTTTTTCATACATTAGATAACTCACTCTCAAAACCATACATAATTATATGCCCTTTAGAAAATAGACTAAGTATGATTAATGCTCTGGATGACGAAGAGGTTGTTACCCATTTATTTATTATGATTAGTCCTAACAAAAGAATATATACAGATTTACTAGGGCAAATTAGTATTGCTATTTTAGAAGATAAAAATTTGAAAGAAACTATTAAGAGTAACAAAATAGATTTTATAAAAACAAAATTAGAATTAATAATGACTAAATATTTACTACTACAAAATATGAAATAAGGAGTTTATTATGTTATTAACAGAAAAAGATATATTATTAAACCAAAAATTTTCTTCAAAAGAAGAAGCTATAAAAAAAGCAGGAGAAATTCTTGTTGACAATGGATATGTAGATACTGACTATGTAAATGCAATGCTTGATAGAGAAAATATTGTATCTACATATATGGGAAATTTTATAGCTATACCTCATGGAACAGATGAAGCAAAAAAATCAATAAAAAATACTGGAATTTCTATTATTCAAGTACCAGATGGAGTGTCATTTGCAACTCCAGACGATAAAGAGGACAAATTAGTATTCTTAATTTTCGGTATTGCCGGTAAAGACGGAGAACATTTAGAATTATTATCAAAAATAGCTATTTTCTGTTCTGAACAAGAAAATGTAGTAAAATTATACAATGCAAAAACTAAAGAAGAAATAATAAATTTATTATCAAAATAATTTAGGAGGCATAATATGAAAAATTTACATTTCGGAGCTGGAAATATCGGACGTGGATTTATTGGAGAATTATTAAATAAATCAAATTATCACGTTACTTTTGTTGATATTAATGAAAATATAGTCAACAATCTAAAAAATAGAGAAACATATACCATCAAAATATTAGATAATAATATCGAAGAAGTAGCAGTCAACAACTTTGACGCTATAAATATCTCTACGGAACAAGAAAGATTAGCGGATTATATTAATAAAGTAGATCTTATAACTACATCTATCGGCCCTAACGTCTTACCTATAATCGCTAAAAATATCGCACAAGGTCTAAAAATTAAAGTAAAATCAAACAATACAAAAATGATGGATATAATCGCTTGTGAAAATATGATTGAAGGAACATCTTTTTTGAAAAATGAGATTTTTAATCACTTAACAGAAGAAGAAAAAATATTTATCAATAAATATGTTGGCTTCCCTAACTCTGCAGTTGATAGAATAGTTCCCGCACAACAACACGAAGACGTTCTCCTTGTTGAAGTAGAAAAATTCTGTGAATGGGTAGTAGAAAAAGATAAAATAAAACTAGATAATAATAAAAATATAGAGGGTGTTAATTACGTTAATGACCTAGCACCTTTTATCGAAAGAAAGTTATTTACGGTAAATACTGGCCACGCTGCTCTAAGTTTTGTAGCAAATTATAAAGGTATAAAGTTAGTTTCCGAAGGGGCTACAGACGAAGAAGTTAGACAACACTTCATCAAAGTCTTAGAAGAAACTAGTGCATTATTAATCAAAAAATGGAATTTTTCTAAAGAAGATATGGACTCATATAGAGAAAAAACTATCAAAAGATTTGAAAATAAATTAATAGTTGATAATGTTACCAGAATTTGTAGAACACCAATTAGGAAACTAGGATATAACGAAAGATTTATTAAACCTATTCGTGAATGTGTAAATCTTAATATGCCTTATAACTCACTAGCTAAAACTTGTGCTTACATATTAAAATTTGAAGATAATAGTGACGAACAAGCTGTGAAACTACAACAACTACTAAAAGAAAAAACTGTAAAAGAGGTAATTCTAGAAATTACTGAATATAATAACAATGAACTAGAAAATATAGTAGAACATACTTACTCTAGTCTATAATAAAAAAAAGTCTGCAAATTAAATTGCAGACTTTTTACTTTTTCATACAATATATTAAATAATTTTTTACTATATTAGTTTTCTTGTAATAGACCCCAAGCTTAATTTATGATAAAATATCTATAATAAATAATATAAATATGATTTTAATAGTTGTTTCTAAAGCATTTATATTTTATTGAAAGGAAAATTTATTTATTATGTTAAAGGTTGAACATAAAATATTACAACATTTCAAGAATAATATTTTTATTTATTTTATTATAACAGTGAGTGTACTAGCTTTAGCTATAAGAATTTTTGGAAGACATTTTATTAGTGGTGATATGCTTTATTATTTATTACCTTGGTATGAAGAAGCATTAGCTAATGGTGGCATTAAATCTATCGGAACTCCTATTGGTGATTATAATATTCCTTATCAATTTTTTGTTGCTATAATTACATATATACCACTACATCCAATTACACTATATAAATTATTTTCTATATTTTTCGACTATGTATTGGCTTTTTCTGTAAGTATGTTAATTTATAAAATAATATCAAAAAATGAAACAAAAACATCAAATCAAAAATCTAAGTATATATTTTGTTTAAGCTACTTTATAATTTTATTTTTACCTACAATATGGTTAAATTCTGGATATTGGGGACAAGCTGATAGCATCTACTCTAGTTTTATTATATTGTCATTATTATTACTTATACAGCAACGATATAATCTATCATTTATTATGTTGGGTATTGCATTTGCTTTTAAATTACAAACAATTTTTATTTTACCAATATATTTCTTCCATTACTTTATTCATTGTAAATATAGTATTACTCGTTTAATAACTATTACACTTACATCATTTTATACGATGTGTATTCCTGGATTTATATTTGGTAGAAGTTTATTAGAACCATTTACAATATATCATAATCAAGCAAATCATAAATATATTTATATAAATTATCCTAGTTTTTGGGCAAGTATATCTCCATCAACCAACGAAGTATTATACCACTTGTTCAAAACAACATCTATAATATTATCTTTTTCGATTTTATTAGTATTACTATTTTATTTGATTTATAATCGTATTTCACTACTAAATTCTATTAATTTAATATATGTGAGTACATTTATTGTCTATACTCTAATACTATTTTTAGTTAATATCCATGATCGATACTCTTATATCCTAGATATATTATTTATAGTTCTTATATTTTTAGACAAAAAAATGTTTAAATATTGGATTATCCCCATTATAATTAGTTTATTAGGTTATGGGAACTATCTATTTGAAATATCAAGTATCTCTCATCAAATTCTTAGCATTTTTAATATTGCAAACTATATATTTTTTGGAATTTATATGTTTAATATATTAAGTAATAATATTTCAAAACCAACTAATAATATAAATTTTTAAAATACAAAAAACTTACATTAAGATTTCCCTCTTAATGTAAGTTTTGTTTATTATGCAGGTATTACTGCACCT
Organism: Gemelliphila sp. 1F1; assembly: GCF_056897515.1. Classification (NCBI taxonomy): domain Bacteria; kingdom Bacillati; phylum Bacillota; class Bacilli; order Caryophanales; family Gemellaceae; genus Gemelliphila; species Gemelliphila sp. 1F1. The sequence continues at coordinate 258,752 of NZ_JBXHBE010000002.1, forward strand.
TTGTATTTTTCTTTTATGTAATTTTTTGTATCTTCACTTTGTAAGTATTCTAGAATTTTTTTAGTTACTACTTTATCTTTATCTCCTTCACGAACTACAAGAATATTAGCGTAAGGATTGTTGTCTGCACTTTCTACTACTACAGAGTCAGTAACAGGGCTAATTCCTGCATCAACCGCAAAGTTAGAGTTGATAGAAATTAAATCTCCTTCATTATTATTGTAGTACTGAACCATTATTGCTGGGTCATTTTCATAATTGAATTTTAAATTTTTTGGATTTTCTGCTACATCGTCAAATGTTGCAGTGATAATATCTACACCATCTTTAACTTTTACTAATCCATTATCTTGCAATAATTTTAATACTCTTCCCCACTCTGCTTTGTTATTACTCACTAATACTGTAGCGCCATCAGATAACTCTGATAAACTTTTTACTTTTTTAGAATAAAGTCCTATAGGCTCAATATGCACTGATCCTGCATCTTCTATCTTATATCCATTTTCTTTAATTGAATTATTTAAGAATGGTACGTGTTGGAAATAATTCAAATCTATTTCTTTTTCTGCTAAGTTTTTATTAGGTAAATAATAATCTTGATATGTTATTATATCTAATTTTATACCTTCTTTTTCCAATTTAGGTGCAATATATTCTAATAATTCTGCGTGTGGAACGTTAGTTGCCCCTATTTTTACTGTTACAGGTTTGTTAGGATCTAAGCTATCTACGTTAATTCCTGCTTTATCACTACTACTTGAAGAAGAACACCCAATAAGTGTAAATGTTAATATAAATGCTGTCGCTAATGCTAATAATTTTTTCATACTTTATTTTCCTTTCTAAATTACAATATTTTTAGTAGATATATTTTGTAAAAATAAAACGCCCCTACTCTCTAACGAGAATAAGGGCGAAATTAATTTCACGGTACCACCTTAATTTTTCACACGAAGTGAACTCTGCCACCACTAATAACATATCTAGAATTTAGTTACTAATAGTGTGTGTTTATAACGGAACACAACTCCGAAAAAAGCTCATAAAATACTCACTCTTTTTACCGCTCAAACCATTTTCATAAATCTTCTACATTGTGTAATTTCAGCTACATACACTCTCTGGTAAATGATCAGATAAATTACTTATTTGAACATTGGCTTCTTATATCTAACTTGACTATAATATATCATTTGAAAATATAAATGTCAATACATTTTTTAAAAAATTTTATATATTTTTTAAAAATTATCATTTTTTTGTATTTAATTTACTGAAAATTAATAATTGTAGTAATTACAATCTTATTTTATTAAATTTAATTCTTTTCCACTGCAATAACTTCTATCTCTATTTTCGCTCCTAACGGTAAAGCCGCTACTTCAAATGCTGATCTAGCTGGTAATACATCGTTAAACTGTTCTGCATAAATTTTATTAACTTCTGCAAAATCATTTATATCAGCTAATAAAACTAGAGTTTTTACTATATGATTCATCGAACTACCAGCTTCTTCTAATACTGCCTCTATATTTCTAAAAACTTGCTTTGCTTCTTCTAATACTCCTCCATCTACTAACTTTCCTACTTGTGGATCAATTCCTAACTGACCAGAACAAAAGATTAAATTTCCTACTTTGTTAGCTTGAACATAAGGTCCAACAGCTTTAGGTGCTTTATCAGTATTTACTTTTTTTATCATAATCTTCTCCTTAGTATATAATTTATAATAAAATTATATCTTATATTGTTAAGGTTTTCAACTATTAAATTTTGTTGTATTTTGCTATAATATGTCTTATTAATAAGCATTTTACAGGAGAATATATGAACAAGCATTTTTCGAATTTTCTTATATATACACAATTATATACTTTGTTTACATCCATAATTTTTTGGATTATCCTTACTATTCCTTTCAATAATAATATTTACAAAAATTTCTATTTAGACGATAATACAGCGTACAATTTAGAAATAACGACTGAGCAATTATTAAATTATACAGAAAATTTGTTAAGCTACATAAAAAACAATACACCTTTAGATAACAGTTGGTTTACACAAAAAGATATACTACATATGCTAGATGTTAGAAATCTTTATACAACAAGCCTTAACTTTACAATTATTCTAACTGCATTATTTTTATTGACTACATTTATATTATTAATTTTCGACAATCATTATTGGTATAAAGTAACAAAGAAATTTAAAGGAACTTTTATTGTTTTTATTATTTTTTTAATTTCACTGTCATTAATTGTAACTATAAACTTTAACTATTTTTGGATTAAGTTTCACGAACTAATTTTTACAAATGATCTATGGCTACTAGCTCCTGAAGAATCTAATTTAATAAAAATGTTCCCCGAAAACTTTTTCTACTCACTCGTAACTAAAATAATTGTAATTATACTATTAGTATTTTCAATTTTAGCAGTTATAAATTTTGTCTTGTTGAAGAAACTAAAAATTAAAAAATAAGTATTATTATGATATAATTATTAAGTTAATTTATTTGAATTTGCGAAAGGAGATATTATGAGCGAACAAAAGAACAAAGGTGTTATAACAGAAGAAAAAGTTGTCTTTCGTGTTTGTGATGAATGCCTAGGAGTTAATTTAAGAACATTAATACCTAAATTACAGAAAAAAGCACCTAATGCCGAGTTTGTAATAGGATGCCAATCATACTGCGGTCCGGGAAGAAAACAAACTTTTACGTTAGTTAATAGTAGAATTTGTATTGCTGATACAGAAATTGAATTAATGCCACTAGTTGATGAAAAACTAAAGGAAAAAGTTTCAGCAGAAGATGAAGAAAAATATAGAAAAAGAATGCAACGTCGTTTAGAGAGAACATTTTATTTCGTTGTTCCAGAAAACTCAACAATTAAATTAGGAGAATCTTTTGAGGTTAATAAAGAAGGAGTGATCGCAAGAAAAGCAAGTGTTTCTTATTTAGATAAAGTTACAGTAACTTCTAATGTCAATACGTCTAGCAAAGGAGAATATGAAGTAATATATTCTGTAGAAATAGATGGCAAAAATTATGTTAGAAGGAGAATAATAACTGTTGAATAATGAAAAAATTTGAAGAATATAATAAAAAATTATCAAATACAATTTTAATATTAATGAACATAGCTTTATTATTTATAGCTTTATCGCTATGCGTACTATTGCTCTTTGAAGCGTGGAAAATAATTAAACTTAGTATATATCCTAATGATAACAATATCTTTAAAGTTATAGAAGAAATTATCTTATTTTTCTTATATTTTGAATTTATAGCGTTGATAGTTAAATATTTCAAAAGTAATTCTCATTTTCCTTTGAGATATTTTATCTATATTGGAATAACTGCTGTAATAAGATTAATTATAGTCGATCATGATACAGCATTAAATGTCTTAATATGGTCTGGATCTATTTTTCTTTTATCATGTAGCTTAGCTATAGTAAATAAATTTGTTAAACACGATTAAATATTGATATATCTTATATTAGAAACATTGAAAAACGCTTTACATTTTTCCTAACTATGATATAATAAAATTATACAAAGATAGGAGGTATCTTATTATGGAAAATAAATATTCTAACATTTTGGTCGCAGTTGATGGTTCTAAACAAGCGGAATGGGCATTCAGAAATGCAGTAGCTATATCAAGAAGAAACGAAGGCTCAAAACTATTCGTAGCCTCTGTTATTGACTCTACTATAGCAACTTCTGGACTTTCTGATCCTTATATTTTTAACTCTTTCTACAAAAAAACTAAAGAATTGGTAGAGAGTTATGTTCGTGTCGCCAAAGAATCTGGATTAAACAATGTAGAAGGAATAGTTGAACAAGGTGTCCCTAAAGTTGTTCTTAGTGAAGATATAGTTGAAGAAAAAAATATTGATTTAATTGTATGTGGATCTTCTGGTCTTACAGGATTCAAGAGAATGATTATGGGTTCTGTTTCTGAAGGAATAGTACGCTATGCTAAGTCTGATGTAATTATTATCAAGCAACAATCTATTCCAAAAGATTTTACTCCAGAGATTGCTTTAGAATTTCAAAAAGAAGATTAATAAATTTTACAAAAAGGAGAAGAAATATATTTCTTCTCCTTTTTTATTGTTTTTCACAAATATAGATAATTCTTTCTGAACTGTTATAATCTTTATTATCTCTATCAAAATCACAAAAATAATCCTTTATTTCAAAACCTGTAGAAATCAAAATATCATTAACATCAGATATATTATACGTTCGTTGCCTTTGAAATTCATATAACTTCTTATAAAGATTATTTTTATCTTTTAAAAAGAACGTTATCTCACTCTCTACTTCTAATGGATTTTCCGTAGGATATGTGAACCATATATAATTTATATCATCTTCTTCATAAGCATATAACTTAGCATCAAGCATCTCATTAATTTTATATGGTGTATGCAGATCAAAAATAAATTTTCCCCCGCTCTCCAAACTATCAAAAACATTCTTTATAGCAGTTTTTAGCTGTTCAATATTTTCTAAATAATTTAAGACGTCAAATGTACTAACTACAAAATCAAAATTTTGATTGATTTGTTTAATATCTAATAAATCTATTGCAAAATATTGTGCTTTAGGATATTTATTGTTAGCTATAGCTAACATTTCTTCACTCTTGTCAACTCCATACACTTTCCCATAATTTGCCAAGTATCCTATCAACGTTCCGCTACCACAACCTAAATCAAGAATTAGCAGATTTTCTTTACCTACTAATTCTTGTGTTATAATCTCTTTATAAGTAGTATAATCAACATCCATCAATCTATCATATACAACACTTAAATTTTTATACATTTAAACCTCCTTAATAGGATGCTTTTCAAATAAATTGTCAATTTGATAGTATTCTCTATCATCTCTAGTCATAATATTTACTATTATATCTCCAAGATCAATAAGGACCCATTTTGCTTCTCTTATTCCTTCTATGCTATATATAGTTCCATTTTGTTCTTGTACTTTTTCTTTGACTTCGTTAGCTATAGCTTCTACTTGGCGATTAGTAGGTGCATGACAAACTACACAATAATCATATAACATTCCTGCATCAGTTAAATCATAAGCTACTATATCGTAACCATGTTTTTCATAACAAGCATCTACTACCGTTGTTAATAATTTCTCTACTGCCATTTGTTCTCTCTTTCTAAAAAATTTTTGTTACCATTTATAAATATATTAAATTACTAAAACAATTATACAATGAAATATTGATAAAATCAATATATGGAACATCCTGATGGATTACAAAGAAACTTGTACAAAATAAAAATAGTTAGAAGTCATTAAACTCCTAACTAAAATACATAATTTTAAGATAACCAAGAGAAGAAACTACTTATTATAGCTACATTAAAGAAATCTATAAATAATGCTCCTACTATTGGTAAGACAAAGAACGCTAAATTAGAATATACATATTTGTCACTAACGCTCTGCATATTAGCAATTCCATTTGGAGTTGCCCCTAAGGAAAATCCGATATGCCCAGAAGATAAAACTGCTGCATCATAATTGCTTCCCATAACTTTGAATGTTACAAAATAACAATAAGCAAAAGCAAGTATAGCTTGTGAAGCTAGTAGTAAACTTAACGAACCTGCTACTCCTGATAGTTCCCATAATTTTAAAGTCATCATTGCAATTCCTAAAAAAATATTCAAGGACACATCTTCTAAAATTCTTATTTCTTCATAATGAACATCAAATTTTGAAGTGTAATCTGAAATATTTCTAATTATTGCTGCTATTACCATAGGCCCTATGTAACTAGGAAAACTTAAATATTGATTTAAAAATGTAGACAGATAACTACCTAAAAACATAGAAAATAAAATAATAAAAAATGCCTTAGCAAAATTATCTCCATCTAATTTTTTTATATTATTATCGAATAAAAATTCGTCATTTTTTAATTTATCTACAGAAGAATTTTCTGTTTTAATATCTATATTTTTTCTTTTGATTAAAGCATTAGCTAGAGGGCCTCCTAAGCTTGAACCCGCTATTAAACCAAACGTAGCAGCTGCTATTGCTATACTTTGAGCTCCGCTTAGCCCCATATCTTCTACTATTGGTGCCATAGCTGCAGCAGTACCATGTCCTCCAGTCATTGCTATAGAACCTGTTAGTAGTGCTAAAAATTCATTAACACCTAAAACTTTTCCGATACCTAATGCTACAACATTCTGTAAAATAACTAAACCTATTGTAGCAAATAAAAATAATACTACTTTTCGTCCACCGACTTTTAACAGACGCCAACTAGCATTAAATCCTATACTGGTAAAAAATACTGTCATAAAAAACTTTTGTAATGTTGTATCAAAATTAAAGCTTAATAGTCCCATTTTATTCACTAGCAAATGAATTATCGAAAATAAAAATCCACCTATAACGGGAGAAGGAATACAATAAACTTCAAAAAACTTAACCTTTGTTCTCAATATTCTTCCTACGATCAAAACTATTACAGCTAAACCGATAGTTTGAATCATATCCATATTAATAGTATATATTGTCATTGCTGTACCTCCTTATATAATTTATTAATATTTTAATAAAATATGTATCTATGCTCAAATATGCGTTATTTTTTCTAACAGAAGATGTTAGATTTTATATGATAAAACTTTCATTAAGAAAATAAAAATAGTGGCTTTTTAGAACAAATTCTTCAATATGCCACTATTTTCAATTTTTAATTATATAATAAATATTTTAAATTCAAATAATATTAATCAATTACAGAAACTTTAATAAAGTTTGTAGTACCTACGCTACTTTTCGCTGTATTAACAGGTATACCTCCAGTTATAATTATTGCATCATCTTTCTTAGCATATCCTGCTTCAACTGCGATTTCTCTAGCTGTATCTAACATATTATCAGTAGATGTTACTTGATGTGATACTTTAGCGTCTACTCCCCATACTAAGCTTAAACTTCTTGCTACTTTTTCACTAGGTGTAACAGCTAATATTGCTGCATTTGGTCTATACTTAGATATTAATCTAGCAGTTTGCCCAGATTCTGTATACGTTACTATTGTATGTAAATCTAAATTAAGAGCTGTGTAACCTACAGAAATCCCTATAGCATTTGTTATATCAGTATCTTGTACTTTTCTAGCACGTTCTTTAATAATGTTTGAATAATCTTGCATATCTTCTGCACGTTGCGCTATCGTTGCCATAGTTTCTACAGATTCTACTGGATAAGCACCTGCAGCTGATTCTCCTGATAACATTATTGCATCTGTTCCATCAAATATTGCATTAGCAACATCTGATACTTCCGCACGTGTCGGACGAGGATTTTTCTGCATTGAATCTAACATTTGAGTAGCTGTAATTACAAATTTACCAGCTTTGTTACAACGACGAATAATATCTTTTTGGATAATAGGTACTTCTTCTGCTGGTACCTCTACTCCTAAATCACCACGAGCAATCATTATACCATCAGAAACTTCAATAATTTCATCAATGTTATCTATAGCTTCTTGACATTCAATTTTAGGTATAATTTGTACATATTCACAACCTTCTTCTTTAAGAATGCGTCTAACTTCTAGAACATTTTCTTTTGTACGGACAAATGATGCTGCTACAAAATCTATATCTTGAGAACATCCAAATCTTATATCTTGTTCATCTTTTTCTGTAATACCTGGTAACTTTGTAGATACACCTGGTACATTAACACCTTTTTTATCTTTAAGAACTCCACCATTTTGAACAGTTGTATATATAAGACCTTCTGCCACATCTACTTTATTTACTGTAAGACCTATTAAACCATCGTCAAGTAAAATAGTATCTCCAGCTTTAACATCATGTACCAATTCTTGATAAGTAATAGAGAATTTTTCTGGAGTTCCTAACACTTCAGTCATAGATACTATAACATCTTTACCTTTTTCTAATAAGATTGCTCCGTTTTCCATTTGATTAGTTCTAATTTCTGGACCTTTAGTATCTAATAAAATTGCAAGATTTTTTCCGTTTTCTTCTCTAACTTCTTTTATAGTTTTAATTCTCGCAGCGTGTTCTTCATAATCTCCATGAGAGAAGTTAAGACGACACACATTCATTCCTAAATCTAACATTTTTGTTAAAGTTTCTTTTGATTCTGATTTTGGTCCTATTGTACAAATTATTTTAGTTTTTTTTGCCATTTCTTTAATTACCTCTTTTACAATATTTTTATATTATTATTTAAAAATTTTTACTATATTGATAATTGTTTTGATACTTCATACATTTCTAAATCAACTGTATGTGTATCTTCAAAAACGTCTTCGAATCTAGTACTCGTTAATCTATTATTTTGAATACCTACAGCTCTTCCTGATGATCCTGCTAAAAGTAATTGAACTGCATAATTACCTAATCTTGAAGCAAGAACTCTATCCATTGCACTAGGTGTTCCCCCACGTTGAATATGTCCTAGAATAGTATATTTAACATCTTCATTATATTTTTCTTTCATAATTTTTGCTAATTCTTGAGCTGACATAACTCCTTCTGCCAAAACTATAATAGAATGTTTTTTACCGCGTGATTCAGCATAACGAACACGTTCCATAACTTCTTCTATATCTTCGGTTTTTTCTGGGATTAAGATAGATTCTGATCCTCCCGCAATACCTGCCATAAGAGCTAAATCACCAGCATTACGTCCCATAACTTCTATAATAAATGTTCTTTCATGACTTGACGCAGTATCACGTACCTTGTCTATGGCATCTATAATTGTATTTAATGCAGTATCAAATCCTATAGTAAAATCAGTTCCATTAATATCATTATCTATAGTACCTGGAACTCCTATAGTTTTAATATCCATTTCGTTACTAAGAGCCATAGCACCTCTATATGACCCATCTCCACCTACAACTACTAAACCATCAATTCCTAATTCTTGTAAATTTTTAATTGCAACTTTTCTTACTTCAGGATCAGCAAATTCTGGCAAACGTGCTGAGTAAAGAAAAGTTCCTCCTCTGTTGATGATATTACCTACATCACCTACTTCTAATTTTTTTATATTACCTGATACCATACCCTTGTACCCTTGATAAACTCCATACACTTCTAACCCATTGTATATTGCTGTTCTTACAACCGCTCGAACAGCAGCATTCATACCTGGTGCGTCTCCTCCACTTGTTAAAACTGCAATTTTTTTCATTTTAAAATACCTCTTAAAAATTTATTATACGTATATTACAATAACATACTTTTCATAATTTTTCTAGTAAAAACATAAAAAAATTGTTTAAATTTGTTTGATTTTATTTTTTACTTATAACTTAATTTAATAGACTTGTTAGGGAGCTTACTTAAATATTCTCGAACAAATAAATGTTCGTTTCGGACAGATAATACTTTGGTGTTATTATTTTCATTTTTAAAAATACAAATTAACTTTACGCTTCCATTTGGAGCAATATAACTTTTTATAAATTCTTCATTATCATTATCTACAAGAACATAAATTTGTTTGATATTATTCAAACAGTATTCTTCATAATTTTTTAAGGTTGTCATTTTTTCTAATATGTACTGCATTTTATTATTTCTAAATTGTGGTTTAACTGATAAAACTAAAAACGAATGTCTTTTTAATAAGGAGCTTGCATATTTATAAATATTAGGAAATACTGTAACAGAGTAATCTGATTTCCCATCATTAACAGTTAAAAACGCCATAGATTCACCCTTTTTGGTTGTAATTTCTTGTATAGATATTATTTCTACATAACTGTCACTCTCTTTATCTGATAAATATTTCAGTGGTAAATAATAATATTTTTCTTTATCAACTTGTACAGGATGTTTCAAAAAATATGTTCCAGTTACTTCTTTTTCCATCTTAATTTTTTCCTGAACAGAATAATCTTCAACTTCCTCTACTTTAAGAGTTAGTCCACTAATACTGTTAATTGCCAAACGAACTTCTCCAATATTATCTCTATTGTCATTATAGTATTCTTTAACTTTATTCATCAAGGTTGCCCTGTTATAACCAAAGATATCCAATGCTCCTGACTTTACCAAAGAAACTGCTGCTTGGTAATCAACTTTTTTCTCCATCCTTCGCAAAAAATCATCTATACTTTGATATTTTCCGTAATTTTTTCTATCGTTTACTATCTCACTTGCAGATCTCCAACCAACATTTTTTATAGCTACTAGAGAAAATATTATGTTATCTTTAAACACTGTAAAATTTACTTCACTAACATTGACATCTGGTTTTAATAGTTTTATTCCTACATTATTTAATTCTTGCTTATACTCATTAATTTTTTTCTCACTACTTATAACATTATTTAATAAGAAAGTCATAAAATACTTAGTGTAATAAACTTTTAAATAAGCTAACTTGTAAGCTAACATACTATATACTACTGCATGCGATTTATTAAAACCGTAATTAGCAAAAGTTACAATTAAATCAAATATTTTTTCTGCGATATTTTTATCATATCCAGATTCCACTGATTTATCTATAAATATCTTTCCATATTTTTCTAAATCTTCTTTTTTCTTTTTGCTAACTGCTCTTCGCATATTATCTGCTTCTGATAAGGTCATGTGTGCAAAGTTAACAGCTATTAACATTATTTGCTCCTGATAAACTATAACACCATAAGTATCTTTTAATATTTTTTCTAACTTAGGATGTAAGTAATCCACAACCTCTTCTTTATGCTTTCTCTTAACATAAGTATCTATTTGAGCCATTGGTCCTGGCCTATAAAGAGCATTCATAGCCACTATATCATTAAATTCAGTAGGCTTTAATAACCGTAATTTTTCTTTCATTCCACTTGATTCAAATTGGAATATTCCTTCTGTTTTTCCAACACTAAATAATTCATAAATTTTATTATCTGTATAACTTATATTATCTATTGAGAAATTAGTGTCTGTTTTCTTTATTTCTTTAACAATATTATCGACCATTGTTAGATATCTAATACCTAAAAAATCTATTTTTAATAGTCCGATATATTCTAAATCATCCATAGTCCATTGCGTTAAATATTTTGTTACATTTGCCTTTTCTAAAGCTGTATATTCTACTAAATTTTTAATATCACTTATAACAACTCCGGCCGCATGAACAGACTTATTTCTTGGTAGATTTTCCAAACTACACGCAACCTTGAACCATCTTGAATTTTGATCCGATTGATTTACAAATTGTCTTAGTTCACTACTATCATTATAGCACTCCATCAATGTTTTATTAGAGCTAAGTAATGTACTTATTAATTTTAAATTACTTTCTGAAAACTGTAATATTCTAGCACTCTCTCGTGCTGCACTTTTAGTTTGAAAAGTAGTAAAAGTAATAATTTGTGCTACTTTATCAGCTCCGTATTTTTTTTCAACATATTTTATTACTTCATCCCTTCTCGTATCCTGAAAATCAATATCTATATCCGGCATAGATATTCTATCTTTGTTTAGAAATCTTTCGAAAAGTAAATTATACTCTAACGGATCTGCTTCTGTAATATTTAATAAATAACAAACTAAACTTCCTGCTGCACTACCACGTCCAGCACCAACATATATCCCATTATCTTTGGCATATTTAACAAAGTCATAAACTATAAGAAAGTAATCAGCAAATCCCATTTCGGCTATCACTTTTAATTCATAGTCAAATCTTTTTTTGTAAGTATACATATCCTTACCTAATAATTTTTGTTTAGCTCCTTTTATTACTAAGTAAGTTAAGTATTCTATACTAGATTTATCTTTAAATATAGCTTCTTGTTCTCCATAAACATATTTAGGAAGATGATATTCTCCAAAGTTTAAAGTGTAGTTAATCTTAGAAACTAATATATTCTGATTTACTAATGCTTTTTTAATTAATTCTTTTTCTTCGAAATTTAAAATATTGTTATATACTTTCAAAAAATCTTCTTTAGTATATACAAATTCTTCTCCAGTAGTTATTATTAAATCGTCAATATTTAATTTACTGTTTTCCTTAATTGCTCGTGCTACAATTAACGGTTGATAATTATCATTATTTAAGTAATAACTAGCTTTATTATAAATTATATTATCTATGTTTTTATAAATAATATGATTATACTTTTCATTGTATCCAAAGTAATAATCAAATTTTTTAAATTGGTTTTCAATATCTTTACATTTCTCTATACTACTTATTTCATCAGGAATTACTAAAGTACAGTCATTTTTATATTGTTCCAAGATTTCTAATAACTCTTCTAAATACAGCTCATTTTCATCGGTTTGCAGACGTGTTGATATTTTTAACAATGCTTGAAACATTTTTTCGCTACGACATAATATATTAATACGTAAAAAATTTAACTCATAGCTTACTCTTGCTTCTAATGCATGAATTAATTTAATATTATATTTTTTAGCATAACGATAACTTTTTATAGCAGAATGCATATTAGGATCAGTTATACATAATGCATCTATTCCATTATTTTTTAATTTTAAAAATAGTTCTTCTAATTTTATAGTACTATTTAATAAATCGTAACAGCTATGTACTTCTAAATTGTAATATCTCATAAATTCCACGTCCTTTCATTAATAAATTATACTATATAGAGCTAATCTTTTCAAAACTATAACCCAATTAAAAAAGAGTAATACGAATCTATCATACTACTCTTTCTCTATTTCTCTATTACAAAATATTTATAATTTTATTATCTTTTTCTTCTATATAACGTAGCAGCTATTAACAATACACCAATTCCTAGTATAGAAGTTCCAACAGTAGTAACACCTGTATTAGCTAATTTACCTTTATTAGAATCTAATGCTAAAAGTTGTCCACCTTTGTAGCCACTACCTTTAGACCCTGAGCCTCCTAATCCAGAACCGTTACCTTGCTCATGAATGCTTTGATTTTCTTCTGGTAAGCTACCTTCATTAGATCCTTGTTGATAAAGTTTAATCAATTTAATATTGTTAAAATTGTATACAGGCAATGCATCTTGATGCCCTAAATCTTGAGAAATTGATGCCATTACTGGCACATAAACGTTAACACGAGTTTTAATAATTCCATCTTGGCCAATAGCATTTTTATCAATTGGATAACTAATAACTTTAGGATAAGCAGTTCTATTAGGGAAAGCTACTTTATAAACATCAAAGAATTTGTCAACTTCTGAAGCTGAATAATAACTTACTATGTTTGCTTGATGTTTAATACCATTTGCGTAATATTGTAAATTTCCTAAATATCCTCTTTGATTTAAAAATGATAACGGAGTGAAAGTCAACTCTACTCTATATTTTCCATCTTTTACTATCAACTTAGCAGGTTTCAATACAGCTCCGTCTGCCATAGACAATTTGCTTTCAGTATTGTAGTTGCGAACCTCAACATCTATATTATATTCTCCATCAGCTAAATTTCTAATATCTAACTTCGAATTATCTATCTTATTAGAAATATCCTTTTTAGCAGTTCCAACTTTTACAACTCTGTCTACCGGTTCTTTAATTATTTTTTCAGATATTACTTCTTCTCTTACAGGTTTATTATTTTCAAAGTAATGACGTGTAGTTATTTCTTTTTTACCTTTTGAACCTTCTACTTCTACTTTAGTTTCACCTTCTTTTAGTTCGTCTGTTCTTATTTCTTTAGTTTTGAAGTCTATTTCTTCTGTTGTTACTTTATCTTCTGTAGTTATTTTTTTCGGAGTGTCTATAGTAGATTTAATAACAAATTTAGCTTGTGGTTTGGCTCCACCCATACCATCATTCCCTAAACGTATATCATAAGATTTTTTAACATCTTCATTAAACTCAATTAATAATTTTTTATCAAATAACATTGTTTTTCCTGAAGAATCGCTATCTTCATATTTAAGGATTGAATGTACCGGGAATTTATCTTTATCAAGTTCTCCTTTAAAGAAATCTAAATCCGTCAAGTGAGCACGAGTACCAAATATTTCCATAGTTTTTAGATTTAATTCTAAATAAGCTTTACCATTAGCAAAAATTAATTTAGCATTTTTATCAAAAACTCCACTAGCCATAGATTCTACCCCTGGTCTAGAATAGTTTTCAATCATAAAATCTATATCTTGAGCTTTATCTTTGTATTGTAAATTTGATAACTGCTGTTCTAATTGTTCAGCTATATTTTTATCTAATAAATTATTAGTTAAATTATTTTTTAATTGAGTAATAGTTTGGAATTGTTCGTCCGTTAATACTTCTTTCAAAATTTGGTTATCAGCTCCACTTATCAATGCTTTAGATTTTTTTTCTATAAGAACTGTATTATCGTCTTTTACATTATCTGCAGACTTCATATCTTTAGATAATTGATCTGAAACACGTAGAACATTATCTAGTCTAGCTGATTTTGCTCTTGATAATAATTTTTCTGCAGTTGCTATTTGTTGCTCCAATTTTAGTTTTTCATCAGAAGCAGGTGTTTTTTCTAATACCTTCTTAGCTTCATCTACTGTAGTTTTTAGTTTTTCTAATTCTTGTTTCAACAGTTCTGCATTATTAGCTGTTGCTATAACATAGTATCTTTCTTGATCATTAATATCAAAACTAAATTTATTTGAATATTTAGATATTGATGTTGGAACTGGTTTTAAGCTATGAGTCTTCATATCATAAACATACACTTGTTTATTAATATCAGTAGTAAAGTTTGTCATCTCTAATTTTAATAGTGGATTTTTATCACTATTCCAGCCATCTTTATATTCAGGAGTATACTTACTACCATCTTTTTTATTAACTACAGATATTTTCTTAAATTCTACATCTGTTAAATTTAATTTTTCAGCAGCATCTTTAAGTAAAGGTTTAAATCTACTTTCATCTTTTACTAATACTGTGGCATCTTCAGTAAGAGAATAATTGTTATTAGATGTTAAAAATGATGCGTAAGATTTCCCTGCTATTTCAACATCTACTGGGACTTGATCAACATGATATTTAGAAAATGGCAAAACATATTCTTTAGTCTCAGAAGATTTCGTTCCATCTGCGTTGAATCCTTTAACTTTTACAACAACATCTCCACCATTTTTGCTAAAATTAGGAACATCTTCTAATGGATTTACAAACATTCTATACAAACTTGAAGGTAATGTCGCATCTGAACTTTGTGATCTAAAATCTGCTTCTTTAGAATCCATAGTTGGCTCGCTTCCGTCCAAAGTGTATTTTACATAACGTAAATCACTTTGAGTTAATCCTAAACGTGCAAAATTCAATTCTACTGCATATTTACCGTCTGCTAGCTTGAATTTTTTTCCATTCTCTGCGGTATACGGCGAATAGATTTTTCCATTTTTTTCATAATCAAAAGGAAGACTTTCTACTGAACTATCTTTTAGAGTTTTTCCAAATTGATCTACACGAAGTAATTTAGGAGCTTCTACTGTTCTAGTAGGAGTTTCTGTTATTTGGTCCCCTAAGCTAATAATTCCATAAGAAATACTAGTAGTTCCTGTATGTGCATTTAATTGCGTTTCTCCATATAAATAAATGTTTTTTCCTTCTTCTAATGGAATAGAAACCTCTGATATTTCATAATTGTTACCAGACTCCACTACTTTAGAAACCAATTTAGTTCTGTTTTCTGAGCCATCATAATTATAGAATACATTCCATAATCCATTATCATACAAATAATTTGCTCCCCATTTTTGCTTGCTATAATATTTAACTTTTAATACTTTTTTCCCGTTTTCTTCTACTATATTAGCTACCGAGTCTACTGCTCTACGAACACTAGTTTTACTAGGTGATTCATCTTTTATATTAAGATTTACAGGCGAACTTTTAGCATTATCTTCCATCTTAGGCGCATCTGGAGTCGGTTTATTATCTTCTTTTGGTAATTCTGAAGTATTATCGTTATCTATTTTAGGCTCTTCTTCATACTTTTTGACTAATTTTAGTGATGAAAAATCATATTCTATAAAAGCATCTTGATGCCCCAATGGTTGCGATATACTTGCCATAACTGGAACAAACACTCCTATTTTTGTATTAATCTTATCATTTTGAATATCTTCTTTATTAATAGCATATTCAAAAACTTTAGGGTACGCTGTGCGCTCTGGATATTCTTTTTTATATACTTCAAATGCTCCATCTATTTCTTTTTCAGTATAGTATGATAGTATGTTAGCTTGTTTTTTCACACTATTTTCGTAGTAATATAGATTCCCTAAGTATCCTTGTTGGTTAAGAAATGTTAAAGGAATGAATTTAACTTGAACTTTGTACTGTCCATTTTTTACTATTAATTTAGCTGGTTTTTCCGTTGCTCCATCAGCCATAGAAAGTCCTGATCCGTCAGCTTTTTTAACTGAGAAATTTAGTGTATATTCACCATCTGCTAAATTTTTGTAATCTAGAGCTACAGATTGATTATTACTTTCTAATGCATTTACATTATTTACATTGTTTATAGACTCATATGCAAAGCCTGTACTCAAAAATAATGCCCCTGTTATCCCTACTGCTAAAATTTTGTTTTTTTTCATATTGGTTATCTCCTTTTATCTACCATGTTTTTATTATATTATCTATTATTTCTATATCTGTATCATACAATTTTTGTAAAATATCTTTGTCATAAAATTCTTGCGAATCGCCTATTTTGAAAATATGCCCATCTTTTAAAGCTATTATTTTATCACTATAATTTATGGCTTGATTTATATCGTGCAAAACCATAACTATAGTTTTATTGTATTTTTTATTTAAAATTACTATTAAATCCAAAAGTGATTTTTGATATTTTATATCTAGATAACTCGTTGGTTCATCTAACAATAAAATATCCGTATCTTGCGTTAAAGCCATTGCTAAGAATACTCGTTGCTTTTGACCTCCAGATAATTTAGACACATTATATTCTTTTAAATTCCCTAAATTCGTCACATTTATGACGTGGTTAATCTTAATAAAATCTTCATTATTAAACTTACTAAATAATGTCTTTTGATACGGCAATCGTCCATAACTTACTAAATCATATACAGTTAGTTCATCTGGAGCAATATTATTTTGGTAAACAATAGTAACTTTTTGAGCTAATTCCTTTTTGGAATATGTATTTATATCTTTTTTATCAATTAGTATTGTATTATTTTTTACTCGTTTTGCTCCTGTTAAAATCGACAGCAATGTACTTTTACCACAACCATTTTCCCCAATAATAGTAGTTATCTTCCCTTTTTCTATTTGTAAATTCAGATTATCAAAAACTTTATTCCCTAGATAGCTAAAGGATAAATTTTTTATCTCTATTAATTTACTCATAATTATGCTCCTTTTTTAGTAGAATTAAAAATGTTGGCCCTCCTATTAACAACATAATCACATCAGCAGGAATTTCTATCGGACTAAATAGTATCCGACCTAAAGTATCAAATAGCAAGAATATAAATCCACCTAGTAATGCTGTAAAGGGTATGGTAACTAAATGATTTTTGCCTACTATGATTTTTGCAATGTGTGGAACTATTAATGATAGAAATGCTACCACTCCCACAACACTAGTTGCTATAGAAGCAAGCACTATCGCTAAAAAAGACAGCACTGTACGAATAAATTGAACATTTACCCCTAATGATAAAATATCCCTATCACTCAAGAAAAATATGTTGCAAACTTTGTACAACATAAATGTTATACAAATAAAAAGTGGTATCCACAATACTAACAATTTCATATCTTCAAAACTTTTCATACCAAGTGTTGCTCGTATATTTATACTCGATATTGATGTACGTAAATATTGAGCTACAGACAATATTCCAACAAAAAATGAATTAATAGCTATACCCACTAAAATAACACTGACGCTACTTTTCATATTTTTGGAGCAAATATAAATAAGTATATATCCAAAAACTCCTCCGATAATGGACAGTATAGACTTGTAAAAAATTAAGTTAGGAGCTAATATCAGACCGATATACAAAGATAAATTCGCTCCACTTGATATCCCTATAATACTTGGATCTAATAGCGGATTACGTAAACTTGTTTGAAGAAGTAATCCACTAACACCCAAAGCAGCACCAGCTAATAATGATATTAATATTCTAGGAATTCGTAAATCAACTACATAACTTATATCATAATTACCAAATAAGCCTTGCCACAATTCACTTATACCTATATTAATACTACCTGATGATAGCGAAAATATTGATGTTATTAGAATAAGAATAATAATTACAAAAAATGATAATTTTATTTTTAAACTTTTCATAATTATCTCCTACTTATAAAATATCTCTTCTAGTTTAATAAGACCTTGTGTGTAATTAAACTGTGCAGTCATCCCGAATATATGGTAATCAAGATCAATAACTTTATTATTTTTTACTGCTGAAAAATTTTCCCAAGATTTGTTATTATTAAATTCATCTTCAAACATTTTCATTACGACATCTGGAAGAGCATGTGCAGTTCTCAAAATATAATCTGGATTTTGACTTAGTAAATATTCCATATTAACTTGTTCAAATTCTTTATCGCTTGTTACTATATTTTCTGCTCCTGCCAACTTAACCAAATTACCAACATACGAGTTTTCTGTTGCAGCTACATAACTTCCAGGTAATCCCATTAAAACTAACACTTTTGGTTTCTTTTTATTTGATATTCTACTATTATATTCATTAAAGAAATTATTTTTATCATTTACAAGTTGGTTATACTTCTCTTTTTTGTTATATTGAGTAGCAAGTTCTTCCGTTATGTTATACAAAGCGTCCACGCTACGCAAATTAACATATTTATGGGGAATATTATGTTTCTTTAATCCTTCATCTAGCCAATCAACCAAGCTATCTGGAACATATACTATTGTAGGATTTATAGTTTTAATTACTTCCATATCTGGATTCATAGGTAAACCTATTCGGTATATGTGATCATAATTTGAGGGAATTTTTCCAGAATTAGTTGATGGTACTCCTGCTAATTTCAAATCTAATTCGTCAGCCAACTTAGTAAGAGCTACTGAATTCATAACTATTCTGCTTCCCTGCTCTTCATCTGCTCTTTTATCTTTGTTTATCCCTGTTAAGTCTACAGTATTATTAAATGCTTTATCTGCTATATCTTTTTCATTATTAGTTGTTTTGGAGTTAGAGCAAGCCGACAGTATTAACAATGTTAATAATAAAAGTATATATTTCTTAATACTATTCTTCATTTTTATCAACTCTATTCATTCTTTTTCTAATAATATAAATAACTACTCCTACTATAAGGATAGTAAATAAAAACCCTATTATGTAATAAACCTTACTAATAGATTTTTTATCATCTATTACTTGCATCCCATCAACTGCTCCTGTAGATATAGTATTAGGATTAACTTCAACAAAAAATCTAACTGGTCTATTCATCGGCTCTACAAACATTTGAATCATTGCAGAAAAATTCTCTCTAGGAACTTCAAAGCGATAATCTGCGTAACTATCTTTATACTTATCTAAATGCACATTTGTTTCAACTGCTTCTACTAATTTATATTCTCCATTGCTCTGCAAAACTTTTATAAATGGTCCTTGTTCACTATTTCTAGTTACCCAATTTATTAAATGTACTCTTACAGTAGCATAAAGCTTTCCATCAGCAGTTCTTTGTAATTGTGCTTTAGACCATCTTTTCTCCCCACTATACTTTTGGTTGTTTAGCGCTTGATATAAGTTAGCTGTATCACTAACTGGTGATATAACTCCTTGACTCATACCTTCACCTATTTCAACATTTTTTGTACCACCATCAGCAGTAACTCCAGTCAATGGATTTAAGTATGATGCCGTTATATCGATATTGTAGACTCCACGTTCTTTGGTTTTTATATCATCTTTGAAGTAGTCTTCAACTTTTTTTAGTTCTGGTTTTTTATTTTCAGAATCTTTATTTTTATCACTGTCATTTTCTTGATCACTATCTTTATTTTCTGATGTAGCTTCTTTATCATCACTTGTATTTCGATCTGTATTATCTTGACTTTCTTCAACTCCTGATATTAATGTTGCTGACGACCAATCAAATTTTAATATTGCATTTTGTGATGCGTCTCCTCCCATAATTTTATTCATTGCATCTACAGTTACTTGGACTCCTATTTTATCTTCTTTTAGACTAGCTCTAGTAAATTGCAGTAAAGATGGGAATGTTGCAATATTACCGTCTAAATCTGTATCTTGATAAGATCCTATTACATTGGCTCTAGTTAAACCTCCAGAAAATAAAGGAGTACTATAAACAGATAATCCTATTAGATGACCATTCATATCCATAAACTGCATAGGTACAAATTCTACAGTTACAGTTGAAGTTCCCCCATTTTCTTCAACACGTGCTATAGAACTTACTGCTCTACTTCCCATGGATAATCTACCACTATTTTCAGCATGCCATAGAGATACTGGTACGTGGTATACTCTAGACTGAGCGTGTGTAACTTTTTTATCAGAAATAGCACTTTGTCCAATAAATGATAAAATAAGTATTAACGCTAAAAATAATCTTTTCATATTCATCTCCTTAATATATTTATAACGGTAATGATAACGATTATCATTATATAATTATTATAATACAAATTAGAAAAAATAAAAATACTTTTTAAAAATTTTTATTATTTTTTTTAATTTTATTTTTTATCTTTTGAAACTGTATAAAGATAACACCACCTAAAGATAAAGTATATATAAAATAAAAAAGAAAAATAATATTTATACTTATATATAATTTTTCATTCTTAAAAATAAAATTATTAGATAATAATAATATAATGTAAAATAAACTAATTATAAAAAATTTAAAAAGATACTTTTTATACCAATTTTTATATTTAAATTTTATTTCATCTATAGAAAAATTTTTGTTAGATTTTTTCATTAATTCACCTCTTTTGTTCAATAATTTTATTATATCTAAATATATTTTTTTTTACAATCAACGATAAAAGTTTTATTATTTAAAATTTAATATAATATTCTATTCGCTATTTACTCATTTTTTTGCTATAATATTAATCATAAAAGCTATTATGGAGAGATTATGTTCTATACCGAAAAATATATTTTAAACGAAATAAAAAAAAAATTGCCCGAAAGTACGGTAACAAAGATAAAAAAAGAAAATAAATCTTTTTATACTGTAAATTTTAAAGGTTATAAAGCAAACATTAACTTAGAAAACTTTATTGTAAGATTAGACGATGAAAAATCTGATAAAAGCGACAAATTAGTGTATGATTTTATTTATCATATTACTAACAATTTAAAAGCACAAAATAATTTTGAAAATCTTAATATTTCTAAAGATATATTTTTAAGTAATTGTTATCCTATATTACGATCAACCTCTTTTGGGAAGAATAACAATGAAACATTAATAACATCAAAGCATACTAACGAAACAAAAATATTTTATTCATTAGACTTAGGCACTAATTATCGTATATTATCATCAGAAATTTTAAATAAATTCAATATTACTAAAGAAGAATTAATGTTTAATGCAAATAAAAATTTAAAAAATCTTCCACTAAAACACAATACAGACTTTGTAGCAGGAAATACATTTTACTTTTTAAATGCTAAAGATGGTTATGACGGTTCCAGATTACTAAACGAAGATATATTAAAATATTTTTATAACAAAATAGGTTCTTCATATTACATAGGACTACCACATCAAGATACTTTAATAATAGCTGATATAAAAAATAAAAAAGGATTAGAAATATTACAAAAGATGATGGTACACTTTTTTACAGAAGGGCGTGTACCAATAACTACAATTACCTTCAAATATGATAACAAGACTTTAGAAAGTTTATTTATTTTTGTAGAATAAGGAGAAAATTATGTTATTTTTTTACAATAAACAAATGTTAGGAGAAACACTTTTAATTACTATATCAGATAGTGAAAATACTATCTATGAAGATAAAAAAAATATGACACTAATAAAAGATTCTAATGGTATTCTAGTAGGATTAAATATTTTTAATATAGAAAATTTAAAATTAGAAGGTAATGGAAATATTGAATTATCAGAAGAACAAAAAGAAAAACTACAAACTCGCTTAGAAAAAAATGGTATAAAAATAGATTTAGATGGAACAAATGATGATTATTTTGTCGTTGGAGAAGTACTGACTAAAGAAAAACATCCAGATGCAGATAAACTATCAGTTACAACAGTGAAAATAGACAATGATGAAATTTTACAAATAGTATGTGGCGCTAGCAACGTTGACGTTGGACAAAAAGTTGCGGTAGCTAAAATAGGAGCTATTATGCCTAGTGGCCTTCTTATTAGAAAATCTAAATTGCGTGGAGTGGAATCGTACGGTATGCTTTGCTCAAAAAAAGAATTAGGATTACCTTACGATGAAAATATAAAAGGAATTTTAGTATTGGATAGCAACTCTCCTGTAGGAGTGAAAATTAATACTCTAAACTTGAAATAAAATATTAAGGAGGAGACTAAATTGGTAAATTGGAAAAAATTTTTCGATGACGAAAACGAAGAGAATAATAACAGTGATATAGAAATTGAACATTACGAAAAAACAGAAAAAAAGAAAAGCAGATTAGATTCTTGGTTCGAAGAAGACGAACCAATGACTAAACAGAAAGAAAAAATAACTAATAATAAAATTTATAATACGGAAGAATCAAATATTTTCTTAGAAGATGAAGAAGACACTTTTGAAAAAAGAGAAAGTTTTTTAGATAAAATAAAAACATTTTTCAAAAAACAACAATCTACAGAATGGTTTGAAGAAGATCAAGAAAACACCGATGAAAATGATGATGAAGTAGAAGATTACAAAACATATTTTGAACGACAAAAAAATAAAGATAATAATATAGAAGATGCTGAATATATCAAGGATTTTGAAGAAGATAGCATCTTTGAAGACGAAAATTTTGATGATTCAGAATTTAATAACCAAGAATCTATTTTTTCTAGAATAAAAAATAAGTTTTCTTCATTAGTAAATACAAGGCAACCTGAAGTAGAAAATGATATAACAGCAGATGAAATAGATTTTGACGATGACTCATTTATAGATGAAGAGCAGATAATCGAATTAGACAAATATGATGAAAATAATATTACATCAGAATTAGAAACATTAGAAGAAATAGATAAAAATGAGCAAGAAAACAAATCTTTATCAGAATCATTACAAGAATTCGGTATAGAAGCTAACAATATTCAAGAAGTTGATTTCTTTAAAGAAAGAGAAGAACGCAGAACACATCCAACTTTAGCCTCTATGAAAGTTAAACGTATAATACAAGACAAAAAAATAGAAGATCTTGGTACTGACATAACAATAGAAAGTGATAAAAATAATTTAGTTAGTAGTTTAGACAAAAAAGACGAACACATTTTAGAAGAAGATATTGAAGAAACTACAATACGTCATTCTAAAAATAAAGAAGACATTGAACAATTAAACAAAGATTTCAATAATATACAAAGAAAAGAAACTAAAAAACCTATTAAAGACGATGTCACTGCAACACATATTGACAAAGCCTTAAACGAAATAAAGCAGCAGGAAGAAAACAGCAAAAAAGATACCAAAAATTACGATATCGAAATTAGTAACGATCCTACCGAGAAAGATCGTCGCAGTAAATTAAAATATACATCAGTTGATGAAATTCTTGAAGGAAATAATGAATTATTTGAAGATGATATAGATAAACTAAGCAAAAAAACTATCTCAACTAAAGAACAAGAATCTCCAGAAGATGTAGAAACATTTAGAAAAGAAGTATTCAAACAAAAAACTAGTGAATATTTAGTAGACAGTAACAATAAAACTATACTAGACGATTTAATTATAGAAACTAATATTGTAGAGAAAGAGCAGGAAGCAGAGTTAGAAGAAATAAATAAATTAAACGAAAATCTTTTAATTATAAAACAAGAAAATAGTAACAAACAAGGTGATGCACTAGAAGAAGACATATCTGTAGAACAAGTTGCAAAAGATAGTGAGCCTCATTATCCTACATATGACGAACTGAAAAAAGAAAAAACTAACGAAGATATTCTAAATGAATATAGTGACTATCATTTAGATTTAGAAGAGATTGAAGAATTAACATCACAAAATAATATCGACAATAAATCAGAAAACACAGATATAGATATCCTAACAAAAGAAGTAACACCTAACAAAAAAGATATAATCAACGATATAGATAAATTTACAGAGGAAAAAACATATACTCCTCCTAAAAAACAGGAAATTGTAATTGAAAAAGAAACAGAGAATAAAGATGAAAAAATACAATATGTAGAAAAACTATATCCTAATGATGTAGATAACTATTT
The DNA here is from genome assembly GCF_056897515.1 of Gemelliphila sp. 1F1. NCBI lineage: Bacteria > Bacillati > Bacillota > Bacilli > Caryophanales > Gemellaceae > Gemelliphila > Gemelliphila sp. 1F1. The sequence goes on from NZ_JBXHBE010000002.1 coordinate 283,229, forward strand.
CGTCAATGAAAGTAGCCCTATAACGTTTGGAGAATACAAAACTCAAGATAATGGCTATCGACCTGTTAGTAAAGAAACTATTGAAGAAAATCAAAGAAAGTTAGAAGCTATTTTTGAAAAATATTCAAATTCAAATACATCATCTAACACTAAAACTGCATCATATATAGAGAAGAAAATATCATCTCCTTCGCCTACACGAGTTGGTAAATACAAACCTACTCCTGTTTATTCATCTATATACGGTTCACAAACAGCAAAAACCTCTACAAAAGAAAAAGATAATGGTACGAAGAAAAAAGCAAAGAAAAATAGCGAAACCAAAGAAAATAAAAATTACTTCAAAGAGATAGCTTCTCAAGAAGAAACTGTCTGGAATATTGATTTAAATAGTAGAGTTCCAAAAAAACAAAATAAAAAAGATAAATAATAAAAAGTAAGCTTCTATAAAATTAGAAGCTTACTTTTTTTATGCGTTGTATTTTAACAATGCGAAATTTTCTCCATCATATTCTATTTCATTTAACGATGTATTTATTATGTAATTATCATTAGGACGTAAATTTTTACTTTCTAAGAAAATGCGTGTACACGCTCCATGACATACAACCAAAATAGTTTCATCTTTATGTTGCGCATATTTTTCTTTAATAAAATCTTCAACTCTCTCAGCTATATCACTATCAAGTTCTACTGATGAAATGTTACCTTCTTTTTGTCCTTTATGCCACTCATCATAAGTAGCACCTTCATAAATACCATAATTTTTTTCAATTATACGATTATCTTTTTCTATTGTTATATTTTTATTTTTAGGTATAGAATTGTCTAACATATATCTACAAGTATCATAAGCTCTACCCATAGGACTACTATACGCTGCAGATATATTGTATTCTAATAATTTTTTACCTGCATCTACTGCTTGATTAATTCCAGTATCATTTAAGGGTATATCTGTATGTCCCTGAACTAAAAAATTTTTATTGTAGTCAGTTTCTCCATGTCTTACCATTAAAATTTTCATATGTTTCTCCTATTCAAATATAAAGTCTTCGTCTTCTAATGATTCTACATTCATACTAACAACGTACCCATCACCTTTAACGCTAAAGAAATCATGATTTTTAGTCGTTGTATTCATTGCATTTTCTATAATAGGATTTAATTCTCTATGCTCAAAATATCCAGGGTACCCTAAATTTGCTAATGCTCTATTTGCATTATATTCTACATAGTCTTTCACTTGATCTGTCAATCCTATTTGTGTATACAAATCTTCTGTATATTTTATTTCATTATTATATAAGTCTAGCATAAGTTCATACATTTCTTTTTCTGCACGCTCTTGTTCTTCTTTTGTTAAAGTTTTAAACATTTCTTGTGCATCAAAACCTGTAAAACTACCGTGAATTGTTTCATCTAATAATATTTTACGAATAATCTCTCCAGAAGTAGTAACTTTACCTTGTCCAGCTAAATACAATGGATAGAAAAATCCGCTATAAAATAAATAACTTTCCAAAAATACAGATGCTACTCTTGCCATATATAAATCATATGTATTTACTTCTGGTTTAAATAACTTCAAATAATAATCTTCGATACGTTTCGCTTTATATTGTAATTCTTTATTTTCTACTACCCATTCATCTAACAAGTAATCTGTTTCTTTACTAGGAATTAGTGATGTAAAAATTGTAGAATAACTTTTAGCATGAATTTGCTCCATCATGCCCATAAAGCTATATACTGCTTGTTTTCTCATATCTTCTGTATGTAGGGATACTAAAGGCATCCCTACATCTCCTTGTTGAGTATCAAGCCCAGTTAATCCAGCCAAAACTTTTTTATATGTATCTCGTTCTGCATCATTTAAATCTTCATTCCAACTTTTTATATCTTTTGATACTTTAAACTCTGTATCAACCCAAAATTGTGCTATGTTTTGACGCCAGTACATAAATGTTAAGTCGTCTTGTTTATTCCAATTTACCGCTTTCATTTCTTATCCTCTCTAGATTGCACACGATGTACATTCTTCTACCGACAATAGTTTATTTCTAGTATAGTATAGTGATTTTAATCCTTTGTAATGTGCATAAATATAATATTTCGCTAATTCACGAGTTGATATATCTGAATTAACATATAAAATTACAGAAATTCCTTGATCGATATGTTCTTGAATAACTGACATTAAATCAATAAGCTTCATTTGATCAATCGTAAATGCTGACTTGTAATACCATTGAGTTTTTGGACTTAAATATGGCATCGGATAAAAAGTCTCTGCATTTCCGTACGTACGTCTTTCTATCTTATCTACTATTGGCAATACACTTGATGTTGAATTTTGTACATAAGAAATACTTTGTGTAGGAGCTATTGCCATTCTGTATGCATGATAAACTCCGTGTTCTCTTACTTTATTTTTTAATCTTGCCCAGTGTTCTTTATTTGGAATTTCTATACCTTCAAATAATGCTTTTACCTTTTCTGTTTTTGGTAAATAACTATTGTTTATATATTTTTCAAAATACTTTCCACTATAATAATCTGATTTTTCAAAATCTTTAAATGTTTCTTTTCGTTCTTTAGCAATTAGCATTGATTTTTCTAATGTGTAGTAATTCATCATCATAAAGAAAACATTAGCAAAATCTTTTGCTTCTTCACTTTCGTATGCTATTAAGTTTTTAGCCAAATATCCATGTAAATTCATTGCTCCTAATCCTACAGAATGAAATTCATCATTAGCTTTCACAACTCCAGGAGCATTCTTGATTTTTGTAGAATTACTTACAAATGTTAAAGCATCCATTCCAGAATAAACAGATTCTTTAATTTTTTTACTTTCCATAACATTGACAATATTCAATGATGCTAGATTACAAGAAATATCCCTTTTTATTATATCTCCTTCTCCGTAATCTTTAATTACCGAAGTTTCTTGTAATTGGAAAATTTCTGTACATAGATTACTCATTTTTACTTGCCCGATATCTCTTAATGCATGATCTTTATTTGCATTATCTTTGAACATCAAGTAAGGATATCCAGATTGTAATTGTGTAGAAGCGATTAGGCTAAGCATATCTCTTGTACTATAAGATCTCTTAATTATATTCTCATTAGCCAAAAATTCATCATAGTATTCTTCTATATCTATATCATCCAAAACCAATCCATATTCTTCCCATATAGAGTGAGGTCCAAACATATAGAAGTCTTTATTTTCTTTAGCTAATTTAAAAAATAATGATGGTACAATTAGCCCAGTAGAAATTGTAGGCAATCTTAATTCTTCATCGGCATTAACTTTTTTTGTATCCAAAAATTCCAAAACATCATAATGAAAAATATTTAGATACACCGCTCCAGCTCCCGGTCTTTGTCCTAATTGATCTGCATAAGCAAAACCTTGTTCTAATGATTTAGCCACAGGAATAACACCTTTGGCTACTCCTTTTATTCCTTTAATACTTTCCCCTCTAGCACGTAATTTAGAAAGATTTATTGCAACTCCTCCACCAATCTTTGATAATTGCTTAGCCGTTGAATCTATATAATTAATAGAATTTAGAGAGTCTCCTACTTCTAATAAGAAACAAGAAACTAACTCTCCTCTACGACTTCTCCCCGCATTCAAAAATGTTGGCGTCGCTGGTTGAACACGTTGCTCTAACATAGCAATAATTAATTCTTTTGCTAAACTAACATCACCATCAGCTAAATAAAGAGCTACTATAAAAACATGTTGGTTATAATTTTCTAAATATTGTTTTTTATCATTAGTTTTCAAAGCATAATCTTTATAAAATTTACTAGCTGCCATATAGCTTTGAAATTCAAATTTATAATTGTTCGCTAGCTCTATACATTCTAAAATTTCCTCTTCAACATATTTATCAAATATATTATAATAGAAGTTTTCTTCTACAAGGTATTTTAATCTCTTTATTTCTGAACTAAATTTTACAGTTTTATCATCCACTTCACGCAAAAATTCTGATATTGCTTCTTTATCTTTATACAACATAAAAAATCCAGTGTCATCTCTTTTTGTAACTTCATTATTTAGTTCTATATGTCTATATTTTGTCATACTAATCACTCATCTCCTCATAGATCTTCTTAAACTTCTCTATATCCTGCATATTGCCTAATAATTCAAATTTCATTAGTATAGGAATATTATAATCACGAGAAATAATATCTGCTGCAACTGCAAAATTAGTTCCCCAATTTCTATTGCCACTAGCTACTACTCCTCGTGCAAATTTACTATTTTTATCCAAAAACTTCTTAACTGGTAATGGTACTTCTCCAAATCCGATAGTAGGAGTCATAATTATATATTCATAATCTACATTCTCTACATCTCTTAAGAAAATAATATCTTCTTGTGGTATTTGACAAAACCCTAAAAACTTTTTACAATTTCCTGTTAAAGAAAAATATACTATTTTCATAATATTCCCACTTTCTTTATATGCAAATAACTTTATCCTGATTTTTATTTCCAGGAAATCAAGCATGAATATATTATACACCTTTATTTTTTCTTTTTCAAATGTTTTTTTCGTTCATATTCTTTCGTTATAAACTATTATACCATTTTTATATTACACAATTTAGCAAGTTCCTACAATTACTAGATTTATTCTGAAAATTTTTTACTATATATTTTTATAAAGATTGTTATATTAATTTTTCAAATTTTTGTACGCTAATTTTTCAATAATATTTTTTTCTTTCGGATAAATTTTTAACAATTCTGCTTGCGTAAACAATTCAAAATCTTCATAATGAAACGCTGGAGTTACTACACATCCTACTATCGAAAAATCATCACCCTCTCCACAAACAGTAGAGCCAAAAATCACTCCTTTGGGAACAGTATACTGAAATAATTCATCTACACCATCTCCTAGAGTTACACTATGATAATCTCCGTCAGGAAAAAGCATATGAATAGTTAACGGTTTGCCAGCGTGGTAGAACCATAACTCATCAGATTTCAATCTATGAAAATGAGAAGGATTATTATCCGTTAATAAGAACAAAATATTTGACGTTAAGTTTCTTATGCGTCCATCAGCTAGTTTTATTCGCTCTTTTGATAAGTAAGTCTCTTTATAATAACCTCCTTCTCTGTGTTCTTGTAATCCCAAACTGTCTACATAAAATTTGTAATTTTTTGTCATATATCCCCCAAATAATATATTTCTTTAATCCATATGCTTAACTCTCGACACTATTTCTTTATGACGTCCTTTTATCATAGGACGTGCCTGAGGATTACCTAAGTAGCCACAAGTTCTTTTTACTACATCACATGTTTTAGGATTGTTATTTCCACAATTTGGACATTTAAATCCTTTTTTTGTAGGTTCAAAATCACCCTCATAACCACATTCATAACATCTATCTATCGGAGTATTAGTACCTAAATATCCAACCTTATCGTAAGCATAATCCCAAACAGCTTCCAAAGCCTTAGGATTTTGTTTTAATACTGGATATTCACAGTAATGAATAAAACCACCACTAGCATAATAAGGATAATCTTTTTCAAAATCTAATTTTTCAAAAGGAGTTGGCTTTTTGCGAACATCATAGTGATAAGAATTAGTATAATAATCCTTATCAGTTATATTTTCTATACTACCATATTTTTCTTTATCAAGGCGACAGAATCTATCAGTCAGACTTTCTGATGGAGTTGAATAAATACTAAACCAATAATCATATTCTTCTGTCCATAATTCTACATTTCTTTTTAATTCTTTCATTATTTCTAATGTGAAATTTTTAGCCTCTTTGTTATTTTCCCATTCTCCACCATAAAACACTGTAGCAACCTCATAAAGACCGATATATCCTAAAGATAATGTTGAACGTTTATTTTTAAATAATTGACTTACATTATCATTAGCAGACAACCTTTTACCAAATGCTCCATGCATATAAAGTATTGGAGCATTTTCTGGCTTTGCCTCACCACATCTTTTTGCACGATAAACTAACGTATCTTTACAAATCTCTAAGCGTTCACTAAGTAATTGCCAAAATTTATCTTTATTCCCATTAGACTCTATAGCTATACGAGGTAAATTTAGAGTAACAACTCCTAAATTCATTCGCCCACTTTCTACGTTATTGCCAAATTCATCTTGCCATGCTGGTAAAAAAGAACGACATCCCATAGGAGTCTTACAACTTCCAGTTATTTTTACCAAAGTGTCATACATAATAACATCAGGGTACATTCTCTTTGTTGAACATTCTAACGCTAATTCTTTTATATCATAATTAGGATCGGTATTCTTTAAATTGACACCATCTTTAATCGTAAAAATTAACTTAGGAAATATTGCTGTTCTTTTTTCTGTTCCTAAGCCATCTATTCTTACTTTTAATATAGCTTTTTGAATTTCTCGAGAGAAGAAATCTTCACCTAGACCAAATCCTAAAGAAGTAAATGGTGTTTGTCCCTGAGATGAATAAAGGGTATTTATTTCATATTCTAAAGATTGCATAGCATCATATATGTCTTTAATCGTTTTTTCTTTAGCAAATTTTTCTTGCTTCTCTTCCCCATCTATCCATTCTTTTGCTAACTTTAAGTTTTTCTCATAATTTAGTTTAGCGAATGGAGCTAATACTTCATCTATTCTATCTGCGCTACATCCACCATATTGACTTGAAGCTACATTAGCAATTATTTGTGCCATTTGAGCAGTCGCAGTAGTTATACTCTTAGGACTTTCTACATCAGCGTTTCCTATTTTGAATCCTTTAGTTAACATTTCCTTAAAATCTATTAAGCAACAATTTGTCAAAGGTTGGTAAGGGGAATAATCTAAATCGTGATAATGAATTTCCCCCTTTTGATGAGCATTAGCTACATGCTCAGGTAACATTTTTAACCCTATAGTTTTGGCAACAACACCACTAGTTAAATCTCTATGCGTATTAAAAACCAAACTATCTTTATTTGCATTTTCATTTACTAGATTTTCATCTCTATTCACTAATTTTTCTATCGCAAAATTAATATCTAAATTTCTTTCTCTATCTATATCTTTTTTTGTTCTATAAGATATGTACGACTCAGCTAAAGATTGTTCTCCAAGTTTAATTAAAATATGCTCTACAACATTTTGTATTTCATATATTTTTATATCAGTGTGAAATCTATTAGTTATTTCAATTAATATTTCTTCCATAATTTTAGAAATATTATAAGTTACTATATCTCCACCCATAGATAAAATAGCTTTTGATATAGCATTATATATTTTTTCGGGATCAAATTCTACTCTTCTTCCATCTCTTTTTATGACAACCAAATTTTTTAGTTTATGTTCTAAACTTGTACCAAATAATTCTAATTTCTCCATCTTACCCTCCAAAAAAAATTTCTACAATATCTATTTTATACCTTATTTAATTTAATGTCTACCTAAAATATAACCGGGAAATTTTCGAATGGCTATCTTATCTTCTTTATCATAATTATTAATTTTTCATTACAAAAAAATAGGAAGAATAAATCTTCCTACTTCAATATATATAATTAACATACATCTAAGAAATATATTTTAATTACTACATATTAAGTTATATTACTACGCAAACATAATTTACTAGCTAATCACTATTTAAAAACGAACCACTCAATATTACATTAATAATTATCGACCAAATTATTATGTAATATTATTATATAAACAAAACACTAATAAAAAATTTATAAATTTGATTGCTAACAATTAATTTTACCTAGTATTTAACTCTACCGTCAACATTATAACCCAATATCACCTATATGTCTTGTCGTTTCTACAACACTTTTTAAATTTTTTTTATTTTTTCAAAAATTTTCTACTAAAATTAACTAAAAATTGGAAATTTACCTAAATTTATAATATACTATACTATATAAATTTTAAAAAGGATTTTTTTCTTATGAAATTAAAAAAATTTGTTTTAATAATAATGACAATTTTATTGTTACCATTTACAAATAAAATTAGTTTAGCTAATAATAATTTTATAGATAACAATATAATAGAAAAATTACGAACTAATAATAACGGAGCAAACATAATTATCTCCGAAATTAATACAGGAAAAATAATAGCCAAAAATAAAGAAAACGAAGTAGTTTCTTACGATACTCTAATTAATAAACTGTTGATATTTTCTATTTCTGAACAACTAAAAAATAACAAAATATCTTTGGACACAAAAATATCTTTAACAGAAAATGATGATATTTTACAAAAATACAATATTTCCCAAGAAATAACAGTTAAAGATGCTATATACCTACTTGAACAAGATAAATCTGAAATTCTAAATCAAAGTGTAATTAAACTTTTAAATTACACTATATCGGACTTTCACCATATTTTGGATAAATTAACTTTACAAAATAGTGAACTAGTTAATTTAAATATAAGCTCAGAAAATAAATCTACAGCCAAAAATATTAGCTACTTAGTTAGTGAGACTATTTTAAACTTTCCAGAAATTACAGATATAACTAAAAATCCTACTTACGATTTTAGTAATGGAAGTAATTCAGATAATAATATAAAATTTATTCAATCAGATACTATGCGAGTTCTTGGAACAAATTATGATAGCAACAAAGCAACCCTTATCGCTTATAGTGGAAATACAAAGATTGTAGTTACTATTCTTAATATATCCGAAACAAAAGACGATTTCTTTAACACTATTCAAGAAATGTACGAAAATATTTTTAAAGATTACAGTTACAGACTAGCGTTAAAAGCAGATACTTATAACATCAATAATGAAAATATATCAATAGACAATGATATATATGACTTATTTTACAAAGATCATTCAGATAAAAATATTAAATATTTCTTAATGAACAATAAAATATTGCTATTCCAAAATTACGATTATCTATCAGCTAATTATGCTACTGTATTTTCTAAATATAAATCAAATACAGACACATCTAATTACGCAAAAATAAAAAATACATTTATACAAGATAATGAATTTAGCACTAGATCCAATAAAGAAAAACTAAATATTATTTTAGATAGAATTCAATACTTCGCAATGTTCGTGCTAATAATTTACTCTGCTATATTTATAATAATATATATTTTGAAAAAACCTTTTAGTAAAGGAGATTAATATGCAATTACCTCAAGAAAACTTAGTTTTTGAAACTGAAGAAGGTAAATTCGAACTAATTTTTAACTATAAAGATGCCTTCGATAAAGAACTATTCGCAGCAAAATTTGTTGATGTTCTAAAAAATAAGCCATATATTGTAGGAGATATAGCATACGAAAAACTACGACTTAGTGGATTTATTCTAACAAAAGATGCTAATCATCACAAAAATATTAATAATCTAGAAGATTATATAGTAGAATATTGTAATTTAGGATGTCCGTTTTTCGTAGTAAAAAATTTAAAAAAATAAATTAATAATGTTAAGAAGCAGTTTAAACTGCTTCTTTTTAGTTTACAATGAATACTATATGGCAACAGAAATCTTTATCTGTTTTTTATTTAATCATGACCTCTGTTTCTTAATAATTCATTTTTCTATTTACTTCTAAAATATAAAAGGTATCTTTATTTTTTTATTGTTATACACATCTTAATAAATAACGTTTATCTCAATATCTGCTTTTCTGCATTTATTTGCTGTTTTTCTTATTGATTACAAACGTTTTCTATGTTATTGTTAAATTGTAATACAAATAAGTATATACTTAAATAATTTTTATGTAGTTGCAAATGAAACAGAAGACAAAAAAATAATAGATAAAAATAAACTTATAGATAGCTTTATTAATGGATATTTATAATATATATAAGTATTAAGAATAAATAAAGAAACAATAATATATGCTCATAAAAGAGAAGGTAAAAAATTTAATACAAAAAACAAGGGGCTTATATTAGCCCCTTTTGTCATATATACTTCTTGTTTTCTTCAAATAACAAATTTTAACTTTTGTATTTAAAATAAATATATTTGTGGTGTCAGACCAGTGTATTTAACTATACGCTATTTATTTTAATTAAAAGCGGAAATTACATCAACCTTACTTCTCTATTTAACATATTTACTAATTTTTCTCCTAATTCTGCAATAGTTCGTACTATTTCTTGTTTAGAAGTATTATGAATAATTGCTAACTCGGTTGTGCTTATATTGAAACCTCTAAAACATTCATCATATTCGGTTAAATTATCAATAAAATTATTCAACACTTCTTTTTTTCTCTTATTGATAAATCATCTCTTTTAATAAATGCCTCTATCTCTCGAAAAGTGTACATTGTCATAACCTCCTTGGTGTGATATCTTTATATCTAGAATTTATATCATATAAGAGCTTTTGCTATGATTTTTTTACTTACTAGAACACTTCAATAGTCTTATTCAATTTATCTATAATCGTTCTCTTACTATAATAGCCGTCGTTTATTAGTTCACTAGCTAAGTCTATATATTTGCATTTGTACCGCTTCTAATTCAGTATTAATATTATAAAAGTCAAATGCTACTACTTCTGATTGCTTGTCCACATTCTCGTTTGTATCGATTTTCTAAAAATCTATCAATCAATTTTTACTACATTAGGTGGTATATTCCCTATTTCATACTGAGATATACTACTAGATGATACCTATTTTGTAACTAATCGTTACTCTAGCATCTTCTAGAGCTTAGGCAAATTTTTCGTTAATTCCAAATATTTCTTTTATCCTAACTCTTAACTTACTATAATTAAATTTTATTTTATCCATGCCAGTCCTCCTTTTGTCCCTCTTTATGAACTTAGAATAACATATTTTTTGTTTGTCAATACATTTTTTCAATTTTCTAAACTTTTTTATTTTTTATATGATTTTCGTTGTTTTTTTCTGAACAAAAAGGGTATAATTATTATAAAGGAGTTGATATATTATGACAACAATTTCCGAAAGATTAAAATATGCAATGTTTGAGTCCGATATTATACAAAGCGAACTATCAAAAAGAACAAATAGGAAAATACTCTTCTAAACAAGATAAGTTGTATAAAATAGCTAAAGTGTTAGGTGTTTCGAAACCTAAGAATACCCCAATCCAAAAGTTACAAAATAAGTTGCAGCATGTGTGCCTATTGAAAAGATAGAAGATATTATTAACTATGAAGAAATACTTATTGAATAGAAACCTAAAGGAGACTTTTTCGCTTTGCAAATTAAGATCAATAGTATGCAACTAAGAATGGATAGTGGTAATATAGTTAATCAGACTATGACAGTGAAGATACGGTTATAGCAATAGTAAATGGAGGTAGTGTAACTTGTAAAAAATCAAAAAACAATCCAACGGATTAATGCTAATAGCAATCAAGTCTAACTATTAAATTATATTTTACAGCAAGTAAGATTATAGAAAGAATCCCTATAACGATTATAGGTAGGGTAGTAGAGCTTAGGGATAAATTTTAAGACGCACTACACTGCGCAGTCATTTCAAATAAGGGATAAATAAAATTAAGGGGATAAATAGAAATGAAAAGAACAAATAATAAACAAAATAGAATGGAAAAACATATTGTAGCTAAATTGCCTAAAGTGGACTTACACTGTCATTTAGATGGCTCGGTTCCTTTGCATATTTTAAAAAAACTAGCTATTCGTGATGGCATAAATCCTGATATCATGAATAAAGCTGTCTTAAAAGATAATTGCAATAATTTAAAAGAATACTTAAAATGTTTTAACATAATTATTCCTGTTTTACAAACAGCCGAAAATTTATTCGATGCTACTTATGAGACAATCAAAGAAATTGCGAAAGAAAATGTTAAATACTTGGAGTTAAGATTTGCTCCTTTGCTACATTTAGAAAAAGGTCTGTCCGTCATACAAGTATTAACTAGTGTATGCCAAGCAATTGAAAAAGCAATGAATGATTATGATATTCAAGTGAATTTACTTATTTGTGCCATGCGTCATCATAATAATGAAACTAACTTTGAATTAATGGAAATATTACATAAATTTGAAAATAAACATCTAGTTGGCTTTGACTTTGCTGGAGATGAAGCGGCATTTAATAATCAAAAGATAGCTCCTGTCGTTCGACAAGCTAAAGAAAATGGTATGCAGGTTACACTTCATTCTGGAGAATGTGGCTGTCCGCATGAAGTTGTTGAAGCTATTAAACTCGGTGCTACTAGAATTGGTCACGGTGTTGCAATTAAAGATGATATTAACGCTTTAGAAATGTGTTTATCCAATAACATTTTATTGGAAATGTGCCCAACTAGTAATATTCAAACACAAGCAATTAGATCATTTGAAGAGTACCCTATTCGATATTTTATGAAAAAAGGTGTCCTTTGCTCAATTAATACCGATAATCGCACCGTATCTAACACAACCCTAACAAAAGAATACATGGTGTTGCATAACTATTTCAACCTTAATTATCGTGAAATGAAACAACTTAATATCAATGCCATCTCACACTCTTTTGCCTCACCAACTACTAAAAAAGACGTATATCAACGGATCGTTACTGAGTTTGCTCCTGTTATTGAAACAGAAGAATAAGCATATTGATAGAAATAAAGTGCAGAAAGAGGATATTTTATGTTTAACTCTATTCAAATGTTAACAAATAAAATTTTAAAAGTTATTATAAAACCGAGAAATCCTAGACCTTGCAATAGGAAAAACATACGAAAAGCATTATTAAATTTAACAGAAGATGATATAGAAATAAAGGATGTAAACACAGAACTAAATCATTTAATAAATTGTAATAGAAAAATAATTTATAGTGAATTAAACAAATTATGTAAATTACAATTGTTATCTATAAAAACTTCAATAACTGCAAGTGAGCGTACATCTGATAATTTTACAGATTATCTAGTGAAAACAATCTTAACGGCTGTTGTATCGGTAGTTATATCCATTCTTTTTACACTATCAATTGAAGACTTTTCAGACTTGGGTATCCTAAAATAAAAGGATTATATATTACAATACTGTTTTTTTCAATTACTTTTATTATGTTTCTGTGGTATATTCCAAATTATAAAAATAATATTAAACTACCAAAATTAAAAGACTTACTAATAAACTTCATAGACTAAATACTTGCGAAAAGAAATGATGATATGGAAGTTAAACAAATTAAAATAAATTTTTAAAGTAACAAGATTATTAAATAACTTAACTAATGTAATTTTAAATAAAGAAAAAGATAAAAATTTAAATTCTATAAAGCATTATAAGAAAAAATATAATCATATTCCTTGTATTTTAAAAAATATTTCGGTACATCTAATAAAAAAAGCCGTTGAAATGCACTCACTTCAACGGTTCTTTTATTAGTTTATTAACGTACTTCGTTAGAAATTATGTAAACTACAAAACTATATGCCTATCTAAACACTGATATAATAGGCTTTTAATAATTTTCAAAATCTATATATTTCTTTAAATAATTAAAAAACACATTCATTATACATTTAAATCAAAAATACATTATCTAGCACATACAAATAAATTAATGATTAAGAAGCGGTTTATACTGCTTCTTTTTAATTACATAACTTAATATAAAAAAGGGCTTATCTTAGCCCCTTTTATCATATATACTTCTTATTTTCTTCAAAATCTTCAAATAACACTAACTCGGTTTGACTAAAAACTTCACGTTCTCCATAATCATATTCTACAATCAATTGTTTAAAATAGCCGTATTGCCATTGATTATAGCCTACAACAATACCTCTATCCCCTCGTCGTTTATTATATATACGTGACGCTACTGTGTCTCCCACTTCTATACTTTTATGGTATTCAGACGTTAAAATACGGCTCATTTATTTAACTCCTATCTATATTTTTCTACACATTCCAATGCAGTAATAAGGGCTTTATTCTTAATTTTAGGTGTGTAATTAGCACTATGACCACCATAAACAAGCTCATTATTTATAATTTCTTGTTGCATTAAATCTCCAAGTTGTCCAGCTTTTGCTCGAATAGTACGCTCTTCAGATAGAACATTTGATAATTGTTCAAGTATAGGCTCAACTTTCTTAACTAGCTTATCTATCTCTTTTTCTAATAAGCTATCTAATTCCTCTAAACTGTTATGATATTCATTAGGTGTCATTAATTTGCCTTGTAATGCATCCGCCCTATCCTGCAGAAATTCTTGTTGATTTTCAGCAATCCATAACTCTTTTTTCGCATTATTAAAAGCCTCATAATTATTATCTTTCTTAGCTTGAATAATGCTAGTTTTAGCATTTTTGATTGCTTCTTTATTAGTTTCTTGTTGCACTCTAACTTCTTCTAATTCTGTTTGATTAGTCTTTATTAGTTCTTTTATTCTATTTTCAAATTGATTAAATGTTGTCATTATATCTTCCTTTCTTTCTTAAAAATGATAAAAGGACGTAAAACATCTTTATTAATTAATGTTTAACGTCCCCTTGGTTGTTCCAAATAAGCCTATTTAAAATTGTTTTTTATTTGTTTTACTGATATAAAAACTCATATATCTATAAAACTGCCGTCACCATAAATTTTATACCCGCGCCACTTAAACTAGTAAATTGAATTTTTGGTATGTTTATATTATACCACCCCTTGAGTATCACGGTCAAGACATCATATCGTGCTATGATGTATATATTGTATTATTTTATAGTTTCTTTCTTTTCTATGTAATTTAACTTATTATCTTGATAATTAAAGGTTATACTGCCAAATTTAGGTATTTGTTCAGCTTTTAGCTTTCCATCTTTGTAATACAGTATATAACCTTTATCTAGTAACTCGAATAAGCTTTTATCATTAGTATTCATCTTCTTGTTTCCTTTCTTTAGCTATATTTTGTAATTTTTCCTTATTTTTCTTCATTTTTCGGTATTTTTACCTTTTTTTAGTAAATTTTCATTAAAAAGACTAATTTATCAAGTCTTTCAAAGAAAATTTTAATTTATAAAGTTGATTTCCCTTAATTTATGGGGGATATCCCCTCTCCCATTGCAGTTTCGACCTTCATGCCGTGACTGTACATTTTTTCTCGCGCCACTTTACGAACATTAAGAAAATATAGCAATATACTACAAAACACTACATTTAAAAGCTGTATAGATAAATATTAAATTTAACATATAACTTTTTTATTCCAACATTTTCCAACATTTGTTTAAATTTCTTAATAGAATTTTATATAAAGTTTTGTCAGGTTTTGCTATATGATTTTTTATATAAAGTTTTAACTATATAGGATTTTACACTCACATTTTCCAACAATTTGATAAAATAAATAGCATAAGTTATAAATTTTTGGCGAAAGACTAGTGTATTCAACTATACGCTATTTATTTTAATTTAGAAGCGGAAATTACATCAACCTTACTTCTCTATTTAACCTATTTACTAATTTTTCCCCTAATTCTGCAATAGTTCGTACTATTTCTTGTTTAGAAGTATTATGAATAATTGCTAAATCTGTTGTGCTTATATTGAAATCTCTAAAACATTCAATAAAGCAATCACGTTCATATTCGGTTAAATTATCAATAAAATCATTCAATACTTCTTTTTCTCTTATCGATAAATCATCTCTTGTAATAAATGCCTCTATCTCTCGAAAAGTGTACATTGTCATAGCCTCCTTGATATGATATAATATAGTTATCTCTTTTTCATGATATTTATTTATGATTTTCTGAAATAACCTATTACATCAAATCAGGGCCTTTGCTCTGATTTTTTAGTTTACTTACTAAAACACTTCAATAGTCTTATTTAATTTATCTATAATAATTCTCTTACTATCTATATCTTTGGCATTTATTAACTCACTGGCCAACAAATCAATATATTGTATTTGTACCGCTTCTAATTCAGTATTACTATTATCAAAGTCAAATGTTGCTACTTCTAATTGCTTGTCCACATTATCATTTGTATTGTTTTCTAAAAATCTATCAATCAATTTTTTAACTGCATTGTTAGGAATATTCCCTCTTTCGTATTGAGATATACTGCTAGATGATACCCCTATTGTTTCCGCAAGTTCTATCTGTGTTAAGTTGTTTTTTACTCTATATTCTTTTAAATTCATTTTAGCACCTCTTTTCTAATTCTACATAGCTGTTATTATAAAATCTTTGTCCGCTTCTGATAGCCAATCAATAAAATCTTCGACATTATGAAAATCAACATCACTATCTTCATACATAAAATGCAAACACATTGCTAAATCACTACTAGTTATCTTCATAGTTTCATTATCTACCTTTTCGGCTTTTAGATATATCATTTTTTAGTTCTCCTATGCTTTATATCTTATTAATACCAATATACGATAATAATTCTGTGAAATATGCATTGTATCAAATTTTATATCTATTACATTCTTATCAGCTATAAATTCGTTTATATCATTCTCTATTTTATCTTTAAGGTGAGTTACTGCATATTCTAATATTTTTACTTTCTCTTTCATTTCTATAATCTCCTTTGGTTTTTTATATTATATTTTTATGCAATAATTCTACATATTTATAAAACTTAGTCGCATTATATGTAAATAACTCTTTCCAACTCTTATTGCTATGTTTAACATCAGCAGTTACTAGCACTTGCTTACCGTGAATAATGGTAGCGTCTATAATATCTACTATTTCAATATTAGCGTCTGCTAAATCTCCAAATACCCCTTCGTATTCCTCTGCCTTATGTTCAAATAGCCATATAGTAGTTACTATTTCATCCTTCCCAAAATTTTTCATACTCTCTAATCCTTCAGCTAAATTCATTTCTTTAAGTCTCCTTTTATTAATTTTAGTTTACATAATTTTTTGCAATTAATTTCAATTTTGTTTATTTATTTTGTTTTTTAATGTTTTTTAGTTTACATAATTTAAATTGTTAGCATCATTATTTTTAATTTGATATTCAAAAACACATCTAAAAACGTGCATTTTTTTATATGTGCGACAATAAATCATTGATATATCAATTTTTAAACCCATTCGCACACACGCACGTTTTTTTTGTAATACTATATAGGTTTTATATTTTATATATCTAGTGGAAAAACTGCATTTGTTTTTTTAAGGTGTAGTTGTGTAGATATATATTTATATCTTATATATTATAAAAAATAATGTGCATATGTGCGGAACACAACACAAATGCAGTAATATCAATAATTTTGAGTTCGCACGTTTTTTAAAATAATGTGTGCATATGGCGTGCATTTATTACATATGTGTGTAAATTAAAAATTGTTATTCTTTCTTTTATATCCTCTATACCTTTTTCCATTTCGTATTATATGTTCACTAGCTCTCCACCCCTCCATATTATCCATTAATTTTTTTAATTTTCTAGAATTCAATGTATTTTGATAATTTACATTATCATTATCTTTAGTTAGAAAAAATATTATTTCTTTAGTTGTTATATCTTGTATTTGTTCCTTAGGATAATCATTATAATGAATTGACTCTCTTCCATTCAATAATGCTTGTACGTAAGATTGTACTTCATATTGTTTTTCTAAGTACCACCCTTTAGGCATTTCTAACTCTAGCAAATCTATTAAATCATGTTCTATTTCGTCCATTAATAACGTTTCTTTAGCCAATTCTTGCATTATGGTAGATGTTTCTTGAGATATTAAAAGATTTTCTCCACTTTTATACCATAGGAATACTTCTGCCCATAATTGCAGTATATATTCATCATCTATTTCAAAAATAGGTTTATTAGCCATTTTATCAGCACATTTTGTTATCCAGTATCTACGATTGCCCGTTTTATCTTTTAAAAACTCTTTTTCGTTTGTAGTACCTGCAATTACATGTTGTCTAGGCACTTTTTTATATTTTATTTCGTATGGTGGTCTTATATGGTCAAAAGAAGCGGATATCCAACCTTTCATTTTATTAGATTTTGTTTTTCTTAATGCGTCAAGCTCTTCGAGTTCTACAATCCAAGCCTCTTGAGTTTTTAATTCAGTTTCTTTTGTTATCTCATCTTGTATCTTCACAGTATAGCCCATTGATAATTTTTCAATAGCAGTGCTTTTCCCTATACCTTGGCCACCTTTTAAAATAAGTATTTCATCAAATTTATATCCCGGTTGATATATTCTATAAACGGCCGCTAAAAGAAATTTCCTAGTAATTTCCCTTATATAAAATGTATCTTCTGCCCCTAACATGTCAATAAAGAATGTTTCTGCCCTTTGTACTCCGTCCCACTGTTTAGCTTCTATTATATTTTTAATAGGGTGGTACTTATACCTATTACTAATCGATATAATTGCAGTTTTTAAATCATCTTTACTAATTTTAATGTTATACTTTTTTGCCATTTCCATTCTAATAACTTCTATCATTCTTGTGTCTAATTCTGATATTTCTCCATTAGATGACCTTATCTCAATAGAATGATTGAGTTGATTAATGGCAATACTATATTGCGACAATATCATTTTTTCATAATTAGGTAGAGTTTTAAGAGGCTTGCCATTCTCATCTGTATAAATTTTAATGGGCTTGCCTGTCATTTGATTAGTAGCTTTTTTATAATTTTGTGTGTTTTTAAATTTACTTATAAAATCTTGTTTAGTAGAGAAATAAGCAATATTACCATTAGCGAGTTTTAATTCATTATTTAGGTGTTTTACATTGTTTTCTTTCCACTCTTGATTGTCTTGTGCTAATAGTTCGCAACATTCAATAGCTACTTCATAACTTATCTGTTCAGCAAGGACTGACTTACCTAAAGTAGCAATTACACTCAAATATTTATCATCTCTATTTTGCAGTCTATCCACTTCATTGTTTATATATTTAGTAAATATCTCAATAGCTTCACTATCTGATATTTGCCCTAAATTAACAGGGCTACTCTTGGCTATTTCCTTTTTTTCTTGGATAACTTCCTTAACAGAATACTTTATCCCCCTATTAACTACTACCTTATAATTATCCTTTTCTAGCTCTTTACATATAGGCAAACCTTGTAATTGTGAAAAGGTCTTAGCTGATGTATCTCCATTAACTCCTAGTAGCTTATACAGTTCAGTAATAACATTGCTATATTCGTTCCCGTTAGCGTTTCTATCTAACTCTACTACAACCCTATATCTAGGGTTATCTTCTGTGTGGCTTATGCTTGGATAATAAGCATAAGAGTATTTAGCTAATTTATCATTAAATATAGCTACTAACTCGCTATTGCTCTTTCCCGTATCTTCAATATCTAATACGGCATAATCACGATACTTCATATTGTTATTGTTTCTTATATACTGGCCATCTTTATTAGGTGTAATCTCCCCACTAATAAAATATAGAGCATTCTTTTTCTTATACGATGTTATATCTGTATCTTTAGGAACTATATCAACTGCCTTAACAAGTGCCGTAAGTAAATCATTTTTTAACTCCCTAACGTTTAATTTATTATTAGCAAACCCTTGTTGAATGTATACTGTCATTTTTACCACCTTTCTTTAGATAGTAATCAATTAATCTCTTTCCTACCATTTCAAGTCCTTTAGTATTTTTAATTTCTAAAAACATATCAAAAATTTCTTGTTGATTAGCAATACCTATCATAAATTTTTCATTTATAATTTTCACTTTTTCAAGTAATACCTTAACCTCTGCGTTAGATAGTTTCGGCAATTTGTCAACTATTATCAAATCAAACTCCATTGTAGTTCTCCTTTCTTTTATTTTGTATCATTATTACCCTTATAATGATAATCATTTACTATTCTTTCCGTTTCTTCGTTTATTTCTATAACCTTTTTAGCTATTACATCTAATAAACTTCTATAATAAGGATGTTGCGTTATTAAATCAAGGTATGTTGTCATATCATTTATATCTACATTAGTTACAAAAAATTCTTGAAGTATATGTAAAAGATTACTTACTTCTTCCATATCCGCATTGATATTTTCAATTTCCATCATTAAATCAAAACTTATTTCTTTACTCATTCTTAATCTCCTATCTTTAGTTTTTGGGCACAAAAAAATACCCTTTTTAGTTAAAAATGCTTGACTAAATAAGAGTACATAAGTAAAATATTTTATGTACCTTATTAGGTCGGGGGACTTGTTGCACTATCGCTTTGGTCGGTGGAGAGTGTTTCAAGTCTTTTTTTATTTATTAAGTAGGTTTTTAATTGCTTTTATTATCGTTTCGGATAATGTTAAATTATTTTCTTTTGAGTATTGTTCTAAATCTTTTTTTAAATCTTCGTCAACTCGAACGCCTATTCTAATATTTTTAGGAGCTAGGCTTTTAGGTCTACCTACTTTTTTATTTTTGTCGCTCATTTGGTTTCAACTCCTTTTTGTTCGACAATATTCATTGTATATTGTTCGACTTAAATTGTCAATACCTTTTTTAAAATATTTTTATGTAATTCTTATTTATTAAATTTTTATTCACACACTGCAGTATGTACAATTTATTAATTTTATGATATAATTAATCATATAAATAAAGCTTTTTATTTATGTACATGTTCATTTTTAATATTTGTGATTCTTTTGAAACTGTTATTTTCTTAACAGTTTCTTTTTTACTTATATACTCTTTTTTCAACATTCTTTTTAATCTCTTTGATATGTGCTAGATATCTTTTAAATTTATATTGTATTTTCTTTTAAAAACTTATTTATTTCACTTTCTAAATAAATATAGTGTCTACCTACCTTAGTAGGTCTTAATCCTCTTCTATTAAGTTCATATACTGTACTTTGCCCTATATTCAATAATTTCATTAATTCACTTTGATTATAGCGTTTATCTTGTACAAGATTATCTTTTACTATATCTATTACCTTATCAGCAATAGTGTTTATTAAACTTTCTTGAAATTCTTGACTTAACATTGTAATTCTCCTTTCATAAATCAAATTATGGTAATGGTGGTATCATAGCGATTAAATAAGTTATTATAAGCCATATAACATATACTGGTATAAATGTTATAAACCACGATAATATTACTAATAAATCTATTATCAATTCCTCTGCTTTTTTCATTTTTAATACTCCTTTCATATCCTTATTACTGACCAGAATTTTTTGGGCGTTATCTATCAATAGGACGGCGAAGATTTTCCCTAGTTAAATCTTCTTGTATCTCCTATGTAAATATCATCAAACGTTACATTGTATAATTTGCATAATTTTATAAACAAAGTAATCGGTATATTGCTGTTATCTCTTTCATATTTCATAATACAATCGCTTGTTGTCTTTAGTTTTTGTGCTATTTCTTCAACTGTAAATCCCGCTTCTAGTCTAGCCATTTCTAACGTTATTTGTTCCATTTATGTTCTCCTTTAGTTATTTTGCTATTTATTAAATAATATGCTTACTATATCTAAATAACTTTTATTTAACGATATAAGCCCAATTACTGCATTTTCTAACACTGTGTATTCTTGTAGTTCTTTAGCATTAAAAACATCTAATGCAGTTGTTTTGGATTGCCTATTAGCCTTTAACTGCTTGGCATTCATACCAGTTACCTTTTTAAGCAGTAAGTCTGTTATCTGCTTATAACTCCATTTATTATAGTGTTCCCAATTCTTGATAGCCTCTGTTAAAGTCTTTCGTTGGGGCTTTTCTAATGCTCGAGCTATTTTGAAATTAAAGTTTTCTTTCTCTAACTTTTCTAAATATTCGTATAGCCATTGCCTAAATTCTTTACCTTTTTCAGTACGTGACAGCATACCAATTTCAAATATTCCTCGTTTATTGAATAAACGTGTTTCATATCGTTTACCGTCAGTAGCCGACAGTTTGTCGGTAACTGAAAAAATTTTATCCTTTAAATAAGGGTATCTTTCAATCATCTTTTCAATACTTTTTCTATTTTTATATCCAAACCCTTGAGCTAATTGCTCAATAGTTACAAATACATCTCTTCTCTTATCAATGTAAAAATCAATTTCTAATGTGCCAAATTGATTGCTTGTTATTAGTCGCATTTGGTTGCTCCTTTTATGTTTATTTGATTAATGTAAGATTATAACTTTATACTTTTTGAACTTGAAAATTAAAAAAATAAATCTTCTATACTTGTATCTATTCCCATACCTTTAAATAGCTTTACTAATATAATCTTTTCGCTATCTTTAAAAGGTGTAACACCTATTTCTTTATTTCTATAAGCTGTAGTAGATATATTTAATATTTTCGCCATTTGTGGTCTTGTTTTTCCTACCATTGCCCTATAACCTGCAATTATGTTTAATTTCTTTCCCATTATTTTTCTCCTTTTTTTGAACTTTTTGAACTTATATTTTATATTATAAAATAACTTTCTTATTAAGTCAATATTTTTTTTGAACTTTTAAAACTTTTTATTTTAATTTAGAGTTTTATATAGTATAATTACATTGTAAGATTATAATAAAGGACTAATTAAAATGAAACTACTAATTAATAAAAAAAATGTTGGTCAGCGTATTTTCAATATTAGAAAAGAAAGAAATGACACATTGGAAGAATTTGGAAAGTTATTTAACGCTAGCAAAAGCAATGTTTTAGCTTGGGAAAATGGCTCAAGTTTACCGAATAAAATAAGAATTGATAAAATAGCTAAAAAAGGTAATTTAACAGTAAATGAATTACTATATGGCTCAATAGATGAATTTATAAAAAATAATTATGATGACTTCTTCCTTGCTGATACACTATTAAATTATATAGTAAATAATAATATTCATTTAGATATAAATAATATTGATAATATAGTAGACACACTTCAACCTCTTGTGGAAGAATTTAATAAAGGAGTTGAAGAAGCTGAAAAAAATTCAACTTATTTAAAATTACACGATAATGATAAAGAATATTATGTAAATGAAAATATAACTAATTTACTTAAGACTATTACATATTTAAATAATATAGTATATGACTTTAATTGCAAATTAACAAAGGAAGAAATAACAGTATTAAAGGATACTATTAACAATTTAAATGAAACGTTAAATGTACTTTTAGAAAATCATATTGACGGTGTTTTTGAAATACCTAAAGAATAGAAAGAAGCAAAAATAACACTCAATACCAACCAACCCTAACTACGAAACTATCTTTTACAGCAAGGAGGATATAGAAAGCCTACCAGTAACGATTATAGGTAAGGTAGTAGAGCTTAGGGCTAAGTTTTAATAATATAAAGTGCAGGAAAGGGGGAGGAATATAACATGAAAAAATATATAAACAAGATTAAAATTAAAATAATACTTAAATGTATAAGAAAAAATAATCTAGAAAATGATATACTAGATGAACTTACACCTAAAACTAATACAGAAGAGATAAAACAGTCTTTATCAAACTTAATAAAAAATCATCTTAACGTAAAAAACGTTACAGATGAATTAAATAGCTTATGGAATTGCGATAAAAAGATAATCTATGATGAGTTAAATAAATTTGATAAAATAGAATTACTTGCTATAAAATCTAGTATACTTGCTAAAGAAAGCATACTTAATCTTTTTGCTAAACCTGTATTTATTGTATTTATTACCTTAATAATTACAGACAATTCTATTATAAAGTGTCTATTGGGAACTAATGTTTATAATATTGTTTATATAGTCCTTGTAGTTCTTATTTTCTACTTTTTAATTATATTTCAATTCAAAGAAAAAATTGCTATAGAAAGGATAGCACACTTAATAAATAACTACATAGATGAAATATTAGCAAATAGATAAAAAAAGTAGAATAACTAAAATCACAAAAAATAACTAAACAAAAATATTGATTTTTTTAAAAAAAGTATTAAAATTATATACATAGGAAATTAGCATTTGACATTACTACGGTTGTCAAGTGTGCAGATACTGTGTATATATTTATATATGTACACGGTATTTTTGTTTTTTATGGAGGGATTAATGGAAGATATAAATAGTTCTACCCTATCAATATATATTGACGAAAGCGGTAGTATGAAGAAAAATTCAAAAAAATATAAAAGCTTTATAATATGCCTAATAATACCAACAGACAAGAAAAAGCTGAAAAGAGTATTTAAACGCTATATATCCAAAAATATAAATAAACTTAAAAATATAGATAAACAAAATAAAATGTTTAACTCAAATGGAAAATTTATAGAAATAAAAGGTTCTAGCCTTGACAAAGACATAAAACTAGACTTTATGGATTATTTCACAAAAAATAAATTATTTGAAATATACTATATACACTTGGATAATCATTTAATAGATGAAAATATGTATAAATCAACTGCAAGAGCTTTTAACTATACTCTACGTTTATTGTTAGAACATTATGTAACAAATCACTATAAAAATAGTTCCTATGTTCTAAATATAGATGAGAGAAATCAAAAAACAAAAACTAAATATTTTTTAGAAGAGTATCTAAACACTGAAATAGGTATTGAAAAGAAAATATTATTTAAAGTAAACTATTTTGATAGTAAAAACAGTAATTTAATACAAATTGCAGATGTGTTTTCTAACATTTACTATTCTAATGATATAAATAATCTATATACAGAACAATTCCAAAAGTTAAAAAAAATGGGAATATTAAAAACTATATTCCACTTTCCAAAAAAATAATAAACTGAAATTAATTATTATTGTATTTTTATTTTTTTTATGATATTATAATAATAGTAACAGTAAGTCTTGATGATACGACATTATATTTAGTTAAGTGTTATGTGTTAGCACCGTACTCAAGCAATTACTTTAAACATAAATAAATTTAAAAGTACAGGTAATTTACTTGTACTTTTTTTATTTGGTCTAGTTGAAATATAATACTTTAACTATCAACCATTTTAAAGGGTCATTTAACCGCTTCTTATATAAGATGAACATTTATATCAAAAAATAATTTTCGTTGAAATTTACCCCTATTTTGAGTGTGTTTTTTGATGATAAAACAATATCTATATAAAATTTTAAATAAATAGGATATTTTTGATGAAATTTAATGTTTTTTAGATCGTTTTTCTGCATATATATTTAATATAAGTTTTGATATTATCATATTTACAAACTAAATGCGAAAAAATTTTTTAAGCGAAAATTGTACACGGAAAAGAGCCCACCGCTCTATATTATTTCTACCCTTTAACATTTAAGGGAGGGGGCTATATGACACATTTTTATTAATTTCTTTGATATGTGCTAGATATTAAGAAAGGATAATAAAAATGATAAAACAATACATAAATAAAAGAGATAATAAAAAATACTATATGTTTCAAATTTATCTAGGTAAAGATGAAATAACAAGAAAAGATAAATATACAACTAGACGAGGGTTTAGAACAAAAAAAGAAGCGGAGATTGCTTATTCTAAATTGAAGCTAGAAGCAAGTGAAATACTAAATACAGTAAATAAAGATATTACTACATTCAAAGAATTATTTGAATTATGGTATGACGGATATAAATTTACCGTAAAAGAAAGTTCCCTAATAGTTACTAATTCAATATTTAAGGTAATATTATCCAAGTTCGAGTATATGCAGTTAAAAAAGATATCAGTAGCCTATTGTCAAAAGGTACTAAATGAATGGTCTAAAAAGTATGACACATATAAAAAACTAAAATCTTACGTTGTAAATATGTTTAACTATGCTATTGAATTAAAAATAATGACTATTAACCCTATGGCCATCGCTAAAACTCCTAAAAAGCCACCTAAAATATGTGATAATAAAGACTTATACTATACAAAAGATGAATTAAAGCATTTTTTCTCTTTGATACAAGATAGTGAAGACTTACAAACTATAGTAATGTTTAGGTTATTAGCATTTACAGGTTGTAGGAAATGTGAGTTATTAGCTTTGAAATGGGAAGATATAGACTTTGATAATAAAATAGTAAATATCAATAAAACAATAGCCTATAATTCTAAATATGAAACTATAATACAAACCCCTAAATGTAAAGCTAGTATTAGAAAAATAAGCATAGATGACACAACTGCATTGATGTTAAATAAATGGAGACTTCAACAAAAGGTATCATTATTTAAAATAGGTTATAATGCTAACAATAAAAATCAACTCTGCTTTAGCAATCCAATTAAAAATACATATTTAAGTAAATCATATTTAAATTATCGTTTAAACGCTATATGTAAAAAACACAATTTTAAAAAAATAAAGATACATGGGTTTAGGCATACACATTGCAGTCTACTATTCGAAAGTGGAGCAAGTATTCAAGAAGTACAAGAGCGTTTAGGCCATTCAGATATCAAAGTAACTATGAATATATATGCACACGTAACAGAAAAACAAAAAGAATATGTAGGGCAAAAATTTGCTAAATATGTGAATTTTTAAAAACACATTCAAAAACACATTCAAGTCCAAAATAAAAAGCCCTATAACTTGATAATATAGGGCTTCTTTTTGTGTTGTTATTAACGTACTTCTTTAATACGAGCTGCTTTACCACGTAGGTTACGTAAGTAGTATAATTTAGCACGTCTTACTTTACCTTTACGTACCACTTCAATTCTGTCTACTTTAGGAGTGTGAACTGGGAATGTTCTTTCTACTCCAACTCCGTTAGAAATTTTACGTACAGTATAAGTAGCAGAAATTCCGCCACCACGACGTTTAATTACTACTCCTTCAAATTGTTGGATACGTTCACGTCCACCCTCGATAATACGAACGTGTACTCTTACTGTATCCCCTGCTCTGAACTCAGGAATGTCAGTTCTTAATTGTGATTGTGTAATCTTTTCGATTAATTTACTCATTTTTTTCTCCTTTGTTTACAAAATGCTCGTTACTAACTCTTGTTAGCAGAGGAACATCGTAATTAATGCCACAGCATCCCTATGATTATATCATTTTTCATATTCTTATGCAAGAACTTTTGAGAATAATTTTACTTGTTTTTTATTACTAAACATATTAAATTAATTTCACTTAAATAACATTAAATAAATAACATAATAAATATTAAAATTTATTATGAGTGTACAAAATTATTAACATATCATAACAAAATTTCTTTTTGCACAAAATAATACAAATTTATAATAAAAATATTTAAAGCAACCTTGTTCTATAACTTATAATAATGTTTTGGTAAATTTTGTAAAATGTATTTTTTATTCGTCTCCCCATACTTCTGAAACGATTTCTTTGATAAGTTTAATTTTTTTCCACTGATCTTCTTCTGTTAAAATATTTCCTTCTTCTGTTGAAGCAAATCCACATTGTGTACTTAAATATAAGTTTTCTAACGGAACATATTGAGCAGCTTCATTAATTCTCCTTATAACTTCTTCCTTGTCTTCTAAATCCGCAAATTTTGATGTCAATAAACCTAAAACAACTTTCTTCCCTGGCGTTACTTTAACTAATGGTTCAAATCCTCCCGCTCTTTCTGTATCGAATTCTAAATAATAAGCATGCACATTTTCTTCACCAAATAATACATCTGCTACACTGTCATATCCACCTTGACATCCCCATGTAGAATGGAAATTACCACGACAAATGTGCGTATTAACTACTAAATCTTCTGGTAAGTCTATCAAAATTGAATTATTTAATTTAATAAAATCCGTTGACAATTCTTGACGAATTTCTTCTGGAGTTTTACCACTACCATCAGAAATAATAGTTAAAATATTATCATCTACAATAGCTCCCCACGTACAATCATCCAACTGTAAATTTCTACAACCTGCCGCATACAACTCATCAACAACTGTACGATAAGCTTTGGTAATATCATTAAACAGTTCATCTTTGTCTGGATAAATTGTGAACGTTTGTGCTACATGTTCAGAATCTCTAACTAATTCAAAATAAAGCTGTGCTGGCGCAGGAATAGTTTGACGTGCTATACCATCTTCACCCACTTCTTGTTTTAAAAACTTGAAATGTTCCACAAATGGATGATTCTCCCCTGTAATTTTACCTGATAAGCTAGCCGAATCCGGTTTTGTTGTCTCATCGTGGAATTGATATCCAGTTTTAGCTTGAGTATGTTCAACACCATTTAATCCCCAAAAGAAATCTAAATGCCAGTACGCACGTCTAAATTCTCCGTCTGTAATTCCCTTTAATCCAATCTCTTTTTGTTTAGAAACTAATTCTTTAATAAGTTTATCCTCTACTGATGTCAATTCTTCTCGTGTAATGTCTCCGTTATTAAATTTTTCTCTTGCTTCAACCAACTCTTTTGGTCTTAAGTATGAACCTACGTGATCTACTCTAAATGGTGCATTGTTTTTGTTACATTGACATGTTTGTTTTTTTGTCATATTGTTTTCCTCCTAATATTATCATTAATTTCTTATTATTCTAAATCTGGCAGTATTGTAATAACTCTAACTGGTGATCCTGTTGCTTTAGTCCAATTTGGATAAGCAATAGAAATCAATGCACCAGTTGCAGGAACTTTGTCTAAGTTAGCAAGTACCTCTACTTGATAAATTCCTTGCTCTAATAAGTAATGCTCTTCATATAAAAATCCTTTTTCGTTAGCAGTTACTCCTGCATCTGTATCTAACGTTTCATGACCCACTGCTTTAACTTTTCGTGTGTGAATTAAATATTCTAAAGCATCTCTACTCCAACCTGGTGTACGGGCAACGCCATTATCATCTAAGTTTCTTACCTTATCGACATTAGGCCAACGCTTTGACCAATCACTACGAAAAGCAACAAAAGAATTTTCAGAAATTGGACCATACTTTTTCTCAAAATCCAAAATATCTTGTTTACTTAATTCATAATCATTGTTCTCTGATACTTCTAATGATTTGTCAATAACATACAATGGTAGTAATAAATCTTTTAAATCTATATCATCTAGCCATTTGCCATTTTCAACAAAATGTATCGGTGCGTCAATATGTGTACCGTATTGACCAACGACTGTTATTTTTTGCACATGAAAACCATCTTTTAGTGTGAAAACATCCTCTTTTTCTAATGCTGGTAACAGTGGAAATCTTGGAGAATTTTCATCAATCTGGTGCGATAGATTAACCCATTTTCTTGATTTTAGTACGTTGTAAATATCCAACAAATTTGTCATAATGCCTCCTTCTTGTTGATTGGCTTTTAGTATAGCTTATAGAAAATAAAAAAGACCTCGAGCAAGACACTTGCTCAAGGACGTCAAAAAACGTGGTACCACCTTGTTTTATAGTTAAATACTACCTCTTTAAAAGAATACGCACGTTATACGTGTTATATTCCTAAGCTATATCGGGCTTCCCCGTAGTAATCTAATAAAATCGACTACTAACATTCAAAGACCATTTTAAAAGTTTCCGAATTGATCTCCTTTCACCTAACGAGACTCTCTGTACAATCATTCACTTTTATCTTCTTATCAACATGTTATATCATTTAATTTTAGAATAATTATACATATTTTTCTGAAAATTGTCAATGTTTTTTCGAAAATAATATTATAAAATTAATTGTAAATTAAACAAAGCTAAAAAGATATCATTTCAAAAGGTTTATTTTCATAAAAAAATTATGTGAGAGATAGTTTTTTATCTCCCACATTTATTATAAAATTTTAAAATATCTCTTCGAGTAATTTCCAACTAATATCGCTCATGTTATCAACATATTCTGTATT
Source organism: Gemelliphila sp. 1F1 (assembly GCF_056897515.1). Classification (NCBI taxonomy): domain Bacteria; kingdom Bacillati; phylum Bacillota; class Bacilli; order Caryophanales; family Gemellaceae; genus Gemelliphila; species Gemelliphila sp. 1F1. The sequence goes on from NZ_JBXHBE010000002.1 coordinate 312,974, forward strand.
ATTAAAATAAAGTTCATCATTTCTATCTCTAACAAAACCAAAATTGTATCCATGTTTATTAGCAAATTCTTTAAATGCTTCAAATTTATTTTCAATTTGAACATCAATATTTTTACTCTGTCCGTTACTTTCTCCACCTTTAGTTTCAATTAGCCAAATAGAATCATCTTGAAGTTGAATAATATAATCTGGATAAAATAATCTTTGTTTATCAAAGTTTGTTCCATAAACAATAGATAAATACTGTTGACCTATATCGCCATTTTTATAAACATATTTGACGTTTGAATTATCATCGCAATAATTTTCAAATAATCTTTCTGATTTAGACCTAAAATCATCTGTTATCATTGAAGTATTATATTCTTTGTAAACATTTAATTTTAAAGTACGAATATTCGACTCAAATGGTGCATAACGATAATGTTCTTCAAGTGGAATCGAAAAATCCTCCACTCTATTTTCTAAAAATGCCATTTGTTTGTACTTAAGCCCCGAAAATTTGATAAAATCTTCTTTTAATATATCTACATTATTAAGTACAAATGCATAAAATTCTTTTAAATTTAGATTTAATAACTTATTCTTTTTATAACCAAAATTTTTTAAAAATAAAGTTTCTAATATTTGACGCGTTGTAGTATAACTTAAACCTACATGCTTTTTAATTACATCAATACAATATAGAAGATCAATTCCATGAATATGTGTGTTTACTTCCGTATCTATCGTACCATATTGAGCATTTTCTTCATTTACTTGCATTAAAGTTGAATATTTACCTGTTAAGTATTTTCTTTTTATTACCGCATCTAAAATAAAACCATTATTTTCAAGTCGAACATAATTATCTTGTTTAATTCCACTAAGTGAGTATTTTTCTTTGAAGAACTCATAAATTTTCTTACGCATTAATTGTTCATCAACATAATTACCATCTTGATTTCTTAATTCTTTTTTTAACTTAATTATTTTTGCTTCGTTTTTTAAGAAAAGTCTTTGTGTTTCAAAACCATTACCTGAGTTTATAACATTTAATTTATATTTTTCATCGAATGTGTATAAGTAAGAACAGTCTAAGATATCTTTTCCATAATGTTTTGCTTTCGGCATTCTTCTAAGTCTTCCTAATGTTTGAATCTCAAAAGTATCACTCATATTTTCACGCAATTTAACAAGTATTTTAGCTCGGGGACAATCCCAACCAGTAGCTAAGGCCTGTTTAAATAGTAAAAATACAGGTGTGGCATTTCCATTCGTAATAATATCTTCTTCTGTTGTTCCAATATTAACTTTACCTAGCTTTTTAGATTTTCTAGCTTTGTCTTCTTTACTTTCAACACTAAACCATGAAGCAAGTAGTTTATTTTCATAACTGTATCCCATACTGTTCAATTTATTCTCAACAAACTCAATAAGTTCATCGTTTAGATTAGGAAATTGAACTAGTACAAGCGGTCTTATATCTTCATTTTCATCTATATAGGCTTGTGCTATTTCTTTTCTTACTTCATCGGCTTTTTCAAGAAGTATCTCAGCTTCATTTTTCGGATTACTAACATTAACTGACTCTAATCCTTTGTTGATATACATAAATCTTGTAATTAATTCTTCATTTATTACGTCTACTTCCGGTATTTCATAAAATTCTCCAACAACTCTTTTATTAGGTGTTGCAGATACTCTAATTTCATATTTTGCATTGATACTTGAAATAATATCATCGGCTTTTGATGTATTATTCTGATGTTCTTCATCAATGATAATAATAAAATTTTGACTTTTTTGATGTGCTTCCGAAATTCTTTCGAAAAGATTTTTTCTTTCACTATCTCTAATTGCTTTATTATCTTTTTTCGTAATTGTTTCCCAATTAATAAAATAAGTAGTTCCGCTTATAAAACCATTGGATAAAATATCAAATAACGACCCTGTTTTTAAACTAGGTGCAAAACGATTCATCTTTTCTTTTGATTGTTCTTCAAGATCTCCTTTACCGGGACAAAACCAACAAATAATATCATCTTTATTATAATCTAAATATTTTTCAATATAGGCTACTAAAATAATTGTTTTTCCACTTCCTGTTGGACTTTGTAGTACAATTTTGGACTTAGAAGAACTATCTGTTGTTTTCTCAAAAAGAAAATCTACCGTCCTTTCTTGAAAATTTTTTAGACTTAATCCAATCATAGCTCTCCAACCTCCCTTAGTTCATTTCTGTAATAATATTCTGGAATATCTATTAACGTTACATTCTTATCATCTAAAATTCGTCGATGTGTTCTTGATAAAAATATTCCAGATACTATAAATAATTTTCCATTTTGTTTTATTTTTTCTACTAATCGGTCTAAATTTTCTTCATTATCTACAATAATATATTTCTCGTTATCTATTTCAATATGATGTTCCAATTCTATAAGTTCTTTAATATTATCTAATATTTTTTCTGAAACAATTTCCTCATCTTCATCACTTAAATATTTAGAGATAAATTCTGTTTTGAAGTATTTTAAATTATGTGGTAATTCTTCTTGAATATTTTTCAGTCTTTGGTAGGTAACTTCTTCACAAATATTATTTTCATTGTTCGTACAAAGAATATATTTTCTATTACCACCATCTTCTTTGTTTAGTTGTGCAACTGCATGCCCAGTAGTCCCAGATCCGGCGAAGAAATCTAATACAGTTATATTCTTGCTATCTTTCAGAGTGAGCAGTAATTTTATTAGTCCTATATTCTTTGGATAGTCAAACGGCGACTTACCACTAAATAATTTAGCTAATTGTTGTTTAGCCGATGTTGTCTTCAAATCAATTTCGTATACTTCTTTTTTATTATCAATAATCGCTTCATATTTTCGATTAATTAATAAATTTTTAATGCGAATTGTACTTCTAAAATTTTTTTCGTAAATTTTGTTATCAGTAAAATCTAAAGCATAATTTTGAAGTAGCTCTTCTAATTTTCGTTGAGTATATGTATTCTCAGTGAAACAATTATCTTTATAACTGATATACCGTATAAATCCTTGATCAAGCAAATCGTTATTTACTTCATAAACACTGTTCTCTTTTATAAATCTATAGGATTTATCTCGTTTTCTAAAATAGAGTGAGTAATGTTTATCAGACAAATAATCAGACACTAACTTATTGAAATTATTTTCTCCAACAATTACCCTCCTACCACTACCATGTACATAATTCCCTTCACTATCTAACCTCATATCAGACGACGCTTTTGGAATATTTTCAACAAAATATGCTACCTCACTATTTTTAGCGTAAGCCATACAGTATTCACTAGTAACAGAAGAAAAATTTGAATTTTTACGTCCCTTTGGATTATTTTCAACAATAAATTGAGTTAAAAAATTTAATTCCCCAAACACTTCATCACAAAGTAATTTAAGTTGTGCTTGCTCGTTATCATCTATTGAAATAAAAATTACCCCAGAATCAGAAAGTAAACTTCTAGCGATATTTAATCGTTTACTCATAAAGCTTAACCATTTACTATGAGAGTATCCGTCATTTTTATCTACAATTTTATCATTGTAGATAAAGTCCTTGTTTCCCGTATTATACGGTGGATCAATATATATCACATCTATTTTTCCCCTATGAGTTTTCTCTAAAAGATGTAGGCTGTGCAGATTATCCCCTTCGATTAAAAAATTATAATCATCTGCTTCAGGATTTCCAACTATTTTCCTATCTTTATTTTCTACCAAGACAGGAATTTTAGATTTCATCTCTTCTTCTACAACTTCTGCATGCTCTTCCCAAACCAAGCCGTATTTTTTAGTATTCAAAAGACGAATTAACTCTTCTAGTTTGCTAATATCTTCATTGCGATTTTCTTTACGAGCTTGTTCTATGAGATGCTCCACATAATGAATAGCTTCATCTTTTTCGTTTTTTCTCGGGCGTTCAATGAAGTGTTTAGTCATTACAAAACACCCCCTTTATAAAAAGAGGGTGTTTTTAGGCATATTAAAAAAAGGTATAATCTACCTATTGTTTGTTTGTTTGTTTGTTTGTTTGTTTGTTTGTTTGTTTGTTTGTTTGTTTGTTTGTTTGTTTGTTTGTTTGTTTGTTTGTTTGTTTGTTTTAAGTATATCCATCTTCAAGTTCCTTGTCAATTATTTAATATTATTATATAACTAAAATATATATTATTTCAATAGCTAACGTCAAAAAACTTAGATAACGTAGATTAATTACAGCAATTTCAACCATGCCTGTCAACCTCACACCTATTTTCATGATGTCTTGGATATAGTAGTATTTTTCTCTACACTCTGAAATTATTTATATAAGAAAAAAAAGACACATATCAAAAATGATACGTATCTTAAATACTATTATTTTACTACTTTAACTAAAAGCTGTGCTACTGCTCTTGGTGACCACGGATTTTGTCCTGTAATAATACGTTCATCACAAACAGTATATGATTGGAAAAATCGCTTTTTACTATACTTTGCACCTCTTTTCTTCAATTCATCTTCCGTTGAAAAAGGAACTTTATTTTGTTTTCGACTCAACCATTCCTCAGTATTCGTAAATCCAGTGATACACTTGTTTTTAATTAAATATTCATTATCTGTTGTTTTTAGATTTAATAACCCCACAACACCGTGACACACTGCACTAATATACCCTCCCGAATTATAAATGTCCATAGCAATGTGTTGAATCTCTTTATTATCTGGAAAATCAAATACAACACCATGACCTCCTGTATAGTAAATGGCAAAATAATCATCAGGATTGACTTCGCTTGGTCTTTTAGTCTCTGCTAATGCTTGACGTACAAATTCAGTATTTTGATACCACTGATAATCGACTTTTTCTGCAAATTTCATAGAATAAGGATCAAGTGGTATATAGCCTCCTTTGGGACTGACAAAGTCTGCATCAATACCATTCTTTTGAATTTCATCGTAAAAATGAATCAACTCACCTAGCCACAAACCGGTTGGAATATCGTAGTTTTCATACTTTGCAACATTAGTTAATACAATCAATACTTTTTTCACTTACTCTTCTCCTTCAATTACCATTTCTTTTAATGATATGAGTAATCTTTCTAGTTGTTCAATTGCATCATTCATTGATAAACGATAATATCTTTTTGTTCCTCTCTTAATTGATACCACTAAACCACTATTTTCTAATAGTTTAAGGTGATGTGATACAGCAGGCATAGATAAATCTAATAAGTCTACTAATTCACTAACACTTAATTCTTTATTCTTAACTAAATGAATAACAATTTCCTGTCTTTGAGGTTCTTTCAACATCTCAAAGTACGGAATACATTTGTTAAATATATCAATGCTACATTCTCTCATCCTTTTTCTCCTTTGCACGTTGTGGAAATAAAGCAACTAACCCTTGATTCCAAACAGAATGAATAAGTGCTGGCCAAGCATTCTGAGTAATTTTAGGTTTTTTACCTTTTGCATAAGTTTGCATCAATAATTGATAATAAACAAGACCAATCAATCCCCCTAATTTCTGATTTAAAGATTTAATACCTGTTGATAAACGTTTTGTTTCAATTGTTTGATAGTGATTTTCAGCAATCAAATTCGGAATATTGGGTTCAATTGCTAAAGGCCTTGCCAATCCAATAAAATCTGAATAACCATTATTAATTAAATCAACCATAGAATCTACTGTTCTAATTCCACCAGTAACAATAACCGGAGCTTTGATTTTTTCTTTAATTCTTTTACTATAATTAGCAAAAAATACACTGTTTTTATTTTTAGATGTACTTTCATTCATTTTAGGATTTTCATAACTTCCACCTGATATTTCAATAAAATCAATTCCAACTTCATCCATTTTTTGAACAACATACATCGAGTCTTCTTCACTAAATCCACCTTCTTTAAAATCTGATGAATTTATTTTCAATCCAATAACAAATTCTTCTCCAGTAACTTCTCTCATCGCTAAATATATTTCACGCAAAAATCGCATACGATTATCAATACTACCACCATACTCATCTTGTCTTCTGTTATCATATGGAGATAAAAATTGATTAATTAAATAACCATGGGCTGCATGAATTTCAACACCATCAAAACCAGAGTTTTTTGCAATTTTAGCTGCTATTGCAAACTGATTAATTAATTTTTTAATCTCTAAAGTTGATAATTCTCTTGGTACATTGAATAAATTACCGATATCCCCTTGTATTGGAATAGCACTTGGTGCTACTGGCTGTTTAGATACTGTTTTAGGAGATTGTTTACCAGGATGATTAATCTGTACCATTATTTTTGCTCCATTAACCTGACCAGCTTTAGCCCACTGTTTTAATAATTCTGTATCAGAATTTTCATCAAACACCACATTTCCAGGTTCTGCTAGATAATTTGGATCAATCATGACATTTCCTGTAATAATTAAACCTGTACCTCCTTTTGCCCACTGTTCATACAAGTGAATAATTTCTTTTTTAGGCTGCAAATATTTTCCTCCCATCGCCTCATTCATTGCTGCTTTGACAAATCTGTTCTTGATATTTAATCCATTTTTCAACGCCTGTTGTTTAAATAAAACATTATTCATTATTTTCTCCTTAAAAATAAACTATAATACTTTTAAAAGTATTATAGTTTATTTTTTTATATTTGTCAATTTTTACTCTATCTCAATAATTATCCCGTGGCTAACTAAAAAATCCCCTAGATAATATCTAGAGGACTTTTATGGAATTATTTTTTCTTTTTAGGTGCGTGGATACACATATCTATACAGTCAGCCATCGCTTCATACAACGCTTCTGCGTATGTAGGGTGTCCGTGAATTATATCCATTACGTCGTCTATCGTCATTTCTGTTTGAATTAGTGTTGAACCTTCGTTAATTAATTCTGCTGCAACAGGTCCTACTATGTGAATACCTAAGATTTCTCTATATTTAGTATCCATAATTACTTTGACGAATCCTTCTCCTTGATTAGATGCTAGAGAACGACCATTCGCTGCAAAGTTAAATCTTCCAATCTTGATATCATATTTTTCTCGTGCTTGATCTTCTGTTAAACCTACCATAGCTACTTCTGGATGTGTGTAAATAGCTGCAGGTGTAGATTTAAGATCAACTTTTTTGTTATGACCCATTGCATTTTCTGCTGCAACTTCTCCCATTTTGAAAGCTGCGTGAGCTAACATCTTAGTTCCATTAATATCTCCTGGAGCGTAAATTCCTTTAACTGATGTTTCCATGTACTCGTCTACTTTAACACGTCCACGTTCCATTTCAAATTTATCAGCTAATTCACCCAAACATTCATTATCTGGTACACGTCCAATAGATAATAGCACTCTATCTGCCACTACATCAGGACGTCCTTCGATTTTTACTGTTAAATCAAGTCCATTATCTTTAATTTCTAACAATTTAGATCCTGTTAAAACTTCAATTCCTTGCTGTTTAAATTTCTTCTCTAATAATGCAGAAGCATCTTTATCCATATTAGCGATTAATCTATCTGCCATTTCTACTATTGTTACTTTAGTACCAAATGTAGCAAATGCTTGTCCTAATTCTGAACCGATTACTCCTCCACCAATTACTACCATTCTTGATGGTAATTCTGTAATATCTAGGATTTCATCACTTGTAAGTACTTTTTCGTTATCCATTCCTGGAATATTTATTCTACTTACTTTCGATCCACCTGCAAGAATAATTCTATCTGCATCAATAGTTTCAGTATCATTAACTAATACTTTCTTATCAGCAGTTAATTTACCAATACCGTTATAAACTTTAACTCCGTAAGATTTTAGTAATCCTGCTACTCCACCTGATAATGTTTTTGAAACTTTATTCTTAACATCTACAGTTTTCGCCATATCTACAGAAAATGCATCATTTACTAACTTAATACCACGATCACGAGCTGATTTTATATGATTAATAATTTCAGCATTGTGCAAGAATGTTTTTGTAGGAATACATCCACGGTTTAGACATGTTCCTCCTAATTCTCTACTTTCTACTAACGCTACTTTACCACCTAATTGTGCTGCTTTTATTGCCGCAACATAACCAGCTGGTCCTCCACCAATTACACAGACATCAAATTCCCCTTGGCGTTCTCTTTGCGGTAATTTATCTTCTTCTTTAATAGTTGGTACTTTAACGTCTTGAGCTACTTCTGCAACAACTTCTTGAGCAACAGCTGTACTAGTTTCTACTCCTGGTACTTCTTCTCCTGCTTTTCCTATCCAAGCTATAGTTTGTACAACTGGAACTACTTCTCCTGCTTTGTGTAATATTTTTAGCAATGTTCCGCTAGCTTCTGCTTCAATTTCCATATTGACTTTATCAGTTACAATCTCAAGTAGGACTTCACCTTCTTTTACTTCGTCACCTTCTTGCTTAAACCATTGTACGATTTCGCCTTCTTCCATTTCGCTTCCGGCTTTTGGCATTATTACTTCTACTGCCATTATTTTCACTTCCTTTGTTAATTTTCTTTATATTATTTTCTAATTATTATATCAATAATGATATCGGATTTTCAATAGCTTCTTTTAGTGTCTTCATAAATTTAGCACCTTCTAAACCATCAACAACACGGTGATCAGCTGTTAATGTAAGCATCATAATAGGACGTACTACTATTTCTCCATCTCTTACTACTGGTTTTTCTTGTGTAGCACTTACTCCTAAAATAGCTGTATTAGGTTGATTTATTATAGGTACAAAACTATGAACTCCGTACATTCCTAAATTACTTATAGTAAATGTTGAATCTGCCATTTCATCAGGACGTAATTTTCCTTCAAGAGCTTTAGTAGTTATTTCTTTTGACGCAACTACTAATTCTTTTAGACTCATCTTATCAGCACCTTTTATAACAGGAACTACTAAGCCACTATCCATCCCTACAGCTATCGATAAGTTTACATAGTGGTGAAGATACATTTCTTTTTCGTCTTTTGATAATGAAGCATTAACATAAGGATGTTTCATTAATGATTTTATAACAGCTAAAGACACAAAATCAGTAACTGTCGCTTTTTTCCCAGTCTCTGCCATTATTGTATCAAGAACTTTCTTACGTAGAGCTAACAATTCTGTCATATCTACTTCTACATTTACTACAAATGTAGGAGCAGAGAAATAAGATTCGCTCATACGCTTAGAAATAACCTTACGCATTGGCGACATTGGTACAGTTTCTACAACACCCCATTGATTTTCATTAGGTAATTTTTCTGCTTTTTTCTCTACTTTAGCTACTATCTCTTCTTTCGGTTTAGGTGCTTCTTTTGGTGTTCCTGAAAGAACTGCTAATACATCTTCTTTCATTATTTTTCCATTAGGACCTGTTCCTACTATAGATTTAATACTAATACCTTCTACTTGTGCTATTCTTTCTGCTAAAGGAGATATTTTAACTTTATCATTTAATTTGTAGTTAATAACATCGTCTTTGTGTATTCTTCCTTTTGCTCCAGTTCCAACAACCTTGCTTAAATCAATATTTTTTTCTCTTGCGAATGCTCTAGCTGCTGGCGTTGCACGAAGTCCAGAATAATCTATTTTTTCTACTTCTTTTACTGGTGTTCTATCAACTTTTTTCTCAATAACTGTTTCTACTTCTACTGCCTTTGTACTTTCAACTGAAGATATTTCTTCTCCAGGTTCTCCTATCCAAGCAATAGTCTGTACTACTGGAACAACATCTCCAGGATTTGCTAATATTTTCAGTAATGTTCCACTAGCTTCAGCTTCTACTTCCATATTAACTTTATCAGTTACAATTTCAAGTAAGACTTCTCCTTCTTTGACTTCATCGCCTTCTTTTTTAAACCATTGTACGATTTCGCCTTCCTCCATCTCGCTTCCGGCTTTTGGCATTATTACTTCGATTGCCATTTGTTTGTTCACTTCCTTCGTTAAAGATTTTTATTTTTTATTTACCGCTTTTCTTATTGTAGCTTTAATGTCTTCAACATCAGGTACAACTAATTTTTCTAGATTTTTTGCTGATGGTATATTTGTATCAGCTCCTGCTATACGATAAATTGGACTATCTAAAAAGTCGAATGCATCACTTTCTGCAATACGTGCTGCAATTTCTCCTCCAAATCCTCCTGTTTTGAATGAATCGTGGCAAATAGCCAATTTACCAGTTTTCTTAACAGATTTAGATATAAGTTCTGTGTCTAAAGGCACTAATGAAATAGGGTCTACTACTTCTACTTCAATTCCTTCTGCTTTTAGCTCTTCAGCAGCTTGTAAACTACGCTCTAACATTCTTCCCCAAGAAACTAAAGTAATATCCTTACCTTCTACCTTAACTTCTCCTTTTCCTATTTCATAAACTTTATCTGTATCTACTTCTCCTTTACGTCCAAACAATGCTTTTGGCTCTATATAAATAACAGGGTTATTGTCACGTACAGATGCTCTAAGTACAGAATAAATATCTTGTGGCGTTCCAGGCGCTACAACTTTTAAACCAGGAATATGACAGAACCATGCTTCCAAAGCTTTACAGTGTTGAGCAGCCGCTCCTGTTCCTGATCCAGATGCACAACGATAAACAACAGGAACTTGAACATCTCCTCCTAGCATATAACGCATTGGAGCTGCTTGGTTAACTATTGCATCCATCGCAATAGTTACAAAGTCCATAAATGTAATATCTACTATAGGACGCATTCCTACAGAAGCTGCTCCTGCCGCTGCTCCTGCAATTGCAGCCTCACTAATAGGTGTATCCAATACTCTTTCTGGTCCAAACTCTTCTAACATACCGACAGTAGTACCAAAGTCTCCACCAAATATACCTACGTCTTCTCCCATTAAAAATACTGTTTCATCAGCTCTCATTTCATCGCTCATAGCTTCTTTTATAGCTTCACGAACTGACATAATTTTCGTTTCTTTTACCATTTTATCTTCTCCTACTTTTTTAGAATTAATATTTATTAATCTGCATAATTATCTTGGAATGCTACTTCTCCATCTGCAAATGGTGATTCTTTAGCAAATTCTACTGCTTCGTCTATAACTGCTTTTGATTCATTTTCAATAGCTACTAATTCTTCTTCAGTAGCAATACCATTTTCTAATAAGTATTTTCTATATTTTGCATTAGGATCTTTTAATTTCCATTCTGCAACTTCTTCACGACTACGATATTTACCTGCATCAGAAGCTGAATGTCCAAACCATCTATAAGATACTGCTTCTACTAATACTGGCCCTTTACCACTTCTTGCATGCTCAATAGCTTCTTGCATGCCATCATAAACAGCTAATACATCATTCCCGTCTTCTATATAAACTGATTTTATTCTATATGATGCTGCTCTTTCAGTAATCTTTTCTACACGCATACATCTTTCTTGCGCCATAGAAATACCATATTTGTTGTTTATTACATAGAAAATAAGTGGTAAATCCCAGTTAGATGCCATATTTAGACATTCGTGGAAACTTCCTTCGTTAGTAGCTCCATCTCCCATACAACATATAACAACATTATCAGTTTTTTTCATTTTTTGAGCAAGAGCTGCACCAGTACTTAGTCCGTGTCCTCCACCTACTATACCATTACATCCCATATTACCATTTTCTAAATCGTAAATGTGCATACTTCCACCACGACCTTTACATTGACCAGTAGCTTTTCCTAAGATTTCTGCCATCATTCTATCGATTTCTACTCCTTTGGCTATAGTTTGACCGTGTCCTCGGTGATTAGAAAACATTAAATCTTCTTTTCTAAGTGGATAAATCGCTCCAACATTAGCAGCTTCTTCACCTACAGAATAGTGAGTCATACCATGAACTAAACCTCTAGAATAAAGTTTGCTCAACTCCATATCGAAATCTCTAATTAAAAGCATCAATTCATACATTTCTAAATGCTCTTGTTTTGTTAAATCTTTTGATGATTTCACCATTATATACCTCCAAATGTATATTATTCTTATTTTACTACTCTAATATACAACTTTAAAAAGAAATTGTCAAATAAATAAAACGATAATATTTAGTTGAAAAATAAATATTGAACTAGATGGTTTTTCTGTGAACAGAATAAATTGATTCACTTATACACATATTATGAAAACACGTACAAATATTGTTTTTTAACGAGACGCAAAAAATAATACAGCCTGCATTATACCACTGAAACAATAATCAATTTCTGTATCACTATAAAAAGTAGCAATTTAAAAAATATAAAAATATTCATTTCTTATATTTTTGTGTCATTATTTATTAAAATACAAATAAAAGACTACTTTATGTAAATAAAGTAGTCTTTTGTATTTAATTATTAATTATTTTCTTTTAAGAAGTCTAAAGTTTTCTTAATAACTATTTCTGATTTAATATCAAATCCTGAGCCAATATTTTTCTTAATATCTTCTACTGACATAGAATAAGTTTCTGCTAAATTATTAAGCTCTTTATTAACATCTTCTTCTGTTGCTTCAATTTTTTCTACAACTGCTATTTCATCTAAAACAAATGATGTTTTAATTTTTTTCTCTGCATCTGAGCTCATCTCTTCTTTTAGATCAGCTTCTGATTTTCCTGTAAATTGCTCATAAAGATCGATTGATAGACCTTGTCTTTCTAAATTAGACTTCAAGTTTGCATACATTTGATCAACTTCTTGATCTACTAATTTAGAAGGCACATTAATTTTTGCATTTTCTACAGCTTTTACTACAATTGCATCCATATATTTTTTCTCAGCTGACTCTTCGTTTTCTTTAGTCATTTGATCTTTTAAAGTAGCTTTATATTCTGCAACTGTGTTAGATGCTTCTTTAGTTAAGTCTTTTACAAACTCATCTGTTAATTCTGGTAATGATTTTTCTTTTACATCGTGAATTTTAACTTCAAATTTAGCATCTTTTCCTGCTAAGTCTGCAACTTGATAATTTTCTGGGAAAGTAACATTAACTTCTACATCAGCAGGAGCTACTTTTCCAACTAATTGATCTTCAAATCCTGGAATAAATGAGTTAGACCCTAATTCTAATTCATATCCGTTAGCTTCTCCACCATCGAAAGCTACTCCGTCAACATATCCTTTAAAGTCAATAACAACTATATCACCTTTTTTAGATTCTGTTTCTTTAATAGACCATTCTGCTTGGCGTGATAAAATTTGTTCAATTCTTTCTTCAACGTCTTCATCCGAAACTGCTACATCTTCTTTTGTTACATCTAGATTTTTGTATTCTCCAAGTTCAACATTTGGTCTAACTGTAACAACTGCTTCAAACACTACTCCAGCTTCTTTATCAATTGATTTAACGTCTATTTCAGGTAACGCTAAAGGATTTAATTCTGCTTCTTCAACAGCTTTTTGATATGCCGTTGGTAATAAGTAATCTATTGCATCTTGATATAGAGATTCTTCCCCATACATTTTGTTAAATACATTTCTAGGTAATTTTCCTTTTCTAAATCCAGGAGCATTTACTCTTTTTACTATTTTTTTGAAAGCTACATCAAGAGCTTTACCAAAATCTTCTTTTGATGAAGAAAATGAAATTACAACTTTTCCATCTTCTTTGTTTAAAACTTCTACCATATTAGTGGTTCCTCCAAATATTATATAAATATTTTTATTTCGATAAAAAATACCGAAAACTCTTGATTAATTATATATGATAAAGTTAAAAAAGTCAATTAAAATAAGCATTTTTATGGGAATCAGATACTCCGACTAAATATAATTATAATATATTAATATATTAAATATAGAAATTTACTTATTTCTATATTATAATTATGTGATAGTTATTTTTAGAAAGGATATATAAAAATTATGAGCATTTTAGTAACATTTTTGTTTATAATAATTTTTATAATTTTGGGTACTATTTTAAACAATAAATTCCCAAAAGTACCTACAGCACTTTTTCAAGTTGCGTTAGGGACATCATTTACACTAATTACATTTATTCCTCACTTCAAACTGGATACACACACATTTATGATAATTGTAATTGCCCCTCTACTATTTACCGATGGATATAAATTATCTCGTAGTAAATTCTGGTTGTATAAAACACCTATATTTTTAATGGCAATAACGTTAGTACTCGTAACAGTCGTAATAGTAGGAAGCATAATACATCTACTTTTACCAGAAGTGCCGTTATCAGCAGCTTTCGCTCTTGCAGCAATATTGTCACCTACTGATGCTATCGCAGTAAAATCAATTACAAAAGGAATGAAACTCCCTAAAGGGTTAATGGATATTTTAGAAGGGGAATCTCTTCTAAACGATGCAGCAGGTCTTGTTTCTTTTAATATTGCCTTAGCTACTGTGTTATCGGGAACATTTTCTATGGTTCAAGCTACAAATGATTTTATCTTTGTTGCACTAGGTGGAGGATTGATAGGATTAATTTTAGGTATTATTTTGATTCAAATAAAAAGAATATTTGGAAGTTTAGTAAACTCAGAACCTACGGCTCTTGTAACATTCCAATTATTAACACCTATATTCGTATATATTGTAGCAGATAGAATTTTCGAAGTATCTGGAATAATAGCGGTAGTAACTACCAGTATAATATATAATTTGGAAAGAGATATTCTACAAGAAGATACTTTAAATAGCGAACCTTCTCTATTAATAGAAAGTACGCAGACAACAACAGGATATCTATTAAACGGATTTGTCTTTGTTTTTCTAGGTTATTTACTCCCTGATATATTTATAAATATGTATAACCACAAAGAAGTTACTATAACTACAACATTGTTTTATTCATTAATAATAACTTTAGCTATGATGCTAACTAGATTTGCTTTTGTATATTTATTCTATGGGTTATTCCAAGCACACACATTCTCTTCATTCCAAAAAATAACAAAAGCATTATCAGAGAGAAGATTTGATACTGGCAACTACAATAGATTAGAATATTCTCTTATAGCCTCACTAAGTGGTATCCATGGTACCATCACTATAGCTACAGCATTATTAATTCCGGTAACTTTAACAACAGGAGAAGAATTTCCACTTAGAAATACTATCCTATTTATAGCAAGTTGCGTCGTAATATTAAGTATGATAATTGGAGCTATTTTCTTACCTTTAGTAGTCAAATCCTCTGATAGAGAATATTTAGAAATAAATTCTATTAGATGTGAAATGCTAAAAGATACTGTAGAGGAACTAGCTTTAAATCATACCCCTTATACGAGAACTACCGAAAATGACAAACAAACAGATTTATCCAGAAAGAGACAAATTGCCTACGGAATGGTAATAAAAAAACTTATGGAACAAGAAATATATTATTCAAATAGATACGAAACAAGACAAATAGTATCTGATGTTCAAAAAATATATCGAACTATCCTCATAGCCGAAAAGCAAAAACTAAATGAACTTTCTGAAAAATACGGTAAAGAAGATTTTTCTGTAAATATCATTAAAATTAGACGTTTTAGAAGAAGTAAATTAGTAACATATTCTTTAACACGACAAGTAATATTACAAATGAAATTATCACATATGGAACTAAAATACAAAAGACAAATACAAAAAGTTTTTTTAAAAAATAGATTTAAGAAAAAAAGATCTAAAGATAATAACTATAATAGTACTGAACTATCAGAAATATCATCAAGATTATTTGCAACATACGTAGACAATATAGATGAATTTAACCAAATAGGATATGATATACTAGAAAAATCAAAAGATTTATATCATCCAAAAGCTATAGAGTTTTTAAGAAGTATCTTTGATAACTTTAATAACGTTTTAT
Organism: Gemelliphila sp. 1F1; assembly: GCF_056897515.1. NCBI lineage: Bacteria > Bacillati > Bacillota > Bacilli > Caryophanales > Gemellaceae > Gemelliphila > Gemelliphila sp. 1F1. Next base: position 328,789 of record NZ_JBXHBE010000002.1, read on the forward strand.
TTATTAGATTTATGAGCGATCCTAGTTCATACAAAAATGAATTTTATGAACTACGAATGGAAGCTATCCATCTACAAAAATATCGTATTATGACAATGAAAAAATTAAAACATATTAGTACAGAAGATGCCGATATTATATTAAGAGACTTAAATTATAGCGAAGCATTATTACTAGTATAATAAAAAGGATTTATAACATAAAAATGATGTTATAAATCCTTTTGTTCTTTATAATAAATTTTTATTTAACAGTATTTATCATATGCATACCTAATGTTTTTATTTTCTTTCTCAAAAAATACTTTAACGTATCATCTATATCTATTTTATCTAAAGCTATATCAAAATCTTCTATCCAATATTTTGCTACTTCAATAGATATAGGGAACTTGTAATGTTTATCTTTCAAATTAGGAAAATCAAAAAGATTAGTAGGAGCTCCCAAAAATATTCTAAAGAATTTTTTTTGTTCTTCTTTTACACTATGAAATCCGTTATGAAATAATATATTAATACGATCATCATTAGCAATGATATCATCGTATAAAATATCTATTAACTTATCTATTTTTTCTTCTCCAATTTGATCATACAAGTTCATAATCTTCTCCTAAACTAACAATTTTTTAAATACATCGACTTTATCTAATTTTTCCCAAGTAAACCCTTCTTCATCTCTTCCGAAATGTCCATAAGCTGCAGTATTGCTGAATACAGGTTTTCTTAGGTCTAATGTTTCTATTATACCACTAGGAGTTAAACTAAAGTTGTCTTTTATAACTTTAACTATATCCCCTTCATCTACTTTTGCAGTTCCAAAAGCATCAACGAATATTGATACTGGATTAGCCACACCTATTGCATACGCCAACTGAACCTCTATTTTGTCACATACTCCACTAGCTACTATATTTTTGGCAATATATCTAGCCATATATGCTGCAGAACGGTCAACTTTAGTTGCATCTTTTCCACTAAATGCGCCTCCTCCGTGACGTGCATAACCTCCATAAGTATCAACTATTATCTTTCTACCAGTAAGTCCAGCATCTCCCACTGGTCCTCCTATAACGAATTTTCCTGTCGGATTAATGAAATATTTCGTGTTATCATCCAAAAGCTCTCCATCTAAGCAAGGTTTAATAACATATTCTTTAATATCTCTATGTATCTGTTCTTGACTTATTTCTTCTGAATGTTGTGTAGATACAACAACAGTATCTATTCTTTTAGCTACATTATTCAAATTATATTCTACTGTAACTTGAACTTTTCCGTCCGGTTTCAAATAGGTTAAGATTCCTTCTTTTCTAACTTCTGCTAATCTCTTAGCAAGTTTGTGGCTTAGATAAATAGGTAGAGGCATATAAGTATCTGTTTCATCAGTAGCAAAACCAAACATTAATCCTTGGTCACCTGCTCCTACTTCTTCTACTTCAGAGCCTCCTCTAGTTTCTATTGCATTATCAACACCTTGAGCAATATCTGGTGATTGCTTATCCAAAGCTACTAGTACTGATATATTATCCCCACAATATCCCGAACTAGGATCATTATAACCTATTTTGTTAATAGTTGAACGAACTATATTTTGAAAATCTACGTTTGCCGTTGTAGAGATTTCTCCAATTAAGACAGCTAATCCTGTATTTACTGCCGTCTCACAAGCAACACGTGCATAAGGATCTTGTTTTAATACTTCATCTAATACCGCATCAGATATTTGATCCGCTATTTTATCTGGATGTCCCTCTGTAACAGATTCTGATGTGAAATAATATGTTTTTGTCATTAATATTCTCCTATATTTTATAAAATTTTTTCTAAATAATCAAATGTTAAAATAAAAAACCTGTCAATAGACAAGGTTCAAAATAAATTATTAACCTCATCGCTCAAAGTTACCTTTGCTTAGGAAAGCACCTTAGTTATATTACTAGGTTGCCGGAGTTCTCAGGGCCTTATCCCTCACTCACTCTTGATAAGTTCTAAAATATATTAATTATACTTCTAGTAATTCTAATATACTTCATATTATTTGTCAAGATTTTTACATCTAAGTACATAAGCCGGTGGAATATTAAACAGTACTCTTTTGTAGCTTATACTATCAAAATATTGTTTAAAGAAATTCATTTTTACCAATGTATATTGAAATGTTATAAATTCCGCCTTATCTTGTAATAATTTTTTTGTTAGTGTCAAAACCTTATCGCTAATATTTTTAGGTAAACTAGCAAAAGGTAAGCCCGAAATAATATAATCAACACTACTTACATTGTACATTTTTAAATACTTCTCTACATCTTCTACGCTATCATTGATTAACACAAAGTTGTTATTCTCTTCTATTGAAAGTTGATCTTTTAAAATTTTAAAAAATTTCTCATTAGTTTCAAAACTTAAAAATATAGTATTATTATTTTTCTTTTCTAAAATTTTCTTTGTGAATACTCCTGTTCCTGCACCATATTCCACTATACATCTAGCATTAGAAAAATCTATATTCTCTACCATCTTTTTTGCTAGTGCATCAGAACTAGGTGCTACTGCTCCTACATTTCTAGGATTTTTTACATACTCATAAATAAATCTTAAATAGCTCAAACAAACACCTCCTATAATAAATATCAGTCAAAAAATATTTTTTAACTTAATATCCATTATAGCAAAAAAAAAAAAAAAACAAGCGCAACACCATATAAAAATAATTATATTTTTAATATTGTGATTAGAGTGCACAATAAAATGATACAACTAAAAGAAAATTAATACCTAAAACTTCTTATTGTTGTATCACTTTTATTGTTTTATTTCTAACTTTATTTACTTATCGCTTGTAAAGCTGTAATTAATGCTAGTTTTATAACATCTAATTCATCACATCCGCGAGATAGATCATTAACTGGAGCATTTAATCCTTGCAAAATAGGACCAATAGCTTCGAATCCACCTAATCTTTGAGCTATCTTATATCCTATATTCCCCGCTTCTAAACTAGGGAAAACATAAACATTTGCATCTCCTTGAATTTCTGAATTAGGAGCTTTTAATTTAGCAACACCTGGAACAAATGCCGCATCAAATTGAATCTCTCCTTCAACAGGAACTGTAGGAGCTTTCTCTCTAAATATACTAGTAGCTTCTGCTACTTTTTGGCTTTCTGGAGTTGATGCAGAACCTAAAGTAGAAAAACTTAGCATAGCAACCTTAGGTGAAACATTGAAACTTTTAGCTGTTTTTGCAGATTCTACCGCAACTTCTGCTAATCCTTCTGCATCTAAAGTAGGATTGATAGCACAGTCTGCAAATATAAATCTAGTTGCATTTCTACTCATAATAAATGCACCACTAGTTCTCTTAACACCTGGTTTTGTTTTTATAATTTGTAATGCTGGTCTAACCGTATCTCCTGTAGAGTGAATAGCTCCAGATACTAACCCATCAGCTTTACCCATATAAACTAACATAGTACCAAAATAGTTAACATCTTTTAATAATTCTTTCGCTTGCTCTCTAGTAACTTTGCCTGCACGTCGTTCAACAAAAGCATCAACCATTTCATCGTAACCTTCATAATTCATATGATCAATTATTTCCAAACCTGATGAACGTAAAAATTGTGAATTTGCTATTTCTTTTATTTGTTCAGGATTACCTAGTAATACAGGATGTACATTATCAGTAAGACTTAGCTTAACCGCTGCTGTCAATATCCTTGTATCTGTTGCTTCAGGAAATACTATTCTTACATTTTTTCCTGCTAATTTCTCTTGAATCTCTTCAAATAAATCTCTTCTTGCTATAGTCATTATAGTCTCCCCTTCTAATTTGTTATTATATCTAATATATGTTTTAATGGTTTTAGGCTTAAAGCATCAAAAAAATTGCCATTTCCTATTACAGTATATCCTATTATAAACCCAATGTAAAGTGTTACAAATAAAATAATAATAAATTTAATAAAATTATAGAATTTTTGATTTTTTATAGATTTTGTCATAGGATAATACCTCTATTCTTCTATTCTAACAATATTTGCTCCAAGTTTTCTAAGTTTATTCTCTATATCTACATAACCTCTATCAATATGTTCTATATTGCTGATAGTAGTTTCTCCATTCGATATTAATCCCGCAATAACTAACGCTGCTCCAGCTCGTAAATCTGTAGCTTTTACGTTAGTTCCTTCCAACTTAGGCATCCCCTCTATTAATGCACTACGACCCTCTATTCTTATCTTAGCATTCATACGTTTTAGCTCTTCTACGTGCATAAACCTATTTTCGAATACAGTTTCTGTTACTGTACTTACACCATCAGCCAAAAGAGTAAGTACCATTATTATAGATTGCATATCCGTCAAAAATCCCGGATGAGGCAAAGTTTTGACATCTATAGGTTTCAATACATCCTTATTATTTCTAATGCGCATAGCATCTTCTAAAACATCTATCTCTATACCCATCTCTCTCATTTTAGAAACTAATGCCACATTGTCTTCATATCTAGCACCTTTTACGACAACATCACCTTTGGTTGCAGCTGCTGCTATCATATAAGTAGCAGCTTCTACTCTATCAGGCATTATAGTATATTCTGCTCCATGAAGTTTTTCTACACCCTCAATTACTATACGAGATGTATTTTCTCCTGAAATCTTTGCCCCCATTTTTTTCAAGAATTTTATCATATCTCCTATTTCAGGTTCTTGTGCTGCGTTTTCCAATATAGTAGTTCCTTTAGCAAGACAACTAGCCATAATTACATTTTGAGTAGCTCCAACACTAGGAAAATCAAAGAATATAGTAGTTCCTATTAGTCCATTAGGAGCGTGAGCTTCCACATAGCCTCCATCTTGAATTATCTCGGCACCAAGCAATTCAAATCCTTTCAAATGTTGCTCTATAGGTCTACTTCCAATAGCACATCCCCCAGGCATAGCTACCTTTGCAATTTTTTCACGAACTAATAATGGAGCCATAACTAAAAATGACGCTCTCATTTTACTTACAAAATCGAATGCAGCTTCATTTTTTAAACTACCTCTTGCATCTATTTCTAATATTTTTTCTTGCTGATCATAAGATATCTTTACACCTAATGACGCTAACAAATTACTAATTATTTTTACATCAGAAAGGTTAGGTACGTTATAAAACTTACTAACCCCTTCTGTAGCAAGTAAAGCCGAAGCTACAATAGGTAGAACTGCATTCTTAGCTCCGTCTATCTGTACTTCTCCTTGTAAAGGTATACCACCTTTTACTACTATCTTATTCAAAATAATTCCTCCAATTTTTTATCTACACTATAAATAATAACATAATTTATATAATAATACTATATTTTTCAATTGTGTCTTACATTTACAATCTACTCTTTATTTAAATCATCTTTTGTAAAACTAAAAGGAAAAATATCATCAAAAAAATTATAAACTACATAATTATCTTCTGAGTTTCCTAGTAACATCTCAAAGTCTTTATTTGCAAATTCTGCTATAACTTGCCTACAAACTCCACAAGGAGAACAAGATTCTAACAAATTACCATTAGGTCCTCCTACTATAGCTATTTTTTCAAACTCTGTAACCCCTTCACTTACCGCCTTAAATATAGCAGTTCTTTCCGCACAGTTAGTTGGAGTGTAGCTAGCATTTTCTATATTACATCCTGTATATATTTTTCCGTTTTTCGCCAAAATAGCTGCTCCTACTCTAAAGTTTGAATAAGGAACGTAAGCAAATTCTGTTACTTCTATTGCTAATCTCATTAATTTCTTATTAATATCTTCCATTATTGTATACCATTTTCTTCCCTTATTATTTTGTATATCATATCTCCTACTCCAGACTCATTATTGCTTTTATCAGAAATATATTTTGCAATTTTCTTAATATTATCATTACCATTCTTCATAGCAACACTATACTTTGCAACTTCTAACATTGACGTATCATTTAGATTATCCCCTAGCGCCATAATCTCATCTTCATTAATATTCTTGCTATTAGCTAATGACTTCACTGCATTTCCTTTAGTTGCATTTCTATTCATTACTTCTAGATTACAATCTCCTGATGATGTTACACTAAGGTTGCTATTCTCCTCGAGAAACTTCTTAGCAATAGATAATTTCTCTTTGTCTGTATTTATCCCTATCATTTTTATAACGGGATTATTTTCTTCATTTATAAAAATATCTATATTAGCTGTTTCTATTAAATATCCTTGTTTTTGTCTTTCTATTGCCTCCATCATAATTCTTTCTTTATCTGCTTTGCCACCTTGATTTTCAATCAAATCAACGTAAGCTTGCACATCATTTTCTATACTATTAGTGTATACTCTATCTTTAGTATATAGCTGATAAGAAATTCCTACCGTTTTGAAAATTTGAGCAATAAAAAAAGAATCTTTTGGTTCTAAACTTATTAAGTTTAATATATTACCATTGCTATCGTAGGTAATACCTCCATTAAAACAAATTATATCACATTTTAAATTAGCTTCTTCCATAGGGTGTGCAGCCTCATAAAACGCTCTCCCCGTAGCTATAACAAACTCGATTCCGTTATTTCTAACAAACTCTACAGCTTCCATATTAGTATTAGTTATTTTATGACTATTATCCAAAAATGTACCGTCCATATCTGTTGCAATTAGTTTTATCATATAGTATCTCCTCTTTCTTTATACTACAACCCTTTTTATTATATCAAAAATAAACTTTTATTCCAACACACAAAAATAATAACACTTATCAATTTAAAGTGTGTACCTTTGCTATATTAGCCTAATTAACTAATCCACATAATTGTATTAAATAAATGTTAATAAAAAACCACTTAATCAAATGATTAAGTGGTTTTATTTGTATGCACTATATACTTAATATCCTATTTTAAAATTTTTATAGTCTATTAAGCTCTTTTTCTATATCTTCGTACAACTATACCTACAAAACCGATAATAATACCGATAACCACGTTTTGGCTAGTGTCAGAAACTCCAGTATTTGGCAGTTTAAATAATTGACTAGATTTTTCTGGACTTAGTTGTGATTTAGTAGTTGATGATTCATCTTGTAGTGATGAGTTACCTTGTTGAGTCTGCTCATCATTTGTATTCGAATCTTCCCCTCGATTAACAGGTGGTCGTGTTTGATTTCCAGAATCGTTAGAATTAGAACCTGTATTGTTATCTGCTGGTTTATTATTTTCTTCATTTGATGGTCTAGCTACACCGTCAAGTTTCTCTTGAGCACTTATTAAATTAGATAACGCTTGATCAACACTAGCTTGACTCGCTAACTCATCAGATAAAATTATTTTAGCTGCTTCGATAGCTTGATCATAAGCTTTCTTAACATCTTCAGATGCATTAATATATTTAACGTCTGTAGTTTTTATAACAGATGAATTTTGAACAACATTATTAAGAGCTGTAACATCTGTTTTTTGACCATTTAACCCATTTTTCGCTGCTAACAGATCAGCCAAGGCTTTATTTACTTCTTCTTGTGTTACATTTTCTTTGTTCAATACAAGTTGTGCTAAACGAACTGCTGTATCGTAAGCAATTTGTTTAGAATTTTCAGCATTATAATAAACAAACTCTGATTTAGTTGGTGTATAAGCTGCTACTTCTGTTTCTAAACTTACCTTATCTGTAGCTTTACCGTCTAATCTTCTTCTTGCTTCTTCAAGGCTAGCGACTACTTCATCTACTTTAGCTTGATTATTCTTAGTTACAAACACCGTATTCGCCTCTTCTAAAGCCTTTTTATATGCTTCTTGAAGTTCTGGACTAGCATTGTAGTAATCTGCTTTGCTTTCTAATCCTACTAAACCATCAAGTAGGTTTTTCAAAGCAACTTTATTAATCAATGTTAATTTTTTAATATTAGATTTATTTTCAAGCACTGCTACATCCAATTCTTCTAAGAATTCATATCCTTCTGGAAGTGTTGGAACAATTGTATAGTTTCCAACAGGAACAAGTTTTCCATAATCAGTATTAGAATACTTAGCATTTGGTAACTTAATCACTTGACCATCAGCAGTTTTCAATTCGATTGTTGCTCCTGACGGCAGCATTTTATCAACATCTACAAGTAAGTTAGCTTTATTTTTCAAAATCACATAGAAATTGACATTACCGACACTACTTTCTTCAGAAATTGTAACAACTTCTTTCGTCTCACCCACTAGACTTGACCATTCTGTATCATATAAAAATAGATCAAATGTATAAGTACCGAATGATAGTTTAAGAACACTACTATCTCCACTATATCGTGGTAATTCTGCAACAATATTTCCTTGTTCATCTTTTACTGAATAAGAGAACACTACTGGTGCTGGACTATCTGTATCTTTATTAATAATATTAACAGTTACCAATCCTTTATCATTACCAATACCGATTAACTTCTCTACTTTTTCGTAGCTAACATTACCTGCATAATCTTCAACAGTGTAATAAAATTTTGAAATATCTGCAAGATTCAATGGTAGAGTAAATGATCCATCGTCATTTTGTGCAACAAATACTTTATTATCAACTACAGTTACATCCCCATTTTCTTTAAGAGAAGGGATAGTTGTTATACCTCTACTATCTTCTACTAAATAGAATACTCGCTCACGGAAAATACCAGATTCTCCTTTTTCGATTGCTGGACGTGGTTTGAATGTCATATTTGCTTCATCATAAGTTGCTGTAGTGATAACAGGAGCTTCTCTATCAATAATAACATCAAAAATCATAGTCTGTACATCTGCTCCCGGAACTTCAGGTGAGTATGTCAAAACATATTGATATTTACCATCTGCTAAGGCATTCCCTTCGTTATCTCTACCATTCCATTCTGTAGGATAAACGATACTTGATTTTGGATTTTTAGCATTTCCACTATAGAAGTTCTTATCACCTGATTGAACTTCACTTACCCAAAGTGGATTTTTACGCTCTGTATCGTCAGCTTTATAAACACTAGCTACCAAATCAGTATAATTTCTTAAAAATACTCCCTTGAACGCAAGAGAATCTTGATTATCATCTCCATTTGGAGAAATAGCTAAATGTGGTTTGCCAGATTCATCAAGTTTCAGAACAAACTTACCTTCCTCATTTTTGAATGTACCAAGAGCTTTAATTTCAAAATCAGAACGTTTGTTTGTAGAATAGATTAACTCTGTACTTCCTGTAACAAGTCCTGTATAATTTTCTTTTTTATCAACAGTATATGGTTGATCTTTAACAGGTTCAAAGTAGAAACCTCCTTTACCATCGGCGATAAGGTTATAAATCGGTTCTTCTACAACGGCTAGATTTTGAAATTCTCCGCGGAATCCAACATATGGAATACTTACTACGTCTCCACCGTCAGCCACATCTTTAAAACTAACAAAACCTTCAAGATAATAACCATTATTCATTAATTTTGTCAGTTCTTCAGAGAATTTTGTTGCATCTACGTTAATTGTAACAGTCGTACTTGAATTTGCTTTAACAGTAACGCTCTCCCCAGGAATTTCTTCTAAAAGTCGTGGATCCAATGTAACAAAACCTTTTTCAACAGTATCAGTAGTCAATTGTGTTGAATAATTTAAAGTTTTATCTTCATTTGTAATATTATGAAGTGTTACTTTGAAACTAAATGTATCCTTAACATTTCCTAAAGTAATACTACTGTACCCATCTTCACCAGTTAAGTATAAACCAGTAGAAATAGCCGCAGCTGTATCAACAATACCCGCTCCTTGTTGACGTGGTGATGTATATGCACCAGTTACTTTATTCACATGAGCTTTCGCTGTTGACATAAGTAAGCTTTTTACTAAAGATTCTATTTCCTGCGGTGATTTAGTTGGATAAGTAGATTGTAAATATTGTTTTAATAATACAGCTGCACCTGCTACGTGTGGTGATGCCATACTAGTTCCTTGCATATTAGCATAATCATTATCATTGATTGCGGCATAGATAGCACCTCCAGGCGCAGCTAAATCTGGTTTCAATTCCCCGTCTGCAGATAGTCCCCAACTTGAAAAGTCCGAAAGAAGTCCGGCTTCTGGATTTGGACGAATATCCGTTTCATTGTTGAATAAAATTTTGTATGAATTAGCTGCCAAAGCTTCTCCAAATTCAAACGGAATAAAGACAGATGGGATGGCAACTGCAGTATCGTCAAGTGCCATGCTAAGATTTGCTTCCCCAGGACGATTGTTAAATATAACAACTCCTGCTGCTCCAGCAGCTGTTGCATTAGCTACTTTTTCCGAGAATGTAATACTTCCTCGTTTGATAAGAGCAAGTTTCCCAGTTAAATCTAGTCCATTAAAATCAGAAGTTTGACCTATTCCTGCGTATACATATTCATATTCTTTGCCAGCTTCAAATTGTACAGCACTTTTCTCTGGGTTACTAAATGAACTCTTACCATAGTTTAAGTCGGCATTATTTTCTAATCCTACAATATTAATAACCTTGCTACCGACAGTAGTGTTATTGTAAGAAGCAACAGAAATCGCATCACGAGCTGTTGATGGAGATCCTACTAATCCATAATCTGGATTATCCGCAGATGGTTTTGAATGACCAGACCCAAACGTTCCATCATTACCTGCTGCAATTACAACCGAAACCCCTGCACGACGAGCAGCCTCTATAGCAGCAGTAACATTTTCATTCATATTAACTAATGATCCATTAGCTCCTCCCAAACTAAGATTAATACTATCAGCTCCTAATTTTACAGCATCTTCAATAGCTTTTACATACAAAGCAGCACCAGTTGTACTCTTAAGATCTGAGAAAACACGCATAAACATAACTTGTGCTTCAGGGGCTACTCCATACATTAATTGTCCTGCTACTGGTTGAGTTGGATTTCCAGTTGCTATACTAGTAACATGCATACCATGAGAACGTTTATCCGCCTCTTTCAAATCAGTATTGACATCAACATAATTATAACCAAATATAACTTTATCATTAAACCATTTACCATATGTAATTCCAGCAGCTTTTTTAGCAGCCTCTAACTCTTCTTCTGTTTTATACTTTGCAGTTGAAGGGTCTGAAATATGCAACACATCATGATTGACATCTAATCCAGAGTCAATGACTGCAACAACCATTCCCTCACCTTTGTAACCACTATCCCAAACTTTAGGTACTGTGATAATAGTATTACTATCAATATTTTGTGGTTTTGCTTCTTCCTTAACTGATGTATTAACTGTATCAGCTGTAGATGGATTAGCTTCTTCTACAACTTTATCTACAACAGCTGGTGTTTCTGAGCTTGGTTGAATTACCTCTAATTCTTTATTAGAAGTGTGTGCTAAAAATTCATCAATAGTTACTACCTCATTGCCTTCAGCGACAGGACTTACTACCTCCGAATTGGTCTCAACTACATTATAAACAGTTGCTTCTACTTGTGAGCCTGAATCGGTAGTTAATTCATTAGCAGCTTTCGCTTGTACCCCTCCAAAGAAAAAAGCTGCACCTATAAGAACAGATATGGTCCCCACTTTATACTTACGAAGTGAGAAAGTTTCTTTCTTTTTCATAATTTTCCTCCTAATTTACTTATTAAATATTGGTAGAACCAATAAATATATTAAAACATAAATTTATTATAGTTGCAAGTATATTCTGGAAATTATATTACTTTTTCAGAATATTTATTTAATTATAATAAAATACTCTTAAACTACAAATAAAACAATACGAAAACACAGTATACTTAACTAAAACACCATCATTCTATATTCTATTTTACTAAATTACTATAATCAAATATCAAGTTAAAACAACACAAAAAATAATTAACTCAATCAATATATTTATATTTATCTACTTAATTACCCTATTTAATATATTAGGCTATCATATTCTAAGTTTAGAATATTTCTAATTAATCATATTGGGCATATTAAAGACAACCGTCTATACGATAACAAACTTTTTTACACTAGAATCTTCTATGCATTACATATATAATTCTGTCCTTTAAACATTCAAACAATTTCAATACTCAACAACACAATAAAAGAGAGCTAAGTTTTGACACTTAACTCTCTTAAAATTTTGTTAATAACAACATCCCGCTTTAATTTAACGATTTACAAATTTATATCGAAAAACTAAATACCTACTTTCCAAATATCTATAAATCTTACACTATAATATAACTGAAAAATATTCATTTTCCTATCTTATATTACCAAAATTTTAAACACTGTTTAGTAATTATACACTTATATATCTAATTTATAAACCATTTCATACTCAGAAACATCTTCTTTAAATCTAGTTCGTTGAAATCCTTTTTTCTCTAATAAAGATGCCATTATATCATTACCAACTACATAGTCAGCTATTACTTCATCAAATTTCCTTTCTTCTCTAGCCCACTCTATCACTTTATCTACACAGGCAGAGCCTATACCTTTTCCCTGAAACTCCTCTGCAATCAAAATTCTCCAAAGTATATACTGCTTATCTTCAAAATTTTTCTCAATCATTAAATAACCGACAACTTCTTCATTAAATAAAATTGCAAAAGGAAATACATCTCCAGCTTCACGATAAAGATAAGCTTCAGCTAATGAATAAACAGCAGAGGCAACATAATTTGTATTTTTATTCTGTTTTATTTTAATAACTTTATAAAAATTATCCTCATTAATTTCTTCAATTTTCACTTTTTGTTTAAATAAATCCATTTTATTTCCCCTCTTCCTATTGTAAGTTATTTATTTGTATATGTTATATTAAAAATAAAGATGACTCTTAATCAAATAATTTTTATTTGTTATTTCATATTATAACAAAAAATATTTTATGCTAACAATAGTTTACGTGAATATTAATAGATAAAAGAAGATATACTCAACTTTATGAATATATCTTCTTTAGAATTAGTCAATTTCAAAAAATTAACATCATAATATCTTTTATTATTTAGATTTTTCCTTCAATACAATATTTAAAATTAATGCAGCTAGTGTACCCGTAGAAATACCAGATGACAATACCATTTGAATTGGTGTTGGTAATGAACTAAGGAGTTCTGGTCGTACTGTAACTCCAATTCCCAAAGCGAACGCTACAGAAATAATTAATAGCTCTCTATCACCTATTTTTATTTGCGATAATGTTTTAACCCCTTGAGCAGCAACTAGACCAAACATAATAACTCCTACCCCACCTAAAACAGGTTGTGGCATAATAGAAATTAACGCTGATAATTTTGGAAATATTCCTAAAGCTGTCAAAATAATACCTGCTACTATCATAACACGTGTACTGGCCACTTTTGTCAAAGTAATCAATCCAACATTCTGCGAAAAAGCTGTGTTAGGACCTGCACCAAATATACCCGCAAGAAGTGATCCTACTCCATCTGCCAATACTCCATTAGCAGCACGATCACTTGAAATTTTAGTCTGCGAAGCTTCTCCTATCGCCATCATAATACCTACCGTCCCAATAAGCGATACAATATAAGCTGGTATAAAAGATAAAATTGCTGATACATCAAATGTTACTCCATATTTAAAAATGGACGGCAATGAAATCCACGCAGCGTTACCTACTGCACTCAAATCAACTTTTCCTAAAACAACACACAAGATATATCCAAAAATCATACCAATAAATACAGATGCTGTCTTCCACATACCTTTACCAAAATGATTTAGTAAAAGTGTAAATATCATAATTACTATAGCAATAGAAATATTTTCTAAAGATCCATAGTCAGATGATCCAACTCCTCCAGCTGCCCAGTCCATACTAACTGGTAATAGTGTTATCCCTATAAGTGCAACTACTGTTCCTGTAATAAGCGGTGGAAAAAATCTCATTAACGGCTTAATAAAACGACTTAACAGAATTTCAACAAACGCCCCTACAATAGTAGCACCAACAATACCTGCCACTCCAAAACGTGAACCTACACTAATTGCAGGACTTGCAAAAGTAAAGTCCGTACCCATCATACCAGGGACGCGTGCTCCAATCGGGCCTATCCCTCTTGATTGTATAACAGTTGTAATACCTGCTACAAAAATAGATGCTGCTACCATCGCTGATGTTTCTTGAACATTTAACCCAATAGCCGCAGAAACAACCAGTGGTACTGCAATAATTCCTGCAAAAGCAGCTAATATATGTTGCAATGCTAGAATAATAGTTACACGCCATTCTGGTTTGTCAGTCATTTTGTAAAGCATCTCTTCTCCATTTTTTATGTTATTTTCTTGTTCCATAATTTCTCCTTATTAATATTTAGTATAAATAACGACAATAAAAATAGTTTAACAGAAACCACAATAGAAAGCAACAAAAAACGAACTTTTTATCGTATTTTTATTTAAAATTTATTTTTTAAAACTTAATATATACATTTTCAAAAGAATTAATATTGTTAATAAATTATTTTCCGTACGAAATAGAACATCAAACCGTCATATATCATATCTATTTTTTTATTTTAAAACAAAATAAAAAAAGAGGAATCTCCTCCTCTTTATATATTTATTTTATATTATTATTTTTTCTATATTCTGTTATCGTTATTCCCGTCCAATTTTTGAACGCCCTATTAAACGAGCTAACCTCACTATACCCTACTAACGATGCAATTTCTTCTATAGGTACTCCTATCTTCAAATAAGAAAAAGACATAGCCTTCTGAACGGCTTGCAATTCTTTTTTAAAACTAGTTTTTTCACTTGATAAATTACGTTGCAACGTTCTAACACTTACCCCTAACCTCTGTGCAATATCCTCCACAAAAAACGCCCCATTAGGAATAGCAGAATAGAGTTCTTGCTGAACATACCCTGCAAAACTCTTATCTAAACTTTGTTCCGCCAAATTTTTTGTAAGTTCCGTCTCTAAATATTGCCACATAATGTTATTTTGCGTCAAAAATGGTTTTACTAAATCTTTTTTATCAAATATAAGTCGATTATTTTCATTTTTTTGAACTAATACTCCGAAATCCGATATAGTCTCTTCATCATATTCAAAAGGACTTTCAACAACAATGGGAACAATATTTTCTCCTATACCTGTCCTAATAATACTAAGCAATAATAATTGCTCATTTAAAACAGAAAACTTAGGCAACATCATTTCTCTATGCACATATCTATAAGAAATAGATACCGTTGTATCGGATTCTATAACCTATACATTAATAGGTCCTACTACCTTTTTAAAGCGCGCAAACCTATCAATAGCCTCTAGACCATTAGAAGATGATAATGCAGCAAAAAAAGCAGGAACAAACATTTGAATATTATTAATATTACTAAGAATTCGAATGTTTTGTTCTGACATTACTCTATCAAATTCTTGCAAAAGACGATAATATTCGAATGTCGTTAAATTAACTTTTTCTTTCCATAATTTATTTGGTATTTCTGCTTTTTGTAACAAGATATTAATATCTGCTCCTATATCATTAAGAAATTTTTGAAACTGACTTGTAATTACTAGTTTCATTGATATATCCTTCCTTTTTATTTTAATTAATACACTAAATTAACGCATTGAAAATAGCATCATTCTATCAAAGAATTTATCACCAAAAATACGTCTAATTCCTATCAACATTTTTCCACCACGACCGACAAGATAACGTGTTTTCGGGTTTTTAGCATTAATAATCTTTAATATAGTACGAGAAATTACCTCTGGACTTGATCCAGGAGCCGGATTATTTTCCATAGCTTTAATATACCCTTTTACCAAACGTTTGTAAGGACCATTTTGTGATTCAAACGAAAAATTATCACGAACTGCAGCATTAAATCCTGTATTAATTATTCCCGGCTCTAAAACTACAACTTTTATATTAAATTCCTTTAATTCCATACGCAAACAATCACTAAATCCTTCAATAGCGTGTTTACTCGCATGATACCAAGCCCCTCTAGTGGAGTATATATTTCCCCTCCCATTGAAGATGTATTAATAATCAATCCTGAACGACGTTCACGCATATAAGGTAAAACCTTCTTAGAAACGAGCAACTCCATAAACATTAACTTCAAATTGATGTTGTACTTTTTCCATAGACAAATCTTCTACTGGACCGTATAATCCATATCCTGCATTATTCCAAAGAACGTCTATACGTCCTTGCTCACTAATAACATTTTTAACAACTTTTTCAATATCTTCTTCATTGGTAACATCCATTTTTAATATATGTCCTCCAATATTTTCTAAATCTTTCATCTTTTCTACACTACGTGCAACACAGTAAACAATATGTCCGGCATTAATTAAATCTTTGGCAGCTAATTTCCCCATTCCTGATGATGCTCCTGTAACTAAAATTACTTTTTCATTCTACATTTCCATACCTCTTTTTATTTATTATTTATTTTATGAGTATATTTTATAGTAACTAATAATTAAAAACAATGACAATTAACGCCTTTTATTAATCAATTTATGCCATTTTTACAAAAAAAATCATAAAAACAAAAAATATAGTAACTTAATTTTTAAAACCAAGTTACTATATTTTCAAGCTATTATAGATTTCTCTACACGTCCTTATTTAATTTTAAAATACAAAATAAATGCAATCAATGTCTAGAACGTAATTTCTTACGAATTTTGTAAGCAAACATAAATAGCGGAGAAAGTATAGAAGTATTTAAATCAAATTCTCCTATGTACTCTTCAATAGCGGGATTGAAATTTGACTTAAATTTTGTTAGTCCATCATCAAGACTACCTTCTACGCCACCCATATTAGAACAAATTACTCCATCATCAAGAGCTTGCTGAAATACTTGAGGATAAAGTAAATATTGAGGATAGAATTTCTTAAATTCATCATTCATTCCTGCATAAAGTAATTCCATAACATTACCAAACTTAATAGCTAAAACCCCTGCAATATTCACCTCATTAGGATATTTCATTACAAATCCCTCAAATTCTTCGATATATTTCTCGAAAGATTTTTTCTGTTCTGTTAATTTAGTTAGACGTTTTTTCTGATGTTCTGCAGTTTTCGTTATTTCTAATTCAACACCCGCTAATTGACTTCTATATTCTTCTAATCTTTTCTTAATATTAATAGTAGCTAAGTAAAGATATAAATCTTCTCCATAAATATCTGACATCTTTTTGAAGTAATTATAGTTACGAAGTGATACTCCTTTTCTAACTTCTGTTAATTCCATAATTTTAGCAAATTCTTTTATGTCCAATTCTGTTCCACGTTTAACACTAACCCCTCTATTTTGAGCGTCTTTCATCAAACGTTTAGTATGCTTAGGAAACGTGTCAATAATATCGTCTTTTGTATAAATATTAGCTTGAAATCGAGGTTGAATACTATCTTGCATTCTAGTTGTTCGGCCATTCCACTTTGCACCATTATTTTCAAGAATTTTAACGATAGATAGTGTCTCTTCACATTCCGAAACATTTTCTCCTATAGTATATTTTTTTAAATGCAAATTAGGATCAAACTTTATAACTAACGCCTTATATTTCTTAGCAATTTTTTTCAAAGATTTCAATACAAAACTAACTAATTGCTGATCTGTATAATCCATAATAGGTCCCCTCGGAATATAAATCAATGCAAATCCCAAGGGAAGACGTTGAATCAAAATAGAAGCAACAGCTATTAAATAATCATTTTTATAAAATCCTATACGCTCATTCTTCCAATTATCCTTCACTTTTGCCCAAGAACTACTCTGCAATAAGTTATTTTGTTTGTGATTTTTCACAAAATTATCATGTTCTTCTGTCGAAATCCCTATTTTATATGTATACATAATTTGAATACCTTCCTAATTACTTTAAAATCAGTAAATTCTATAGTAATTATTTATTTTTAATTAAATAAACTTTTAAATTTGTTTTTTCATATTTTATTAGTTAATAGTTATTGATTAGTATTTTTCTGGAAATAACATTTTCAATACATCTTCTGACAACCTTCTAGACTTCCCTTGAGATGGGAAAATGTGCATCATCATCATAGGATTAAAATTCGCCTCTATTATACCATAATTATTAGATGTAGCTTTTTCTTTTATATCTTCTATTATTAAATCTACACCACATACTTTCGAAAACATAGCCGAAGCTACTCCCTCTGCAATTAATTTGTAACTAGCATCTACTTTGTCGGTCATATCTATAGAGTCTCCCCCAGTACTAATATTAGAATTAGCTCTTAAATAAGCAATTTGCCCTTTTTCTAATATAGTATCTTTAGTATATCCTTGTTCTTTTAGTTGTAAAAGCTCAATATCACCTAAAGCTATTTTTTTTAGCGGCGAAGATAAACCATCCCCTCGAAGACTATTTTTATTTTTGTTTATTACTAATTGCTCTATTGTAGATATTCCATCTCCTACTACGTTAGCCGGAACTCTAAGCAAAATAGCTTTGGTTTCACCATCTAATACAAAAAATCTATATTCTGTCCCAGATATAAATTCTTCTATCATAATCTCTTTATCTTCTTTTAGAGCAATAGTTACTGCTTTAACAAAATCTTCGATATTATTAATACCATGTTGGAAAATAGTAATTCCTAATCCATAATTCGTACTTTTAGGTTTAATAACTATAGGTTTATTTTCTACTTTCGGATAAAGTCTAATAGCTTCTTCTTTACTAGTAACTTGATAGCTATTAGGAACTCTAAAACCATGTTTTGCCAAAACTTTCTTGGTAACAACTTTATTCTCCATTATTAATGGTGAAATATAACTATCATGTTTAGTCATATTCCCATTTTTTACATATTCTTCATGCCCATCGTAGCTAAGACGTATAAACTGGTCATTTTCATCCAAAATTTCAACCGCAATTCCAGCAGCTATGGCATCACTGATAACTGCTTGTGTAGATAACTCCATATTAGAAAAATGAGTCAATCTATAATAATTTTCTAAAGCACTAGATTTATATTTTTTAGCCAATTCTAAACCTATTTGTAACATATCTCCTACTTCTTCATATTTTAACCAAAGTTTACCACCTACAGTTAAATCTGGTTTAGATAGTTGTTCTTTTTTCTCTAAAACTATATTCATATCTTCTTTAGAATAATTACCTTCTTCTAAAAATTCTATAAATAAATCTAATATTCTTTCACCTTCATCTTTGTACTTAGCCTGTGATAAAGGATGTGATAAAGCTATACTGTTACTATACTCTAAACCTTTATCAACAGATGTTGTAATGTCTTCTTCATCTAGCCATATTAAAAGCATAGCAAATAAATGAATAAACCTAATATCCTTTTCTAATATTCCATAACTAGCAAAAGGATTAATATCAAACAACCTAAATTCTACATATTCAACACCTTTTTCAGGTAAATCAACAACACTTTTCGCACCTCGAAATCTAACACTAGAATAGAATTCCTTTTCTGCAATTAACTGATTATTATCAACATAACTTCTTAAATCTTTTGCATAATCTTCTATAGAGTTATAAGATACCTTAATATTATCTTTGTTTACATAACCATATTTGCTAGTCCTTATACTTCTAACTGCAGATACAGATTCCTCTCCTCTAAAATATTCTTTAGGTACAATTGGCGTCGCTCCATAAAAATAAACTAATAGCCATTGATAACGGATAAACTGTCTTGCTAACTTCATATAAAGTTTGTTACGGACTTCAACTTCTGATTTATTAGTAATATCAATTAGTTTCTCTATAAAATTATTAGAAAAACCAAAATTATAATGTATTCCCGAAATCATCTGTTTATACTTACCATAAACTTCCGATAAATATTCTCTATATTTAACATCTTTCTCATTCGCAAATTGCGCTACTTTAATTTTATCTTCTGGCGGAAGAATAGCAGGAGCACTAAGAGGCCAAATATATTCATTATTCGGCAATTTTCTTAACATAACTTCGTGAATTGTTCCTAGCCATCTATAGACATCTCTATCATTATTCTCAGGTTGTGTAATAAATTCTAATTGTGCTTCCGCAAAATCAGTTTGTATATAAGGATGATTATCTCTACTTCCAATACTAGTAGGATGCATAGTATCACTTATAGTTCCGTCAGCAAAAATACGCATACCTTCTTTTTCAATCCCTATAGTTCCCTCATTTAGATACGAAAATAAATTATTCTTTCTTATTATATTTTTAAAATCCATATTAACTTATTCTTTCTAGTAATTATATATATATATATATATATTATTATGTTATCACAAACTTCTATTTTATTACAGAAAAACACTTTAGAATAATCAAGCCTTATAAACAATATTACTACTAAATACATTTATAAAAGTACATAGGATAATATCATTAAGTATACAGTAATAAAAATAAAAATTCACTTACCTTAATTTAATTAAATTAATAAAAATAATTTCATACAATTTCCTATTTTTTATAAATTGAATCTTAATTTGTATTATATATACAAGTTGAATTACTTGACCTATTACTTATTTAACTGTAATCTATATTGTAGCCAAAAGATACACAAGGAGATTTTTATGCATCAGCAAAAACATTTAAAAATTGCAATATTATCAATATCAATATTTTTAATGTCGCATTTAGCAATAGCACCAGCAATACCCAAACTTTATGAACTATATCATAATAACAACGAAAAATTAGGGCTTGCTTCTGTCGAAAACTTGGTAACAATACCCGCTATGATGATTACTATTTTCGTTCTACTTAGCAATATCATTGTAGCAACAATAGGGAAAAAATATACTACACTTATAGGATTATCATTAATACTAATTTCCGGAATAATATCATTCTTCACAACTAATTTTACTGTTGTATTTGTTTGTAGATTATTATTAGGCGTCGGTATAGGTCTATACAACTCTATCTCTATAAGCATTATTAGCGACTATTATTACGGAAATGAACGTGATAATATGATCGGTTATAGAACGGCTTTTTTAAATATCGGAAAAGCACTAACGACTTTTATTTCTGGATACGCTATTATGTTCGGACCTAATTATGCATTTTTGGTTTATCTATTAGTTATTCCTGTATTTTTAATATTTTTCAAATACGTCCCTAACAAACCAGAAGCAGCACGAACATTCAAAAACAATTTTGTATTTAACAAAAAAAATATACTTACTATTTTCGCTACTTTTTTTGTTGGTATTAGTTATATAGGAGCTACGATCAAGATACCTACATTGTTAATTAACAAACACGGATTTGCTACTACTACTTCTAGTAATTTACTTACCATCCTAGCTTTAAGTGGAATATTAAGCGGCTTTTTATTCGGAAAATTTATAAAGTATTTCGGCGATAGAACTTTAATAATAATGATTACATTTATGATATTTGGTAATTTTGTATTTACTGCAACAACAAATATAATAGTACTATTTATAGCATCTACATTAATAGGAGCTAGTTTTGTAGGAACTATGTCTTACATATTCTATTACATTTCCAAAAACTTCTCTAAAGAGCATATAAATTTTTCTATTAGTACCGCTCTCACAGCAGGAAATATCGGCGTAATAATAACACCATTAATTCTAACAAAATTATTGGAAAAACTTAGCTTAGAATTATTTATTACACCATTTTATATAACTACAATAATGTCAGTATGTAATATATTTATCTATTATTTATTAAAAAAAGAAAATAACAAAATATAATATTTAACTAAAATCAAAAGTCAATAAATAAGATTATAGACTTTTGATTTTAATTTTATATTAAAAGAAAGACTATTATAATAAATTATATTAATAAATAAAATACAGTCACTATATATTTTCCCATTATAATATAATATATATTATTTTTATAATTACAGATTTAAAATAATTGATTAATTTTTTTGAAAGTGCTATAATTTCATTATAAAGGTTATAATAGCAATAGTAAGGGGGACTCCACATTGACATTAAACAATAAAACTAGAGAAAAAATTATAAAAGAAACTACAAAATTAATACAAAAATATGGTTACACCGAAACAAATTTACAAGATATTATAAAAAAATCAAAGTCTCCAAAAGGAAGTTTATACCATTATTTCCCTAAAGGTAAAGATGACATCATAATCTCAGCACTTAATAGTATTAATGTGGAATTTAATAAAAAGTTTCAAAATTCTGTAAATAGAGATTCCAATTTAACAGAAATATTAGAAGGTTTATTGACATTGTTTAAAACTAAAGAACGTAGTTATGGAACTCCTAGCTTCCGCTTAACTTTATTGGCGCTAGAAACTATAGGGCAAGCCCCAGAAGTTTCTAAAAAATGTGGTGAAATTCTACAAGAATGGAGAAACACATTATCACAAACAATAGAAAATATAGGATTAAGCAAAAATACTAGCGATACTATAAGCGCTTGGTTTTTCTCAACTTTACAAGGAGCTATTTGCGCATCAGTAATACACAAAGATACTTCACATATGGATATAGCAGAATCATCTATAAAATTAGTAGCCACTTTAAACGAAAACCAAATTAAAACTATCTTTTCAACAAAAGAAATATAATATTTTTCAAAATATGTTTTTTATTTTCTATATTATTCAAAAAAAAGAGAGCTTTCGCTCTCTTTTTCATTTACATTTTAATATTTAATTTTTATAGAAGTTCCTAAATTTTTTCTTCGAATTTTCTTTCTCCGTATCCATCCCAAGCTGCTTCCATAATTCCTTCCATATCTTTTATCATCGCAAGACGTGGGTTAGCTGGTGTACATTGATCTTCGAAAGAATCGAATGCTAGTTTCTCTAAGCTAGCTTTATATTCTTTAAATCCTATACCTGATTTAGCAAAAGCATCATGCTCTTTAAATGCCATAGGACATCCTACTTTTCTTCCTAGTTCATAAACAGCTTGTGCATAAGATTCAACACCTTGTTCTGGAGTGTCTGCTTTTAGACCTAACATTTTCGCAATTTCTTGGTATCTTTCTGCCGCTTGATAGTGCTCATACTTAGGCCATAACGCTACTTTTCCTGGTCTTGTTCCATTATATTTAATTACGTATGGTAATAATGTCGCATTGTTTTCACCGTGTACTGTGTGGAACTTACCTCCAATTTTGTGTGACATAGAGTGTGCTATTCCTAAGAACGCATTGGCAAACGCCATACCTGCTAGACATGATGCATTATGCATTTTCTCTCTTGCATCTCTATCAGCTTCTTTTACTGATTTTTCTAGATTTTCAAAAACAAGTTTAATAGCTTTTAATGCAATACCGTCTGTATAGTCATTAGCTAATATAGCAACATAAGCTTCTGTTGCGTGAGTTAGTACGTCCATACCAGTTGCTGCTGTCGCTCTTGCAGGCACTGTTAATACCAAGTTAGGATCCACTATCGCTACATGAGGAGTTATAGCATAATCTGCTAATGGATATTTCTTGTCATTTTCTTTATCAGAAATTACCGCAAAAGGAGTTACCTCACTACCTGTACCCGAAGTAGTTGGTATTGCGATAAATTTAACTTTTTCTCCTAAA
>NZ_JBXHBE010000003.1:0-164982 GCF_056897515.1 Gemelliphila sp. 1F1
GAACTTTTTCTATCTTTTTTTCTTAACATTCAATAAGTTTTTCTTTCTTATTGTTCGTCTCTCGTCAAGACTTTTATTATTCTATCATCTTCTTTTTCTTTTGTCAATATCTTTTTTGTTTTTTTTAATAATTGTTTTAACAATAATCTAAGAAGACTTGTAATAGTCTATCATCTAGTCTTTTTATTATCAAGTTATTTTTATATTTTTGTTATAATTTTTTATTCTTATAAATTAAATTAACTGTACATAACAATTTTTTATCTAAATTAATGTAAACTAATATTTATTAGTAAAATTTATAAAAAATACTTAATATAGAAAAATTACATTCCATATTAAGTATTATATATTTGTAATTAATTTTAAGTTTTTATAGTTGAGTATAAAAACAAGGCTATAATGCTACTTACTATAAGAACTATGCTAGTAGAATATAAAGTATTCCCTAAGCCTACTAAGGGAGATACTAACCCTCCAAATAAAAATTGAATAAATCCTAATACAGCTGCTGCTCCCCCTGCATTACTTCTTTCAGAATTCATAGCAGATGATGATGTAGCTGGCAAAATAATACCTAAACCTACTAATAACATAAAAAATCCTAATTCTACCAATAGAACATTTAATTTAAAAATTAAAGATAATGTAATATAAATACTTAGAATAACCATACTATTTAATCCGACAGATATTGATTTCTTATTATTAAATAAATTAGAAATTCTTGAACCTATAATTAATGCCAATCCATTCAAACCAAAAAATAAGCTATAAACAAACGCAGAAACTCCGTATTCTTCTTGAAAAATAAAAGGAGATGCCGAGATATAACCAAATAATCCTGCCATAGCAAATGATTGAACTAATATATAAGTAATAAACGTCATATTCTTTACAATATTAAATAATTTTTTATATGTTTCTATTAAAGAACCCGAAAATCTCTTGCTTTCTTCTAATGATTCATAAAATTTTAGAGATACTATTAACAGTATTAAACCTAGTATAGTTAGTATTATAAAAATACTTCTCCACTCTGTAAATTGTATGATAATCCCTCCAAATATAGGAGCTATTATAGGAGCTAACCCATTTATTGTCATTAATAAAGAAAAAAATGATTTTAGATTTCTTCCTCCGTACAAATCTGTTGCTATAGCTCGTGATAAAACTACGGATCCTGCTGCTGAAAATCCTTGTATAAATCTAAGTATTATTACAAAATTAATGTTATTAACTAAAACAATAAATAAAGTGCTTAAAATATAAATTATTAAACTACATATTAAGGGTAATTTTCTACCAATTCTATCGCTTATTGGCCCTATAATCAACTGTCCTATAGACAATCCTATCATACTACCAGTTAAAGTTAGTTGGATAATAGTAGCATTAACACCAAAATATTCGCTCATTATAGGCAATGCTGGTAAATACAAATCTATTATGAACGGCCCAAAGGCTGACAATACTCCTAAGAATATAACTAAAAACAACTTGCTATTCTTTCTTGAATTCATATTCAAAATACCTCACTATCTAACATTAAACAATGACTTTCTAAAGTTTTATAAAACAAGAAAAATATAAAAATAGTGGCATCATATTTTCAAACTAAATTACAATAAATATTAAAAATTTATCGCTAGTTATATACCACTATTTTAAATACCATTCTACTTATTTTCTAATGAGAAAAACTCTACTATAGATTTTAAAGCTTTTTTCGTTTCATTATCAGATTCTTCTTTATTAGTTTCTTCTAATTTTTCAAAATTATCTTCTTCTATTTTTTTTATAATTTCACTTATATTTTCTTCTTTAACGTTGGCATTAGAATCAATACTATCACTATCCATCAATACTTGTTCTTCTGACTCTATATACTCTACAACTTTATCCAATAAATCTTCTGAAGAAAGTTCTTCATCTTTTACATTCTCAACATTATCTATAAATTCAGATGTCTCTAAACTATCTTCTTGACTTGTATTTAAATCATTCATTAATTTATCAACTTCTTCTTTAATATCTTCCTTCATTTGATTATTATCATCTACAACAACATTGTTGTCATCTAAAATCAAATCTAAATTATCTTTACTCTCTTCTATTTTATCTGTTATTTCTTCATCTACAGATTGTTTAACTTCTGCTAGTTCAATAGTTTCTTCCAATTCTACACTATTATCTGAAAGCTTTTCTTCTATTACTATATCTTCAATAATAACTTCTTGATTATCTAAAGGTATTTCTTCTTTATCAGAAAATGCATCTATTAATTTGTCTAGCTGTGAACTATTGTTCAATTCTTCTTTAGTAACAATACTTTCACTTATATTATTTTCTAATTTTTCATCTTTTTCTATATTATAATTAGCCAATTCATTAATTTTATCTATACCATTTTGAAAATTTTTCAAAAGTAATTCCTTATGTTTTTTTGCTTCTTTAGGATTTTTATAATAATATATTCCTAGTGCAGAAACAGCCCCAAGCAGCAATCTTCTAGTTATTTTTGACATAAAGTATCTCCTCTTAATAAATTAATATTTTAATTCTATCAAAAATATATAATTATGTAAAGATTTATAAAATAAATGAAACCGAAATATTTTTTGTAAAAAAGAAAAGGCTGATGAACAATCAGCCTTTATTAAATAAAATACTACTTATTGTTATTTATTTCTTCTTTAGCGTGAATAATATGAGTAATTAAATCACACACTGGAGTTTTTATATTATGTTTCTTTCCTAATCTTGATACTGCTCCGTTTAAGTAATCGATTTCTGTTAAACGTCCATTCTTCATATCTTGATATAATGATGGATAGTGCAAGCCAGCCAATTCTGGTGGGAATATTCTACTTATATTTCCAGAGATAACATCATATTTAACGTCAACTCCTTCTGCTCTACCTACAGCTACAACTTCTTCCAACAGCATATCTGTAAGTTGTTGGTGTCCAGAGTAAGAACCATATTCTCCTATATTACAGTCAATAATTGTACAATAAGCATTCAACACACAATTTAAACCTGCTTTATGCCAAATTGACTGATAAACATTGTCAGAATAAACTAAATTTAGTCCAGCTTCATTGAACCTAGCAACTATATCTTTTGTCGCAGATACATCTTTTTCTGATACTTGTTTTATTTCTGTTTTTCCAGTACCTACTGCATTAAGTACTCCCGGACCACCTAAGCCACTAGTCCATAAAGTAACACCTATCAAAATATTTTCTGAATCAACATATTCTTTTAACGTATCGACGTGTCCTAAACCATTCAAAATACAAATAACTTTTGTAGTTTCTTTTAAAAATGGTTTTAAAGTTTCTAGCATTGGTTTTAGTTGCATTGATTTTGTGGCTACGAAGACAACATCATATTCACCAGTTAATTCATGAGGATAAAATATAGGAATTTTTACGTTTCCTAAATCTTCTCCATCAATTATCACTTTTAATCCTTCATTTTTTATTTTTTCTACATGTTCTTTCCAAGAGTCAATTAAAGTAACATCTTCTCCTTTTTGATGTAGCATATAAGCAAATCTTGATCCTAGAGCTCCAGCTCCTGCAAATAAAATTCTCATTTTTGTATCTCCTTTATTATATTTTATTACCAATCTCTTTCTTGAAGTGCTGTTTCCAAATCGATATCTATATTGAACCAATTTAAAACATACTCTATCGTAACAGCTATGCTATCCCTAGCGATAGTCTCAATTTCACTATCATTATCCCAAAATTCTTCTTGAAGATCATTTATTGATAATGTCATTTCATCAAGCACTTTTTGGACAACATCTATTTTATTCTCTCCAGTCTCTAAAATAGAAATAACTTTTCTTATTTCTTCTTGTAATTTTTCAACAAGAAAATTAGGATAATAGGTATCCTCAACCATGTCTTTTACCAAAATATAATTTTCATCAAATTTTTTCATATATGTACACATCCTTTTTATTTTTTATAAACTATTCTACTGATTTTAACGCTTCTACCATATTAATATTTTTTAGGTATCTATGAACTATAGCCATTATAATAATAGTTACAACTAATGTTATTGCAGTGGATATTAAATAAACATAAATAGATACAGAAGTTTCAAATATCATATCTCTAGCTGCAAGCTCTACAATAATTTTTTGATACATTAAATATCCTACATAATTACCTATAGCTACACCTATCAATGTTAAATAAAATATTTCTCGAAACACATAAGTAGTAATCTCTTTGGTGTAAAATCCTAAAACTTTTATAGTAGATAATTCTCTAATTCGTTCAGAAAGATTTATATTTATTAAATTATACAGAACTACTATCGCTAAAGTGGTAGAACATAGAACAATAACTAATACTATAATATCTATACCTTCTACAAAATTATCAAACGTTTCTTTAAAACTTTGTTGATTTATAATATTTACAACATTTTTATCTTTCTCTAACAATGATACCACATTATTTATCTTGTCTTTATCATTATAATTTTTCACAAGAAAACTATTAACTACATATTCTTTTTGAAATATTTGTTCATAATATTCGCTAGACATATATATAGTATGCCCAAAATAGTTTTTGCTTATCCCAGAAACTTTAACTTTATAAGTATTATCGTTCAAAGCTATATCAAGACTAGATCCTATATCTAAGTTATATAGATAAGCTAGTTTTTCACTAATTATAGCTCCTTCATTAGATTTTTCTACGATTCCATCATTATTTTTTAACGTTACATAATCTTGTAAATCATCTTTATAAACAATCATAGATATATTATCTAAAATATCATTACCATTTTTTATAACAGCTCTACTTAACAATACTTCCACACTATTATCTACATTATGTCTATCATTCAAAACTTTTACTATATTATTTTTATCACTATCGCTTATATAAGGGTTATAGCTAACTGCCAAATTATATTTAGTAATACTGTTGAATTGTTCAT
This sequence comes from Gemelliphila sp. 1F1, assembly GCF_056897515.1. Lineage (NCBI taxonomy): Bacteria > Bacillati > Bacillota > Bacilli > Caryophanales > Gemellaceae > Gemelliphila > Gemelliphila sp. 1F1. The sequence continues at coordinate 4,978 of NZ_JBXHBE010000003.1, forward strand.
TAGAAATATTCATAACTCCAAATCTTATACCAAAACCGATAAACATCAATGCCGTACACCCAAGAACTCCTAAAACAGTCATCAACATTCTGACTTTGTAGCGAAAAATATTTCTAAAAGTTACTTTATGAAGGAAAGATAATTTATTCCAGATAAAAGTCAAATATTCAAGAAATATTCTTGATCCTTCCTTAGGAGCCTTAGAACGTAATAAATTAGCTGGTTTCTCTCTTAAAATTTTATATATAGGAAAAGTTACAGCAATTATTACACAAACAACAGAAATAAAAAGTGCAACAAATATAGTAAATTTTGTAAATACTATTTCTGGGATTTTTAGAGTCAAAAATCTTGCATAAGAATTATAAATTATTGGAACTATTATTGAATAAGAAGCTACAACACCTATAATCCCCCCTATTAATGTAGACAAAAAACCATAAATATAATACTTCTTAGAAATTTGAAGGTTACTATATCCTAAAGACTTCAATGTTCCTATATTAGTTCTATTTTCATCAACCATTCTAGAGATTGTAGTTAACGAAACTAGAACGGATACAGAAAATAAGAACACAGAAAAAATATTAGCTATTGATAACAAACTTTTAGCTGACTCTATAAATTGTTTATAATAAGTATTTCCTTGGATATTCTCTACATTATACTTAGGATAAGATATTTCATCAATCTGTTTTTTATAGACTTGTAATTGTTGCTCTCTGCTTTCTAATTCTAACTTCTGATTATCCAAATTTGACTTTTGCTGTTCGTATTCCGTAGAAGGCAAGTTTGCAATTTGTTCATAAGCAAAATTAAGTTGCTCTTTGGCATCTAATATTTTCTGGTTATCTGCTTGCCATTTTTCTAAGTTATTATTACGGAACTTATCATTATTAACTCTGTGCAAATCCTCTAATTTTTTAACTATACTATCACGATATTTATTTACATTATCGTAATATTCTTGAACAGTTAAATCTGTTCTATCTATATCTTTAAGCAATATGGATACCCCACTTACCAAATCCGAAGAAAAACTTTCTTTATGGACATAACCAAAGAAATCTACATTACCTTTGTTATTCGTAGAATTTTCTGGATAATCCATTCCATAAACAAAACCTACTATTTTGTACTCTGAATTTTTTAGATTTAAACTACTATTATCTAGATTATTAAGTTTAATGGTATCACCAATTTTATAATTATCTTTTAGTGCTTCAGTCAAAACTATCTCTTCTTCATTTTTAGGAAGATTACCACTAATTAATTTAGGGGTAGCTATATTTTCATTTAAAGATTGAATTTGTAAATTATATCCATATTTATCTTCTTTACTTTTTAGTTGATAATAAACTTCTGTACTCTTTATCTCTGAAAATTGTTCTAAATAAGAAACATCTTCTTTAGCCATAAGAAAATCATTGCTGACTTTTATATCGTACATATTAGACTGTTGCAAGTATTTATTTAAAGTGTTGTTCATTGTAGATGGAACTTCATTTAATCCAATAAATACAAAAACCCCCAAAAACATTATTATCATAATAGATAAAAACTTAGTTTTCGTCTTTTTAATCTCTCTTAATAAATCTTTATTTATAGATTTCATACTACCACTCAACTTCGCTAATATCTTTAGGATTATCGTTTATTATAATATTTCTGACACTAGAATCATATATTTCAATTACTTTATCGGCAACTTCTGCAATTTTGCTGTTGTGAGTTATTACTATTACTATTTTATTTTCATTTCTACAATAATCTTGTAAATTTTGTAACACCAGTTTACCTGTGTTGTGATCAAGAGCTCCTGTTGGTTCATCACAGAGTAAAATTTTTGGATTTTTCGCTATTGCTCTAGCTATAGAAACTCTTTGTTGTTCTCCCCCTGATATTTGTGATGGAAAGTTATTTTTTCTTACTTCAAGACCAACCATTTTCAAAACATCCAAAGATTCTTTTGCATTATCCACTATTTGAGCCGCTAGTTCAACATTTTCTAATACTGTTAAATTAGGTATTAAATTATAAAACTGAAAAACAAATCCTATAGTTTTTCTTCTATATTTTGTAAGTTGCGTATCATTAAATTTTGTAATATCTTCTCCAAAAACATCAACTGTTCCACTTGTTGCACTATCCATACCTCCTAATATATTTAAGAGCGTACTTTTTCCTGCACCACTAGGACCTAATATTACAACAAATTCACCATTGTCTATTTCAAAATTTATATTTTTATTGGCTACTACTTTATTATTTCCTAGTCCATATTCTTTTATTAAATTCTTCACAACTATACTTTTCATAAGTCACCTCACAAATCCATCTACTATTATATTTTAACATAAAAATTACTTGCATTGTATATCTTTTCAATTTTAAATAAAAAAAGCACATTTACATACTATATAAATGTGCTTTCGATAATTATTTTTTTACTCGACGTGCTGCAAAGTATTTGTTAAAAGCATTAGTTATATCACCTATAGCTACTACAAACAACATAATAATTACAACAACAAATATTAAAGCTCCCTGCCACGACTTAAAATCTACATAATAAATATATATTAACATAGGTAACGTACTATAAAATCCTATAGTTGTGCTTCTAGTTACAAAAGCTATCAATAAAAACCCTAAAAGAAAAACAAATAGCAAGTTAGGAGACAATGCAGCTATCCCTCCTACAAACGTTGCAACACCTTTGCCGCCATTAAAAGAATTTAAAATCGGCATAATATGACCTAATACTACTAAAAATAAGCAGATAGTAATTACTAAAATATTAACATTTAATATCTTTAACAATATAACTACTAAAAAACCTTTAAATAAATCTATAGTAGCAACAAACAAAAATGCTCTCGTTCCAAAAACCCTTCCAGCATTTCTTGCTCCAATATTACCAGAACCTTTGTTAGAAATATCTTCGCCATAAAATCTTTTTAAAACATTTCCACCTAATATATTACCTATTGAATAAGATAGAATAAAATACACTGTATTTAAAATCATTAAATTCCCTCCTTTTTATTAATCAATCTTTTTACAAATTGAATAACTACCTCACTAATAAAAAGTATAGTACCTATAATAAAAGGAACTACATAATAAGATAGCCTATAAACAAATATAGTTGCAGCAACTATTTCTCCTTTAAATCCTAGATTTTTTAGACCTAATATAACTAAAAAATCAAAAGTCCCGACTCCTCCCGGGACCATAGACAGCAAACCAGCAATAGAAGCTACTACTATTACACCCAAAATTCTAGATTCTTTACCAAAAATAAAACTTCCTTCAAAGATATATAATATAAACAACACTAAAAAAGCTGCATATAACCATTCTAAAAAAGAAACAACCGCCAATTTAATAGCTAAATATCTATCACTCTTTATTTTAGGATTTTTCATATTAATAAATAAATATATTGGTAAAAATAATGTCATAAGTAGCAGAAAGTAATAGAATATAGAATAATCGCTATACAAATCTGCCCCTGGCAAGAAATTAAGGACTACTAAAATAGCCAACATACTTAACCCAGACAACATTGATACTAATATCATCCCAATAGCTATTAATAAACTTTTATTATTTTTAGAATAAGGTTTATAGCAATAATACCTTAATCCTGCACCTATAACACCGCCAAAACCTAAAATCATATTAAGAGAATTTGTCATAAAACTAATTTTAAAAACACGAATACCTTTTAAACTATTTTTTATAGGAATAGCTTTTAAAACAAAATAGTCATAAAAAGAAAGAATAGATATTCCTACTATCCCTAAAAAAATTATAAATAAAAAAATAGGTACTCCTAAACTAGATACTAATCTTTCTATCTTAACAAAATCAAGATTGTCGATTTCTTTCCTAAAATAAGAAAAAAGCATTGTTACAATTACTATCCCAAATATTATTTGAACTAATGTTTTAATAATGTTGGAATATTTTTGATTTTTACTATTTTCCATCAATTCTTCCTTAACAATATTTTTTCAATAATATAATATCACTTATTATATATTTTTTCAATATTTATACTAATTATATAAAAAACAATTATGTTAAGTACTATTAATTTATAGATGCATAATAAAAAAGGCTGACGTGAAAATCAGCCTAAACAATTATTTTTCTACTCTTCTTTCAATTTATCCAACGCCATAAGTTTTTCTAAGTAACCTTTTATCATTAATAAAATTACTCCGAACACTATTACTATTATTGCAATATATCCAAAAATTTTAGAGAATCCTAGAGACTCTGTATATCCTGTTAATGCTGCAGAAATTTTGTTAGCTAGTGAGAATGATAGATACCATATCGCCATTACAAGAGATGAATATTTTGCTGGCGCTAGTTTGTTAAATAGTGACATTCCTATAGGAGATAACATTAACTCCCCTACCGTTAACAATAAGTAAGCTAGAAGAATGTACCAAATACTCATCTTAGCACTTCCATCTGTAACTCCACCTAATGTACTAATACCTAATACAAGAACTCCAAAAGCTAAACCAGATAAAATCATACCTAAAGCCATCTTAGTAGAAACAGGTAAATCTCCTCTTTTAGACTCATCTAATCTCAACCATAATTTCGCTAAGACCGGAGCCAGAACAACACATAATATTCCGTTAAATGATATTAACCAAGAAATAGGCATTGTAAAGCCAAAAATATTTCTATCTACTAAATCTTTAGCTAACAATGAAAACGAAGTTTGAGTCTGATACCATGCACTCCAGAATAAAACAACAAATACAAAGAATATAGCCATTGCAACCATACGTCCTTTTTCTTCCTTAGTGAATCCTTTTTTAACCTCTTTTTCTTCACGCTTAGCTTCCGCTTTTTTGAATGATGGATATTTTCCTACTTCTTTTAGCCACTTAGGTGCTAAATATACAAATCCTAAAAGTTGAATCGTATTTAAAATTAATGCTGTTAAAAACGCATATTTAAATCCATAAGCAGCTACTGTACCATCAGCATTTAACGTTGCAAATTTTGTTTCTACTATGTATCCTACAACAATAGGACCTAAAAATGCACCAATATTAGTTGCCATATAAAATATACTATATGCTTCATCACGTCTACTCAACTCTTCTTTTTTGTAGAATTCTCCCACTAAAGCACTTACGTTCCCTTTACCTAGACCACTTGCTAGAATACCTAACCCAAAGCAAATCCATAAAGTAGTAGCAGTTGGATTACTAGGTAAAATAGTTACAAAAGCTAAGTAGTAAAATGAACTGACAAGTGTTCCCAAGGCAATAGTCTTTTGTAATCCTAAATACCTATCAGCTAAAAATCCTCCAACAAGCGGCGCCATAAAACCTAACATTGCATACGTTCCATACATATCACTCGCTTGAGAAACACTAAACCCTAATCCATTTTCTTCTACTGGAGAAGTTAAGAATAAGAATAAATATCCTATAACTCCGTATGCATAAAAGCTATTTAATCCAGTACATAAATTAGCTAGTTGCAACCCTATAGGGTGTTTCTTTTTTAATTTATTTGTTTCCATAAAACAAACCTCCTTATTTATTTCAACTGTATTTTAGCACCTTTACTCAAAAAAATACAATAGATTTTTAAAATGTAAATAAATTAATTTTATTATACTTTTTCATATTATATTTTCATAAAATGAAAACATTTTATAATATAAACAACACAAAATGTATCCGATAACCACAACTATTTGCTTTCAGTTTTAATTTATGATATTTTTTATTATAAAATCTATATTCATAAACTATTAACCAACTAAAATTAATCAAATTTTTATAACTAATTTATCTTGATTTTTCTATAAATAACGATTACAATAATACTAACTAAGAAACATAAGAAAGAATAGACGATATGATAAGAGAAACGCTTTACGAAGTTAATAAAAGAAAAAACATTAAAAACATTTTGTTTATGACTGTGGGTATATTTATTTTTTCTGTTTATGCAGGAATACTCATACCTTACAACGATTTGTCCACTGGCGGAGCTTTAGGACTCGCATTAGTTATAAATAAACTTACCGGGATAAAATTAGGGCTTGCCCAATTATTACTAAATATACCACTATTTTATATAGGATTTAAGTACGTCAGCAAAAAATTTATGGTTATAACTGTAATATTTATCGTAGCATCATCTTTTTTAATAGACTATCTACCGACAGTTATTACACCAGTTGATTTGCAAGACAAATTAGTAGCCACTATTTTCGCCGGAATTTTATCCGGAGTAGCTATGTGCCTTATTTTAATATCAGGTGGTTCTACTGGCGGAACTGATATTACAGGTAAATTTCTAGTAAATAAATATAAACTAAATTTACCTACTGTTTTTTTGGTACAAGATATTATAATTTATATTATAATTTGGTTCACTTTCGACTTACGTTATGTTATGTACGCTGTTATTATGAGCTTTGTTAGAAATCAAACTATGCGAATGTTCCAAAAATTTATTTCAGCATATATTCAATGTACAATTATTTCCGACAACGCTGACGCTTTAGCAGAAATAATTAATAGAGAAATGAATAGAGGTTGTACAATAATCGATGTAGAAGGAAGTTATACACACCAAAAAAGAAAAATGCTTATTCTTGTTATCCAACAAAACGAATTATATACTCTTAAAAAATTAATAAATAAAAATTGTCCTAAAGCATTTATAACTGTAAATAGCATTAATACTATTATGGGTAATTTCAAAGAACACTCTTATATACTGTAAATTCGCACTATTGAATAATATTTATATGTACAGTATAATATAGCTAATAGATTTTCAAGGAGGAAAATAATATATGAATTTAATACCTACAGTTATTGAGCAAACATCTCAAGGAGAAAGAGCTTACGATATTTACTCAAGATTATTAAAAGATAGAATAATTATTTTAGGATCAGATGTAAATGATCAAGTAGCTAATTCAATAGTTAGCCAATTACTATTTTTAGAAGCTCAAGATAGCGAAAAAGATATATATTTCTACATAAATTCCCCAGGCGGAAGTGTTACAGCTGGATTCGCTATATACGATACTATGCAACATATTAAGTGCGATGTAGTTACTATATGTATGGGAATGGCAGCAAGTATGGGAGCTTTCTTACTAGCAGCAGGAACTATCGGAAAGCGCTACTGTCTTCCTAATGCAGAAGTTATGATACACCAACCTTTAGGTGGAGCTCAAGGCCAAGCTACAGAAATCGAAATAGCTGCGCGTCATATTCTAAGAACAAAAGCACGCTTAAACAAAATATTAGCAGATAGAACAGGTCAAACAATAAAAGCGATAGAAAGAGATACAGAAAGAGATAACTATTTAACAGCAGAAGAAGCTTTAGAGTATGGTTTGGTAGATAAAGTTATGTATCCAGAAAATGATAAACCACAGAAAAAAGAAAAACCAAAAAAATCTCAAAAAAAGTAAACTAATAAAAAATCCTATTACTTAAAATTAAGTAATAGGATTTTTTCTATTTTTTATATTTATTTATTAATTCCTTATAGAAAAGCAATCCAATTAGCATTAACACTGTTCCTCCTAAAGCTAGCAAGGTTTGAGTTAATAACGTATTTATCAGAATAAATAACCCTCCAATTATTGCTATTCCCGGAATAACAGGGTATAAAGGAACCTTATAAGGTCTAACTAATTCTGGTTCTCTCTTTCTCAAAATTATAACAGCTAAAAATGTCATCGTATAGAACATCCAAATAACGAACAGTAATAAATCTGTTAACATATCGAACTGTCCAGAGAATATCATAATTATAGATACAATCAAAACTATTATCCCTGAATTTACAGGTATAGCATTTTTGTTTAATTTTGCAATTATGTTAGATTTTGGAACTAAATTTTCTTTAGCTAATGTATAAGGTATTCTTATTCCAGCCATTGTGTACCCATTAATAGTTCCATAAACACTAACTAATATACCTATAGTTATCAATTTCCCCCCAAGAGGTCCAAACAACTTAATAGCAACATCACTAGCAGCATTAGAATTTCCTGCTATTTCTGATATAGGTAAAGCCGTAACAAAAGCTATGTTTATTAAAACATATACAAGCATAATAGCGCTCAACCCTAAAACAATGGCTCTTGGCAAATCTTTTTTAGGATTTTTCATTTCTCCAGCCATAGCTCCAACATTAATCCACCCATCATAAGCAAACATAGTAGCTAACAAAGCTGTCCCCAATAAACTAAGAGTATTTCCTCCATATCCCCCTACATTTTCACTAGTAGGCAATAAAGATATACTTTGTACATCACCCTTTAACAATCCAAATACTATTATCAAACCTATAGGTATCAACTTACATATAGTTGTTACTACCTGTAAAGTTGAAGATGCTTTAGACCCTAAGAAGTTTAAAAACATTATAGAGCTGGCAGCTAATATAGCTATAGGTATATGCCAAGTAACATTTATATTAAATAAATTTAATACTTGTGTTGAGAAGATAATAGCTAAAGCTGCTATGTTGGCTGGCATATAAATAACACCTTGAGTCCAACCTAATAAATATGCTGCAGTTTTACCATAAGTTCTCTCAATCCAAACTATCATTCCTCCAGTTTCTGGTATAGCAGCTGCCAATTCTGCCGCTGTAAGTCCAGCACAAAGAGTTATTATTCCTCCAAGCACCCAAGCTAACATTCCAAGACTTACACTTCCTGTGGTCTTATATATTATAGCTGCTTTAAAGAAGACTCCAGCACCTATAACCGTCCCCATTACGGTAGCAAAAGCCGGGAAGAAACCTATATTCTTTTTTAATTCATTATTCATTTTTTTACCTAACCTTTAATAACTTATAAACTTAAATTCCTTTTTTCGATAACTCGTCTAACATAGTCTTTGTCATTCTATCTAGATCAAACTTAGGCTCAAATCCCCACTCTTCTTTCGCACAAGTAGCGTCAATAGAATTTGGCCAAGAGTTTGCTATACCTTGTCTCACTGGATCTACATCATAATCAATTTCAAAGTTAGGTATATATTTTCTTATTGATGCTGCTATTTGCTCTGGTTCAAAACTCATAGCCGCAATATTGAAACTATTTCTATGTTTTAGTTTACTTGCATCTGCATTTAATAAATCTACAACCGCATCAATTGCATCATCCATATACATCATATCCATATATGTTCCTTTAGCAATAAAGCTCGTGTATTTACCATATTTTAAAGCATCATAGTAAATATGCACAGCATAATCAGTAGTTCCACCACCTGGCAAAACTTTGTGAGAAATTAATCCAGGGAAGCGTACAGATCTAGTATCCACCCCATATTTAGTGTAATAATAATCACATAATAATTCTCCAGCTACTTTAGTAACTCCGTACATAGTACTAGGACGCATCAAAGTATCTTGTGGTGTGTTATCTTTTGGAGTATCATCACCAAACGCAGCAATAGATGATGGTGCAAAGAATGTTGCATCTAACTCTCTAGCAACCTCTAGTCCATTTACCAATCCTTGCATATTTAAACTCCATCCAAGTTGTGGATTTTTTTCTGCAGTAGCTGACAACAATGCAGCTAAATGTATAATTGTATCAACTTTTTTATCTTTGGCTAACTCTAAAAATTTACTGTAGTCCATAACATCTAAAATTTCAAAAATACCGTCTGTTACAACTTCATTATCTTCAACTCTTTTTATATCTGTAGCTATTACGTTTTCTACACCTAAATCTTTTCTTAATCTTAAAACTAATTCACTTCCTATTTGTCCTAGTGCTCCTGTAACTAATACCTTTTTCATTTTTATAAACCTCTTTTTCTCATAAATTTATTATATTATCTCTAATTCTTTTCCTATTTTTTCGTAAATACGTACAACTTCTTCTAGCATTTCTTTCGTATGTCCTGCTTGCAACATATTTCTTACACGTCCTGTTCCTAAAGGTACAGTCGGAAACACAATAGATTTTGCATAAACTCCGTTGTCTCTTAATTTTTTATAGAACATTTGCGTTTTATTTTCATCACCAATAATAACTGGAACTATAGGTGTTGTAGAAACCCCAACATTATAACCCAATTTCCCTAATTCTTCTTTTAAGAAATTAGCATTCTCCCATAATCGTTCTACCAATTCTGGCTCTGAAGATATGATTTCTATAGATTTTTTAGCTGCAGCAGCTGCACCTGGAGTAAGTGATGTTGAAAATAAGAATGGTCTTCCTCTTACTTTTAGCCAATCTATTAGTTCTTTACTACCGGCTACATATCCTCCCACTACTCCTACAGCTTTTGATAAAGTTCCAACTTGAATATCTATATCATTAGATGCATCAAACTCTTTTACTGTTCCTGCACCTTTACCCATAGTTCCCGAACCATGAGCGTCATCAATATAAGTTATTAAACCAAATTCTTTGGCTATTTCTACTATTTCTGGTATTTTTGCAACATCACCGTCCATAGAATATACTCCGTCAGAAATATACATAATCTTCTCATATAGACCACTATCAATAGCTTCTTTCGCTTTAGACCTTAGATCATCCATATCCTGATGTTTACATCTAATAATTTTTGCACCAGACAATCTACATCCATCAATAATTGATGCATGATTTAATTCATCAGATAATATTGCATCTGCCTTACCTACTATTGCAGGAATAGTTGCCATATTACAGTTGAATCCTGATTGAAAAGCTATAGCTGCTTCTGTTTTTTTGAACTTAGCTATAGTTTCCTCTAGCTCTTTGTGTATCTTTAACGTACCATTAATAGTTCTAACAGCCCCTGCACCTACACCGTATTCTTTTACAGCTTGAATTTCTGCTTCTTTTACATCTTCTCGTGTAGCTAATCCTAAATAATTATTAGCTGATAAATTAATAAATTCTTTATCATTAATCTTTATAGTAGTTCCATTAGCTCCCTCTAGAACATCAATTTCATTGTACAAACCTTTTTCTTTTAACTCTGCAATACTTTTAGATAGTATTTTTTTTAGATTGTTAGCACTCATAATAAACCTCCTATTTTTATATGCTGTATTTATTAGAAATACAATTGTTTTAAAATTTATATCCGGATTAAATTATAAAATTCATTTATTTATGTAAATATTTTTCATTTTTGAAATTGTTTACAATATAATTTAAACATAGAAATTAATTTGTGTCAATACAAAATTATAAAAATATTGTTGTTTTTATGGGTAATACAAGTGTATTTATTCGATTAAAATTGTTTTAATTTTCATTTTAATTTTCAATTATAAAAAATATTTCTATTATATTACAGCATAAAATAATATTATAAAAATAATATTATTTACAAAAAATAAATCAAAATTACGAAGAAACTATACGCTAATTCATTATGCAAAACATATATTACAATATATTACAATATTAAAATTATATTTTTTATGGAAATAATTTTATATTCTTTACATTTTCAATAAAATATACGACTATAAAATAAAAAAAGAGAAAATAAACAAGAAAATTTTCTCCAATATGTTTATATATTTTTAAAAAATTAAAACTGTTGTTAAAATATAACAACAGTTTTAATTTTTTATTTAACTACAACTACTAGTACCATTTTCAACAAAATCCCCAAGAGAAGCAGTTTCATCTTTTAAAAATCTATATACTCTCTTGTCAGAATCACCAACAAAGTGCACAGTTCTAACTTTTTCACCTAATAATTTTCCATCTTCCGATAAAAGATTTTCATCTACTATACGACGTTTAATTTCTCCTATTATATGAGTATAGCCACTATCATCTATTATTTGTCTAACCTCACACTCTATTGATAAGAAACATTCATCTACTAAAGGTGTATCAGTATATTTACCAATAGTGTAAGGTAAATCCGCCTGTTGCAGTTTATTATGACTGCTAAAGAAACCACAAATTTCTATTTCTGCCATTAAATTTTCGCAAGGTAAATTAACACTAAATTCACGATATTTCTTTATATATTTTGTTGAGCAGCTATCCGATTTCAAACATATAGTTATTGTTTTACCCAAAGTATATGAAGAACTTGTTGTTGTCGCATTGTACTTAAATTTATCATCTTTATATCCTATAAGTATAACCGGAAAACCATAATACAGTTTCTCCGCATATATCTCAACCTTATTTTCACCAAACATATTAATCTCCTCTTCTTGCTACAAATATAATTTTCTTATCACTTGATAAATCTTGTCTAAAAATATAATCATCAAATTTTAATTTTTTTATTTGATCTAATGCCGTAACATTATTTTCTACTAATTTCGTAACAAAACGTCCTCTAGCTTTTTTCGATATGGTAGAATGCGTCTTTAGTGTTCCGTTACGTTCTTCTTTAAATATTATTTTCACAAAGTTATCTCTAACATTTTTCGAAAAAACTTCTTCAAATTCACTAGATAGCAATGATATAACTAATTCCTCATCTTTAATAAAATTATCAAAAGCATCTCGCCAACAGGATTTTAAATTTTTATTATTAATTTTAATATTTTGTAAGAAATCTAATCTATGTTCTGAAATCTTATCATACACATTTATAATACCATAGAGTGAAGAAGTAATAAAAACATTAGATTTTAAATATTTTCTTTCTTTGTTAGACAAATCAGACCTTTTTATACTTCTATACATCAAACCATCAAACAAAAATAATGCTTCATAGCTATATGTACTTTCGTTAAACAAATTTAAAATTCTATTTCGTTCAATAATCGCAGAATCATATTTTATTTTATAAATTTCTGCTAATTGATCTATATCTAACTTATTTATTTCCTCAAGAATTATTCTACTATTTGTAGATAATTCTTGAAATTGATATTTCTTAGCCTCGGTATTCATTTCTTTAGCTGTTGGTATTAAAATTTTCATAATATCTCTCACAAATTTTTACTCTTTCTAGGTAGTAATTATATACAAAAATTATGTATTTTGCAATTAATCTACTTGATAGGCAGATATATTGTAAATATATACAATTTTTTTTATAATATATTTAAGATAATATATTTCGGAGGAATAAAGATGAAATTTGAATTACCTGAATTACCATACACTTATGATTTCTTAGAACCTGTTATTGATGCAAAAACTATGGAAATACATCATAGCAAACACCACGCTGCATATGTAAACAATCTAAATGCTGCATTAGAAAAATATCCAGAACTTGATTTCAAATGTCCAGGACAACTTATGAGAAACATAGATGACATTCCAACAGATATCAAACAAGCTGTAATCAACAATGGAGGAGGTCACTTAAATCATTCTCTATTTTGGAAATCTCTAACTTCACCAGACTCATCTAAATTTGAAGGAGAAATCAAAGAAAAAATAGACAATGAGTTAGGAGGATACGATAAGTTTGTTGAATTATTTACTACAGCTGCCACAACTAGATTCGGAAGTGGTTGGGCTTGGTTAGTAATAAATAAAGATGGAAAACTTGAAGTAATATCAACTTTAAATCAAGATTCTCCACTACTAGAAGGAAAACGTCCATTATTAGGACTAGACGTTTGGGAACACGCATACTATTTAAATTATCAAAATCGTCGTCCAGACTATATCAAAGAATTTTTCCGCATTATTAATTGGGATGTAGTTAACGCTAGATTAGAACACGCTAGAAATTGCGGATGTTCTAGATAAATAACTAATAAAAAAATAACTGTATCTAGTATGATACAGTTATTTTTTTTGATTAAGTTTTACATTAGGAGGGATATCGTAAACTATAGCATTATCTGGTACATCTTTTTTTACTACAACATTTGCTGCTATCTTAACATTATTTCCTATAATAATATTACCTAAAACTTTTGCTCCTGCCCCTATCATAACATTGTTTTTTACAGTAGGATGCCTTTTTAATGGATCAAACTTAGTTCCGCCTAAAGTAACACCATGGAACATAGTAACATTATCACCTACTTCAGCAGTTTCTCCTATAACTACTCCCATTCCATGATCAATAAATAATCCCTTACCTATTTTGGCTCCCGGATGAATTTCTATTCCCGTTAATCTTCTTGCTCTCTTAGCAATTATTCTCGCCATAAGAGGATGACCAGATTTATATAACTTGTGAGCAAAGTAATGATAATTAAGTGCTTTTATATGTGGAAATGTCCAAAATACCATCCATTTTGATTTAGCACTCGGATCTTCTTTTAGTACCCTTTCTAAATTATACCTTAAACTCGAAAAAAATTTCATTATTCTTCTATATACTTAACATCATCAAATTCAAACATTGAGAAATATTTATCAGATCCATCAGGAAGAACTGTAACTATAGTTTTATCAGGGTACTTTTCAGCTACTCTCTTAGCTCCAAGTATTGCAGCTCCAGAAGAGATTCCAACTCCTATTCCTGTAGTTCTCATAAAGTTCTTAGCTTCTTCTATAGCTTCATCACTAGTTATTGTTAATATATCGTCCATTAAGCTACTGTCAAAATTCCCAGGAACAAACCCTGCTCCTATACCTTGTATTCTGTGAACTCCTCCTACACCTTCTGAAATAGCCGGTGATTCTGCTGGTTCTAAAGCGATACCTAAAATATCGGCATTATGTTCTTTTAAATGCTTTAAAACTCCTGTAAATGTTCCACCAGTACCTATCCCCGCAACAAATACATCTACATTAGGTACTTGTTCTAATATTTCCTCTGCTGTAGTTTTATAATGGTAATTTGGATTGGCTGGATTATCAAACTGACTTAATATAATTGAGTTATCATACTTTTCTACAAGCTCTTTAGCTTTTTCAATAGCTCCAGACATTCCTAGTTCTTTAGGTGTTAATATTAATTGTGCACCATATGCTTTAATCAAAGTACGTCTTTCTATACTCATACTATCAGGCATTACCAAAACAGCTTTATATCCCAACATAGTAGCCAATAAAGAAATTGCTATACCCGTATTTCCACTAGTAGGCTCTATAATTAAAGTATCTTTATTTAATTTTCCTTGTATTTCCGCCTCTTCTAACATACCTAGAACTGCCCTATCCTTGACACTTCCACCTAAATTATACTTTTCTAATTTAGCATAAATATTAGTTTCTTCTATTTTATACATAGGGGTATTACCTACAAATTGTAATGACGAATGTTTCATAATACGAACCTCCATTTTCTTTTTTTCAATTATATCACATTTTATTTTTGTTAAACAATATTTTGTTTAATAATATAAAAAATAATCCAAAATTTTCTAAAAATTGTATACAAATTTTAGATATATTAAATCTAATTAACAAAAGTAGAAATTTTGGATTATTTATAATTATATTTTTTTTACAAATTCTGATTTTAGTTTCATAGCTCCAAAACCATCAATTTTACAATCGATGTTATGATCTCCATCAACTAAACGAATATTTTTTACACGTGTACCCATTTTTAAAACAGATGAAGCTCCTTTAACTTTAAGATCTTTTATAACAGATACAGTATCTCCATCTTGTAATATATTTCCATTAGCATCACGGTAAATCTTCTCTTCCTCTATACTAGATTCTTCACCGGGAATCCACTCATAAGCACACATTGGACAAACAAGCATAGCACCATCTTCATATGTATATTCAGAATTACACTCTGGACAATTAGGTAATGTTGTCATAATATCCTCCATAAAATTTACTAAAATAATTTTATCATAAATAATTCAAAAAATCTAGATAACAGCTAAACTTTACCCAATATAATCAATTATACTATTTCTCTTAATCATTAATAATTTATAATAAACTATTCTAATTTCATATCTAAATTAATTATATTATATTGATATCCAATATAATTTTTTGATACATTCATTATGAAGTTATAAATATCAATATTATT
Source organism: Gemelliphila sp. 1F1 (assembly GCF_056897515.1). Classification (NCBI taxonomy): domain Bacteria; kingdom Bacillati; phylum Bacillota; class Bacilli; order Caryophanales; family Gemellaceae; genus Gemelliphila; species Gemelliphila sp. 1F1. The sequence goes on from NZ_JBXHBE010000003.1 coordinate 20,910, forward strand.
ACAATAAATTTAAAAAAATTAATATATTTAACTATATAAAATATTATAATCATCACAGTTTTATAATTTAATATTTTAATATAAAAAAGGCAAATTCCATTGAATTTGCCCTTTTATAAATTTTTGATTTATAACTTACAAATAAATTATTTGTTTTTGTTACGACGCTTAGTTACAACAAGAAGTAACGAACCTATTAACATACTTGCTCCGATAGCAGTCAAGCCAACTGAATAACTTTCTCCTGTATTAGATAGTTTTCCTTGTTTTGCACCTAATTTATGATTCTTTGAAGTAACTAAATCTGATGCAGAAATTGTATCTATTGATCCATCTGGATATGTAATAGTTGCTTTTCCATCTGATCCTACTTCTACTTTAGTATTCGGCGGAAAATTATCTTTGTTAGCATCTACAATCTTATCTTTCACAATATTTTTCTCATCATCTGTCAAGTTTGTAATATCATCAACTTCTGTTATTTCTGGAACATTAGGAGTAATACATTCTGCATCTGTAACAACTCCTACATCTTTTTTATTATCTACAACTTTTACTGTTACATTAATTTCTTCTGTTGAGTTATCTGGATATGTAACTACAACTGTTGCTGATTTATCCCCTACTGAAGTTGTATCTACTGGTGTTTTGAACGATACTGTTGTTCCTTTTGGTAAGTCTCCAAAGTTTTCTATAGAATTTTCTACTTTTGGTATTTCATTCAATCCTACTGATTGGTCTTTTCCTACCGGTTCGTTTTTATCTGCGTCTGTTCTGTTGTCTACAACTTTTACTGTTACGTTAATTTCTTCTGTTGAGTTATCTGGATATGTAACTACAACTGTTGCTGATTTATCCCCTACTGAAGTTGTATCTACTGGTGTTTTGAACGATACTGTTGTTCCTTTTGGTAAGTCTCCAAAGTTTTCTATAGAATTTTCTACTTTTGGTATTTCATTCAATCCTACTGATTGGTCTTTTCCTACCGGTTCGTTTTTATCTGCGTCTGTTCTGTTGTCTACAACTTTTACTGTTACGTTAATTTCTTCTGTTGAGTTATCTGGATATGTAACTACAACTGTTGCTGGTTTATCCCCTACTGAAGTTGTATCTACTGGTGTTTTGAACGATACTGTTGTTCCTTTTGGTAAGTCTCCAAAGTTTTCTATAGAATTTTCTACTTTTGGCATTTCATTCAATCCTACTGATTGGTCTTTTCCTACCGGCTCGTATGTATCAACATTTAGTTCTGTTACTGTAATCGTTACTGGGACACGTTCGGTCATTGTTCTCCCTGTTTCAGGGTCTGTGTAGGTTACAACAACTGTTGCTTTAACTTTTCCAGCAAAAGTTGTGTCAACTGGGGCTTCCCATTCAAATGTCGCATTATCTGGTAAATCACCAACATTAGAAATGCTATCTTTCGGCATTACATCTGTATTTTTAGTAACAGTACTGTCTTGCCCTTTTGCTTTATTTATCTTGATAGTTTGAGTTGGTATTAATGTATCATCAAGTGGAGTCCCCTGAGGCATGATATAATAAATATAACCTAGTTTCCATACATTGTTCGGGTCTTCAGGGTCTATACCTAATTTTTTAGCATTCTCTATAACCTCTTCTTCAGAGAAGTCTTGACTATATCCCATCGCTGATCCCTCTGGATAAGATACCGTTACTGCTCCGTCATTAGCAACAGTTACTTTTGTTCCCTCTGGTAAGTCAGGATTTGCTTTACGCACATTTTCTTCAACCATTGCTTTTTCTGCATCCGTTAAATTTTGTGAATCTACTACTGGTTCTAAGACTGGTAATTTTAACACATAGATATTCTCCTCTTGTGACCAAGGTTGTGTAAAACCATCGCTACCTAGCAGTCGACTAGAACCATCTGCATTGACAGCAGCTGTGTCTACATGGCTATACAAAGCAGCATCTTTCGCCAATTCACGAAGATCACCTATAGCTTCTCCTGTTACATAAGTTGTATAGATATATTGAATAGTGGCTATAGCATATTTTTCGGCTTCAGTTATATTATTTGGATCTATAACCCTTATCTTTTGATGTGGTTCCAAACCATAAAAATCAATCATATGACGTATCCACTGTGCCTGAGATACAATATTCAATACTTTATCGTGTGAAACAATTACCGGATCTGAACCATCTGTAAAGTAAACTTTTAATGTTAAATTTCCAAAACGATTATCCGTATCTTCTGTGCGTTCACCATTCATTTCATTACCTGGCTGAACATATCTGTAATATGTATTTTCAGCAATCTCTATACGATCAATTGGTAATGTAGGATTCTCAGCTTTTAGAGCTTCTGTCAATTCATTAATCACACGTTCATTAATTATAACTTTACTGACAGAACTCCATGTAGTTTTTACTTTATTTTGTAATTCTGCTATTTCGTGTGTTTGCGCTGCTTGAGCATATTGAATATTTAAAATAATATCTTGTGGTATCATAGCACCAAATAATGCTAATCCAATAAGTACAGAGCCAGCACCATTTTTAAATTTTTTAATAGAAAAACGTTGTTTTATTTTTTCAGTTTTATTTTTTTCCTCTTTGGTATTCATTAAATTTTCCTCCTTTTATACTATAAAGATATAGTATTATAAATTAAACATAATTATCCAAATTATACTACCACTCATACTTTTTGTCAAATAGATTACTTACATAAATAAGAATAAATTAAACTAAATTTTATACTCTAATTCAGCCCATAAAAAATAAAAACAAGCGAACAAAACCATAAATAGGACTTTATTCGCTATATATTGTTTTTATACCTACTAAATTAATTATATAATTATGATAAAAATATTTAAAAATAATTTTCTATAAATATATATTAATTTAAAGTTTATATTATCTTTAATGATATTTTAAAATATAAATTATAACCTATTTAAATATTATTTTCTTTCTTGGTTCTCTTACCATATATTTAGCTAAATATTCTGTATAATAATTATTTTCATTACGCTTATCTATTAATGTAGCTCCTTCTAGAGCAGATTCATAAGATTCTTCACTAAGTGGAGAAGTAGCTATCATATATTTTAATATCGGCATATCTTCTATAGTATCAAATATCATTGCTCTATATTTTTCTGCTAATTCTTTCGCATAATCAATATCTCCTACTATTACTGCTACTTCAATAAAGTCTGTAATATATACTACTAAATCTAAATCTTGCTCAATGTACGATACTGCTTTAGGTAATAATTCTTTCGCCTCTTCATAGCGTTCTAACGCTATTAAACTTTTCAAAACATGAGAATAAGTAATATGAGGAACTTCTGCACAAGTTAACTTTCCATCTAATATAGGTTTAGCAATTTTTAATGCTTCTTCATATTCTCCTACAAAACAATAATAATTCACTTGTTCTGTTATTTCGCAAGCTTCACAATCACTCATTACATCATCAGAAGACTCTTGCCATAGTTTATAGTTTTCTTTTGCTTGTTCTATTTGACCCATATTAATATTTTGAAGCATTATAGTTTTGTAATACATAGCCAAACTAATATTAAGATTTGTGTAGTAATAATGCATCATATCATTAGCACTATCTATCATTTCTTTGGATACCGACATAGAATTTGGTATATCTGGTAATATCCATTTAAAATACCACATATAATCATACAATTTATAGTACAAACTTTCTTTCTCTTCTTCATCATCTATACTATTAAGTTTTGCTACTGTATTTTCTACTAATTGATATAATAATCTCATTCTTCGCTCTGCAGAAATTTTTGTACTAGAATAATCTTCATCAACTATTAGTAACTCTGATAGAACCATCAGTAACTCCATATCTTCTTTTTCTTGGATTTCTCCAATTTTCTCATAAATATATTCTTCTTTCTCTATTTTTGTATCTAATTTTTTTATAAAATCAACTATTGCTACTGCTTTATCTCTTACATTTGACATAAAAATACCTCCTTTTTATGTTAATTATAACATAAAAAGAAGGTGATAATTGTTATTTTTTTATTAATGTTAAAATTTTTCTTCTCAGTGGAATACCATAGTCATACATAAATTTATACACTTTATTAATTACGTAATCAAATTCTCCATAATGTTCCACTATATCTGGATTAAATTTCGATTTAAATAATAATAGATTATCTTCCAAACTACCTTCAACTCCACCAGTAGAAAAATGCGTAACCCCAAAATCATAAGCCTTTTGCATAGTTTCTGCATAAACTTTATATTGTGCTGGTAATTTAGCAAGTCTATTATCCATACCCGCATAAATCATTTCGGCACTATTACCAGAAACTAAAGTAAATGAAGCACTTATTATCCTCTCTCCAGTGAAACCATCTTTTAATAAACTTGTAAATAAATCGAGTAATTTATTAGCACTATCTTTCTGTTCTTCTAATTGTCTTCTTTTCTTAGGAGAATTTTCTCCTAAGATAACAAGTTCTTCATCTAAACTAGATAGTTTTTGTTTACAATTTATTATAGCCCTATCTATATTTATATAAGACACAAAAACTAAACAATTATCTCCATATAGTCTGAGAAGTTTTTCAAAATATTCTTTACTTCGTAAAATTATACCTTTTCTTTTCTCTGTACACTCAATAGCATACATAAAATCATCTAATTTATCTATACCTACTCGTCTAACCTCTACGAATTTTTTATCTGCATCACGAATAAGTCTACGAGTATCTTTAGGAAATTTGTCAATTATATTATCTTCTAATTGAGTAACAACCTCAAATCTTGGTTGTATAGTATCACTCATATTAAGTGTAAAACCTTTGTGAACAAATCCCTCTTCTTTAAATACTTTCAAAATATAATCTTTTTTTGAGCTATATTCCGCTTCTTTAAAAACAGATAATTTCGCCATTTTAACAACTTCAGGAATATCAACCTTTAATAATTTTGCTCCGTTAGAACGAGCATATTCTTTTATCTTTTCTAAAAATTTTCTAAACAATAACTCATTATCATAATCTAAAACAGGACCTCTAGCTATGTACCAAAGACCTTTTCTAACTAATATTTGCGCTACAGCAAAAATATCATCGTTATCAACTAAAGCAACTCTTCTAAAATCCCAAGAATCACTTTTTACTTCTACCCATTCAGGAGTTTGGAAGATATTACTATATATACTACTTTTTAAAAATTCATTATACTTATCTATATCTAAATTATCTACAAAATACACCATATCCTCCTTAATAATAATTAACGTATAACTAAAGATTTACTTCCGTACGCTCTATATTTATTATAAAAAATATTTTTGTCTAATTTTCTTTCTCCCAAAGCGGGATCATTTATATACCAATTTTGTTCGTCATAACCTACTACTAATACTGCATGCAATCCAGAACTAGAATATATAGGTTCACTATCTGTTAATATAGCAATATTAGTAGGATCCCAAGAGTACCAAACTAATACTGGATTTCCTAAAAATACTTCTCTTTCTATCTCTTCTAAAGTTAGACTGTTAGCTACATAAGATTTAGACCTATAATCTTGGACTTTTCCTATTAATGCTTCTGGCCATATAGTCGGAACTGTTCCATTATAATATTTAAAAGAATACATATCTCCCATAAATCCTTTACGAGGATCATAAATAGTAGGTATATTCTCTATAAATTTATTGACATCCATACTTATACCTTTATAATCAAAAGCCATATTAATACTAACACACTCGCATCCCATAGGTATAAAGTCAGGGGATAACTGACTAAATACTGGAACCGATAACTTATAATTATTTGGTTGCATGCTAGGTTTGTGAATCTGGGTAAAAAACTGATCATAATTAGCATTACTATTCTTAGAATTGACAAACATCAACAAAAAAAGTATAAGCAATATTTTTCTCTTAGTCATTATAACCTCACATATATAATATAAATAAAATGGGGTATCTCATTATACCCCAAAATTTTTATTTAAATCCATTTGGATGTTTACTTTGCCATCTCCAAGAATCAATACACATACGTTCAATATCAAATTCTGCTTTCCAACCCAATTCAGCAAAAGCTAGAGAAGAATCTGCATAACAAGTCGCTATATCTCCAGCACGTCTAGGTGCAAGAACAAAAGGCAACTCTCTACCGATTGCTTTATTCATATTTTTTACTATATCCAAAACAGAATATCCATTTCCAGTTCCTAAATTATAAACTGAAACTCCCGACAAAGGTTCTAGTTTTTTTAGAGCTGCAACATGACCTTTCGCCAAGTCTACTACGTGAATATAGTCACGAACTCCTGTCCCATCATGTGTATCATAATCTGTTCCAAAAACATTAACTCTTTCTAATTTACCTACAGCCACCTGTAAGATATATGGTAACAAATTGTTAGGAATTCCATTAGGATCTTCTCCTAAATCTCCACTTTCGTGCGCTCCAATAGGATTAAAATAACGTAACAAAACAATATTCCAATCATTGTCTGCACTATAAACATCTTTTAATATTTCTTCTAACATAAGCTTAGTTCTTCCGTAAGGATTAGTTACTGATAAAGGAAAATCTTCCTTAATAGGAACTTGATGAGGATCACCATAAACAGTTGCTGAAGAACTAAAAATTATATTTTTACAGTTATTTTTTGCCATAACTTCGCATAAAGATACAGTTCCTGCTACATTATTATCATAGTAGGTAAGAGGTATTCTACATGACTCTCCTACTGCTTTTAATCCTGCAAAATGTATAACTCCAAAAATATTTTTTTCTTTCTTAAATATTTCATCCATTTTATTAGCATCTCTTATGTCAGCATTATAAAATGTCAAATTTTTCCCTGTAATTTCTTGAACTACTTGTAAACTTTTTTCACTAGAATTGTATAAATTATCTACTACTACAACATCATATCCAGCATTCAATAATTCTACACAAGTATGAGAACCTATATAGCCAGCTCCACCAGTTACTAAAATTTTTCTAGTCATAATAAACTAATCTCCTTATTATAAACAATTTCTGCAATTAACTATTTTTATAATATATAATCACTAAAAACTAATACATTAATTTTATAGCATTATTAGTTAACTGTCAAATTTTCTTATTATCTACTAAAAATAGTTCTCATAATATTTTACAAAATAAAAAAATTTAAAATAAAGTATTATATACGCAAAACTTTATTTTAAATTTTTTTATTTATTTATCTTCTTTAGAATCTTCACTATCAATATCAACTTGAATTTCTACTGATTTATCTTTTTTTAGAAACTTGCTAAGAAGACCATTTGCTTTACTTACACTATCTTTTCCTTTGTTTACTGCACTATTTATCTTCTCATCCGTATCTTTCTTGAAGTTAGTAACATTATTTTTCATCCCTAAAACAGAATCTTGTAAAGAATTAACTGACTTAACTAAACTTTCTGTTGAATCAAATAAAGGATTTAACTTTTCAGATTTTTCTTGAAGATCTTCAGCTAAAATATTAGTATTTTGAAGTAAAATATTTGTCTCAATCATTATAGGTTCTAGCTGTTGTTCTACTTTCTTTACAGTTTCATTAAGATCTTGTGCTAAATCTAGCCCATCTTCTGCTATTTCTGTAAAAATACCTATTGATTTTCTAACGCGTAACAATGTAATAGCACCACTAAAACAAATTATAAGAATACCTAAACCTGACAAAAATATTCCTGCATAAGCTAGAACTAACCAATCTATATTCGGCATTTCTATACCTCCTCTTTATATATTAATTATATTTTAAATTATAATTTATAGAATTACAATGCTTTTTCTTTAACTTCTTCTAAAAATTTTTGCTGATATTTATTAATATCTCCTGCTCCCATAAATAAAATAACGTGATTATCTAAAATTGATAATTTTTTTAGACCTTCTTCACCACTAATTACTTCAGCATTACCTATCGCTTTTCGTAAATCTTCAATAGTTACTTTACCTGATTTTTCTCTCGCTGATCCAAATATAGAATATAGATATACTTTATCAGCATTACTCAAACTCTCGGCAAATTCTTCTAAAAACGCCTCTGTTCTAGTATATGTATGTGGTTGAAATATTGCCACTACTTCTTTATCTTTATATTTTCTACGTGCTGTATTTAGCGTAGCCGTTATTTCTTTTGGATGATGAGCATAGTCATCTACTACTATATTATTTTTAAATTTATATTCTGTAAAACGACGCTCTGCATTTTTATATGTTAGTAATCCTTTTTGGATATCTTCTATACTTAAACCACAAACATGCCCCAAGATAATAGAACTAGTTGCATTACTTATCTCGTGCAAGCCGAAAACTCGCATATTAAACGTTCCAAAATACTCTCCATATTTGTATATGTCAAAAGTACTTCCTTTTTCATCAGTAATAACATTTCTTATAGAATAATCATTATCTTCATTAAATCCGTAAGAAATCATTTTAGAGCTTTTTGATTTTAGTCGCGATGCTAATCTATCATCTCCACAATAAATAACTGCTTCTTTTACTTGGTTAACAAAACTTTGAAATGCATCAAATACATCTTCCTCATCTTTAAAATAATCAGGATGATCAAAATCAACATTAGTTACTATTGCGTAATTAGGTCTGTAATGTAGGAAATGTCTATAATATTCACAAGCTTCAAAAATGTAAATATCTGGATTCTCTATGCCTACTCCTGTTCCATCACCTATTAAATAAGATGTAGGGACGTTTTCTTTAAAAACTGCACTTGCCATCGTAGTTGTCGTTGTTTTTCCGTGCGCTCCTGTAACGGCTACAGATTTTATTTGTTCAGACAACTCACCAAGAAATTCGCTGTATGTATAAATTTCTAAACCTAATTCTTTTGCTCTAACATATTCAATTTGATTATCATTAAAAGCATTTCCTAATATAACTATAAATCCTTCTTTTATATTTTCAGTATTATAATCTAATATTTTTATATTTCTATATTCTAATTTTTTTTGTGTAAAAAAGTATGTAGGTACGTCAGATCCTTGAACATAATGACCCATATCGTGCAATATTTGCGCTAATGAACTCATTCCAGATCCTTTTATACCAATAAAATGGTACTTCTTCATTAATAATCCTCCTAAGTTATTCTCCATAACTTTTATTGCCATTACAATTCTACATTATATTTTATTTTTTTTCAAGAAAAATGTAACATATTTGTAACATTAGAAAATATTTATTCTCTAAATCAAATAAAATGGATAAGTTGTAACAGATAATTTTAATTCCGTATTGTCTAAATTTCTTATTTCACCGTCAAACTGCAATAAACTTTTTGTATTTATAGATATATAAAATTTCTTACCTATAAATTTTTGCAATTTCTCTGTTTTCTCAAAATGTTTCTCTGTAAATAGTATGTGTGGCAAAATTTTAACTACATCAGCTATATTTACATTTTGAGCAATTATCAATGATATCTCATTATTATTCTTTTTAGCGTGTGGATTAATCTTTATTCCACCACCCAAATATTTGTTTTTCATAAATGTAGAGAACAATACGTTATCAAATTTTAATTTAATCATATCATCTATTACAACATCAATAGAAAATAATGCTCGTTTTTTGTAGGCACTCAATATTTTACTAATATAAGATAATCGACCTACCTTTAACTTTCTGTTATTTTTTGATATATTTACTAAATTCGATACTAAAGCATCAAACCCTATACCTAAACCATTTAATGCATATATTGTATCATTATTTATTGTTGCTTTTATTAATTCTATATTTTCTACTTGTGAATCAAACAATTTCTCAATAAATTTATTCTCATCATGTTCTAATTCAAGCGACCTTGCAAAGTCATTTCCCGTACCAGCTGGAAAATATGAAATAGGTACTTCTAAATTTTCCTCCTTTAAACCGGTTATGGCTTCGTTTAGTGTACCATCTCCTCCTACAACTACAATTCTATCCGTTTTTAAATTTTTTGTAGTATTAGCTACTTCTTTTATTAATGTTTTAGTATGCTCTGGATAATTAGATATATAGATTTTATACTTAATATTATTTTTGTTACAAGCAGATTGTAATTTTGATAATACACTTTTGCCTCTATTACCACCCGCATATAAATGTGTAACTATTGCTATATTTTTCATATAAATTCCTCTTATTAAGTACAATTATTTAAAATTATTTTATCACAAAAATATGTTTTGGTATAGTTTTATTGTATTCAATAAAAAAAGATTGAAGTAACAAAACGATACTTCAATCTAAAGTTAAATAAGTCTATTCTACTGTTACTGCTTTTGCCAAGTTACGAGGTTTATCTACGTCAAGACCTCTACTTGTTGCAGCATAATAAGCAAATAATTGTGTTACTACTATACTTACTATAGGGGCAAGTTCCTCATTAACATTAGGTATAGCATAATCTCCCTCACGTGCTAATTTTTCCAAAGTTATCACTAAAGTATTAGCTCCTCTACTTGCAACTTCACTTATGTTCCCACGAGTGTTTAAATCTAATTTTGTATTAGTAATTAATGCTACTACTGGAGTATTTTTTTCTATAAGAGCGATAGTTCCATGTTTAAGCTCTCCTCCAGCAAAACCTTCTGTTTGAATATAAGAAACTTCTTTTAATTTAAGTGCCGCTTCACAAGCACTATAATAATCAACTCCACGACCTATATAAAAAGCATTGCGTTCAGTAAATAATTTATCTGCTAAATTTTTTATTGTTTTTGCATCATCAAGAATTGACTCTATGGCATTAGTTACCACTGATAATTCTTTTTCTATATCTAGTTTTAGTTTGTACCCTAATCTATTTGCAACTTCATAAGCTAAAATACTTAACACAGCTATTTGAGATGTATATGCTTTTGTAGAAGCAACTGCAATCTCAATTCCTGCATGAAGTAACAATGTATAATCACATTCACGACTTAGAGTAGATGCGTCAACGTTAGTTAAAACTAAAAACTTGTAGTTATCATTTAACTCTCTAACTTTTGTTAATACTGCACGCAAATCTGCAGTTTCTCCTGACTGAGATAAGAAAATAAACATAGGTTTTTTCGATAAAATAGGTACATTATACGCAAATTCTGATGCTAAGTGAACTTCTGTAGGTATTTTTGCCCATTTTTCAAAATAATTTTTCCCTACTAAGCCTGCATTGTAGCTAGTTCCACAACCTATTATATAAAGTCTATCCGCTTGCTTAACGTTATTAATAATTTCTTCATCCATAGAAACATTTTTTCCATCAAAATATTTAGAAATTATGTTACGCATAGCGAAAGCTTGCTCATTTATTTCTTTTATCATATAGTGATCATAAACACCTTTATCTATTTCACCATATTTAATATTTGGTGTAAATGGTTCTCTCAAAATTAAATTACCATCTTTATCTTCAATATTTACACTATCAGCTTTAACTATAACTATTTCTCCATCATTTATTTCCAAAAATTTATTAGTATATTTAATCATAGCCAAAGCGTCACTTCCCACATAATTACACTCTGATCCTAATCCAATTAATAAAGGACTCTTATTTTTAGCTACATATAGAGTATCATCATCATATTTATCCAATAAACATAAAGCATACGACCCTTGCAATTTAGAAATAGCTTTTAAAAATGCTTCTTTAGTAGTAAGACCATCTTGAGCAAATAATTCTATTAACTGAACAATAACTTCTGTATCTGTTTCTGATACAAAGTTATGACCTTTAAAAAATCTATCTTTTAACTCTTGAAAGTTTTCTATTACTCCATTGTGAACCAAAGTAAATCTTCTACTCGCACTTTGATGAGGATGAGAGTTTGTTACATTTACCCCTCCATGAGTTGCCCAACGTGTATGTCCTATACCTACATTAAATACTAAACTCTCTGGAGTTAGCTCTTCTAAATTTTTTATACGACCAACTGTTTTTATAACTCTGACATCTGCATCTAAAATACCAGCTATACCACAAGAATCATAGCCTCTATACTCCAAACTGTTAAGTCCATCAATTAAAAAATCTACTCCATTTCCATTCCCTATATATCCTACTATTCCACACATAATTTGTTAATCTCCTATAAATTTCTATTTTTTTGTGCATAGTTAAACACTAAAAAATATATTAAAATTTAACCACACCGTAAAAAGGTTCGAAACCTTACAATATAAAGAGATAGCAACAATTTTGTTTTTTTGTATGTTACTTAACGAAACTCTTAATTCCGAAAAAGCATCCGCCGAATATTCGATAACTTTTTTCCTCGTCATCTAAACCTATTTCAACCGTTAAGACTTAGATCGGGCGCTATAATTATAAAAATAAAATCCCCCACTGTATATTTAATAAATATAATATACTACACCTAGTCATTAAAGTCAACAGAGCCTATTCTATATCAAGAAACTAAATTTAACATTAGTTGAAATCAATATCAATACTATATTCACACATTTTTCAAGAATAAAATTTTAATAAAATATTTATTAAATGTTTTTAGTATGATATAATTAAAGAAAATAACTTTTAAGGAGACAATTATGAAAAAGAAAAATATAATTATAGCAGCTGCCGTATCTGCTACTATTATTGGAGCAGGTGGAGCATACTATGGCTATACATATTATAATGATCCTGTCTTAAAAATAGCTAAGGCAGAAGCAGAAACTTTGGAAAAGATATCAGAATATACTAACGAACGTTTAAAAGAAGATATATCTTGGTTTGATAAAAATTCTGGAAAAGAAAAATCTTTAACTATAAATTCTAAAATAGAAAATACTAATGTCCAAGTGGATATGTATCAAAATCCTAAAGAAAATAAAGGATATATTTCTGCTAATATTAGTAATCCAGAAAATCCATCACAAAAAATTGATTTATCATTCTATGATAAAGATAACGATAATATTGTAGCAGATTCTAGTTTTAGTGATTACTCATTATCAATTCCAGAAACATTCATAAAAGAACAACTTAAATACCCAATATCTATGTCACCAGTTCCAAATAGTATTGATACATCTTATATAGATTCGTTAGATATTAGTGTAAATGAAATTACAAAAATATTTATTCCAGATAAAAATAATCAAGATTTAAAACTGGACAACAATGATATGATAGAAATATTAAAAACTATTCCTAAAGAAGCAGTTACTAAAAATGATAAAACATACACTGTAACACTTAATAAAGAAAGAATTGATAATCTATTTTCTAAATATGAAGAAATAGCTACTAAAAAAACTAAATCAGAATTTACAAAAAATTATGTTAAAGATTTAGTTAAAAATATAAAAAATGAAACTTCTAAAATCAAAGAAGATATTAAAATAGATTACAAAATAGATAAAGATGAAGTAACTAGAACAATTAGTTATAAAGATACTACAATAGGCAATAAACAAACAGAAACACAAACAGAAATTAAATCTAATGTATCTAAAGAAAAATTATCTCTTAGTATGAAAAACATTAACAACCCTAACGAATCGCTGCAATATGTTAGTGAAAAAAGTGGAGATAGCACCTATAAAGATACTGTAACATTTAATGGAGAACAAAATATAACTTTTGATACAAGAAAATCTGGTAACTCAACTATAACTAGTATGAAAATGCTAAATTCTACAGTAGATACTATGACACTGAAAACTACAGTTACTGATTCTACATTAACATATGAATTACTTAATGCAGGTACCCCTGTTGTAACACTAACTTACAACAATAACCCTACTAAACCAGCTGAAAGTAGTAAGGAAATAAAAGATTTGGCAGGTAAATCTTCAAACGAACAAAATATGATGTTATCAGAATTTGTTCAAAAAATAATGCTTAAAATGATATCAGAAAATGTGGACGAATAAAATAAAGGTTTTTTGTCAATAGATGTAGATAAAATTTTTTAAAAATTTTTAAATTAAATATATTTGTTTATTTAATAAATGCGCTTGTTGATATATAGCTTTTTGTATGATTTTATATTATTTATATATAAAAATACATAACTAAACAGACTTGTTATTTTCAAATTTTTTTGAAATTATTAAAAATATTTTAATTACTGGTTGAATATTTTTAATTAACAAGTCTATTCTTTTATTAAATTAATAATATTTACTCTAGTTTTTTCTTTGATAAGTAGTTAAATATAAGTAATATTCTAGTTCTAAAGTTTTCAAAATTCCTATATCCACAAGCATTCCTTTTTAACGCTTTTATTATTCTGTTTGCTGCTTCTAATTTTCCATTTGAATATTTATACATAATAGAATTTTCAATATAAGAACTATACTTATTTAAAGTTTTCACACATATTTTTAATTTTTCATTTTTAATAAGTTTATAATTGTTTTCTTCTAATAATTTTCTAAAGTGAACTATATCTTTATTATCTATCGCAAAATACAAATCTTGTAATATATAATAAGCATTCTTTAAATCTTCATTTAAGTTTAAAATATAATCTAGTATATCAAATTCATTATAAAACATAGGATAGTATTTATATTTTATATAATCTGTTGATAAATTCTTATACTTTTTTATTAGTTTTTTATTAAATTTCTTTAAAACCCTATATTCCAAACTATTCTTTTTATATTTATTCATTAAATTAATTCTTATATTGTCTATTACTCTGTATAATAAACCTACAATATGAAATCTATCTAATACTATTTTAGAATTTTTAAAATACTTGTTCGCAATATCAATATAACTATCCCACATATCCGTCACAAAGAATTGAACATCATTTCTTGCTTGTACTGTATATGTTTTGAAATATTTTATTAAATCATTTTTTCTTCTAGTAAAAATATAATCCTTAATAGCTCCAGTTTCTCCGTTTTGTATTACACAATTATATTTCCCTTTGTAAGTTCTAATACCTGAATTTTCATCAATACATAAAACTTTAGGCAATACTTCTTTATTTACTTTTATATTTCTTTTATTTATTTCTAAAACTCTTTTTACTGTAGATATAGACACATTATATCTTTTTGCGATTTCTGTCATTGAATTAGTTGTAGTAATTAAATCGTGTGTAATTGCTGTTATTACCTGTTTTGATTTTCTTGAATGTTTTTTTTACATCTTTACAATTAACCGAAAATACCGTATTACAATTATTACATTTACATCTTCTTTTCTTTAAATACATTATAGCTTTAGTATTTGATATATTAGATAATTGTATTTTTATTTTGTCTACTCCGTGGCTTCTTAAATCTTCACTTTTACATTTATAGCACTTTTTTGGTATATATAATAAATTAGCGTGTATTATATTAATACTTTTATTATTTTCTTTTATTTTTGATACATTTTCTATCAATATTCTTTTATCTTTTATATTAAATAAACTTAATAAACTTTTATTTTCCATAATAAGCCCTTTATTTTTATTGTAACACAAGTATAATTGTTATAATACATATATTTAGGCATAAAAAATAAGCCCACTAACTTATAGTGGACTTTAGGGAGTAATACTTAAAGGAGTATTACACAAATATGAAAACTTCTATTATTAATAATAACACATACATATTATAAATGCAAATGTTGTTTAAAAATATTAGTATTCTTTTCTAAAATATAAATCTACTCAATTCTTTTATAAACTTTGAATTTTTATCTCCAAAAATATATAGATTATCAATAGTACGTGTCATTGCTACATACAACAATCTTCTTTCTTCTTCGATAAGATTATTATTTGACAGTTCTAATTTATCGAGTTTCATATAGTTAGCTTTATATAAGTATGGGTAATTCGCATTTATATTTAAGATATATACGTTATTAAATTCTAAACCCTTGCTTGCATGCATTGTCATTATTTGTAGTTTATCTTTTGTAGCTACGTCTTTAAAATATTGAATATAATCTAAATACTCTTTTGTTGTTTTATACCCATTTCTTTTGTAGTATTCTCTTGATTCTTTTAAAAACTCCTGAAGATAATTATAATCTTTATTTTTTACTTCATTAAATAAGTCATCTATTATTTCTTCAATCAGACTGTCAAATGATTTTTCTATATTGTATTTATCAAAGAAGTTTGTAAATTCTTCCATTTTATTTGTGTATCTTTTTAATTTTTTTACCTGATATTTGTTATAATTTTCAATTATTTCAAAGTAAGTTTCTATTCCTAGATTTTTTCTAATATCGTCTAATACTTTAAAGAAATTTTTTCCTAAACCAAATTTTAAGTTTATAGCTGTTCTTTTTAAGTGGTAATTATTGTTTTTATTTTCTAAAAAACGTAATACGCTTATTAAATCTTTTACTACTTTTCTTTTATATAATGGGTAATCTCCTATTATTTGATATGGGATATTGTATTCTACAAGTTTTGTTTTTAACATAGTAAGCAAGTCAATATTTCTATTTCTTATTAATATGGCATTTTGATTGTAGTTATAGTTATTTTTATTTTTTAATATCTCATTTAATGTATATGTTATTTGATTGTTTATTTCTTTTTCTAGTAATATTTTAGGATATGTATTAGTTCTATCTGTTATAAGTGTTTTTTCTATTCGATTTTTATTTTGTTTTATAAAGTTTTCGGCTAGGTATAATATTTCTTTTGTAGAACGATAATTTTGTTCTAGCTTAATTACTTCACAATTAGGATATTCATTTTGAAATTGTTTAAAGTATTTACTGTTACTACCACGCCAACTATATATTGACTGGTCTTCATCTCCTACTACTAAGATATTTGTATTAGATGATATTAGTTTTATTAATTCATATTGATTTTTGTTTATATCCTGGTACTCGTCTATAAATATATGAGTAAATCTATTTTTGTATTTTTTTAATATTTCTTTATCTTTATTTAATAATTGTACACTTAACGCTATTAAATCATCAATTTCTATTAAATTGTTATTTTTTAAATGTATTAAATATAGTGCATATAGTGTTTCAATGGTTTTCTCTAAATCTTCTGCTTTTGATTTTATATAAAGATTATTTTTCATTAATGAAAAGTCTTGTATTAAGTTTTTAAGTGTAATCCCGTATTTATTAATAAGTTCGTAATTATCTGTGATTTCTAACATATTAGATATTGTTTTTTCTCTTGTTTCATCATCAATTATTGTTAGATTACTATATCCTAATTTTTTGTAGTTATCATTATCATAAATAATTGTTCTTGATAATTCGTGAAATGTATTTACTACTACATTATTATTACCTAATATAATATTAAGTCTTTCTTTTATTTCATTTACTGCTTTGTTTGTAAAAGTAATCGCAAGTATGTTACTTTGTATTACTTCTTTTTGTGTAACTAAATATCTTATTTTATTTATTATTGTATTTGTCTTTCCTGTCCCTGCGCCTGCGACAAGCATTATTTCTTTACTATCACTTAGTACAGCTTGTCTTTGTGAGGTGTTAAGTCTTTCTAAATATTCCATATTTTTGTCCTTTATATTTTTAAAATCTTTTTAAATTTCTAATTACTATTAAAATAAAAAAGTAGAGTTTTTACACTCTACTCCTTAAATTTATCTTTTTTTATTCTGATATTTTGAATATAGTCCGTAGTATCTTTAGTATTACTAAATAAATATTTAAACATTATAGAAATTAAACTAATTATACTTACAAACACTGTTACTGATAAACCTAGCAATAATTTTTCTCCGGGTACAAAATTTCTAGACACAAGTAGATAAGCATACATAGCTATCATAAGTATAAAGAAAATAGATATTAACCCAATAGAAAATTTTAATGCAAGTTTTCTAAATTTAATTTTCTCTAAAAGTTCTCTTTCTAAAATATTTTCTATATACCTAATATGATAATCATACTCCTCTTTGGTATCAAATCTATTATGCTTTTTTACAAGTTCTTTTATATTTTTATCAACTGTATTATTAGTATTTTTTGTTTTATTCTGCAATTCTTCAAATTGAAAAGTAGTTTCACTCATAAATTACCTCTTTATATCGTTCCACAATATATAAGCGGCAGGTTTGGAAATTTTAAAATTATTACTTATAAAAATTACTTGTGTCTCTCTATCTGTTACATTTAAATCTTCTTCTATTACCCTTAAAAATTCCTTTACTATCCTTTGTGGTGCTAAAAATTCAATAGCAAATTTATCTGCTTCTGCTTCTTTTTTTTGTTCTTCTAAATCATATTTATAATTTCTATATGATACTTCAACTAAATCATCATTCAATTTTTTATCAGGAAGCCAACCCCAATGTAAAAATATATGTCCTAATTCATGTGCTATAGTAAATCTTATTCTATATTCACAATCATTTCCATTAACTACTATTTCCGGTAAACCATTAACTATGTGAACATATCCAGAAATATCACTATTAGCGTCTATTTCTTTCATATCTGCATATTTTATTTTTATTCCAATTTTCTCAATAGAATGCTCTATATCTTTCATAACATTGTCTAAACTAAGTTCTGGTACAATTTGTCTTAATAAATTTACAAATTTTTCGTAATCAATAGGCATATAGATTCCTCCTTTATAAAATAATAATACTATTTTGTAACATTACTAAATGTTTATACAACAAAATATAATCAATTACTTTATTTAATTATATCATTCTTTTATTTTATTTTAAATATTTTCCTCTTAAATTATTAATGTTTATGTAATTCTCCGAAAATATCGGTAAATATTTTTTCTAGTTCATAATTGTCTATAAATAATTTTTGTATCTCTTGTTCTTTTGCTTGTTTTTCTTCTTTATATTTATTAAGCTCTTTTTCTGCTTCTTCTTTTGCTTTTGTAAATCTTTCTATATTAGATTTTTCATTTTCATTAGTAAATTGCTTTATTTTATCATCTGTATATTTTAATGTTTTTTCTGTTTCTTCAATATTTTTCTCTAGTATTTTAATAGCACCTTTTACACTTACTATATTATGTTCTAACTTTTCGTGTTCCTGATATTTTTCTTTTGTAATGTTTGTTAGGTCATATTTTTTAGCGTTGTGTATGTCTATGTTGTATTCTCTTGTATCATCTTTATTATCTTTACTTTGGAGATAAACTTTGAAGTTATCATCTACATATAAATTAGCTGTGAGTACTGCCATATGTTCGTTATTTTGAAATACATCTAATTTTTCTTTTTTGTTGTTTAAGATAATATAAAAATCATAGTTTGAAAAGTAATCATTGACACTTTTCGCAAATATTAACATTATTTTTTTATGTTCTCTATCATTTATTGTTTTGTAGTGTAAAAATTCTAATCTAAATTTATCATCATCTGTTTGTTGTTTAGTAGTTTCTACATTTACTATTTCTGTTTGTTGTTCTTCTTTTGGTGCTTCTTTTTTCTGTGAATAGTTAAATATTGTAAATATAATTAACAAGATAAAAAATATTAATAATATTATTGTAGTTTTGTTCTTTTTTATAAATGCTTTCATAATAGTTATAAAAAAATAAAACAAGATATTTCTATCTTGCTTTATATATACTCCTTATAGTTCTTCATTATATGTTTATACTGATCTATTAATACTCTTTTTAAATTTTCATCTTCCCATTTTTTTGAAAATTCAAATTCTAACATCTCTATACCAGTTACTAATCTATAATCTTTACTTGATATTTCTAAAACTTTTTTATTATTAAATTGATAATCTTCCCTATTATACAAAAGATACAATTTATATGTATTATTATAGTTTTCTAACAATAAAAAAGTGTATTTTACATATTTACGGTTACTTAACCATAAATATGTATCTTTTTCTAAATATATACTATCTTTATCTAAAATATCCAG
Organism: Gemelliphila sp. 1F1; assembly: GCF_056897515.1. Taxonomy (NCBI): domain Bacteria; kingdom Bacillati; phylum Bacillota; class Bacilli; order Caryophanales; family Gemellaceae; genus Gemelliphila; species Gemelliphila sp. 1F1. The sequence continues at coordinate 40,766 of NZ_JBXHBE010000003.1, forward strand.
CTTTGTTACATTATAATATTTATCAATCTGATATATAGACTTCAAATTATTTCTTTTGATAATATTTAATTTCAAGTAAAATTTTTCATCAAAATCAAATTTAGTTCTTTTATATAACTCTAGTTCTAATGTAGGTTCTATTTTATAATCATGTTCTTTTTTTATATATTCTTTTTGAAAGTTATTAAATCTTTTTTGTAGCCTGTAAACCACAAATGATAAAACAAATGTAGATAAAGATAATAAAATAGGTGTTATTTCTATAAAAATTTTATAGTATAGCAATGCGATTATTTCCTTTTGTAATATTTTCTATCTATCATTATATCATTTTTAATAAGCAAAAATATAGTATAAAATATTAATATAAATAAAATTGCTAAAATTATACTAGCTATAGTTTCAAAAATAATGCTTTCTTTAATTTTAAATACATCATATGCTTTACATATAAAAAATACAACAATTAAAGATAGTGATAATTTAAATAATCTATTTACTATAAAATCATATAAATTCTCTAATTCTTCCATATAATTTTCATATTCTTTATGTGTTAATTTTTTCTTTTGCTTTTTTAACATTTCTACCCCTTATACTTTTTATAGATTGCTTCTGCTTTTTGGTATCTACTTGCCATATTGACTATACCTGCTTTTTCATACTCGTTATGGAATGTGTCTGTTGCTTGGTATATATCTTTTATTTTTTTGTAACTTTCAACCCAACTCATACTATTCATTTCGTGCATTGAAAAGTTTAGTTGTGCAGTTAGTGTACTTACATCAAGGTTATTTTCTTTTGCCCAATTTTCTAAATTTGTACGTCTTTCGAAACTCCATTGTGCTAGTCCATATCCTATATTATTACCTATTTCTTGTATATCTGGATTCATTCCACTTTCGTGCATAAAATTACCTAATATTCCTGCAATTGCTTCGTCTGAAAATCCTTGTTTTTTGTAGAAATTCCACGCTTTTTCTATATTGTCATTCCCTGATAATTCGCTATCAATAGCATTAGCAACTCAACCTTTACCACTTTTTATATCAACGTTACTTTGTGTTTTATCACTAATACGTATTACATCGCCACTCCTTAATTTTGGAGAGCCTAAGTATATTGAACTATCTTCTGTCGCTAAGTTAGGGTAATTTGTTTGTACTTCAAAATGGACGTGATATACATTTGTTGCACCACTATTACCCAAGTTACCTAATTTTTCGCCTTTTTTTATTTCTTGACCTTTTGAAACAGTTGCATTTTTTAAGTGTCCATAATAGGCTACTTTGTCTATACTCATTCTTACGTGTACATAGTTACCCCCGATATCTGTATATCCTACATTTTCAACTATTCCGTCCGATACAGAGTATACCCCTACATCTTCAGCGTTAAAATCTCTAAAATTAACGGGTTGTACATCTATTCCAGTATGTCCTACTCCTGTACCTACATATAGACCTGCACCTGCCCCTGTTGCCCAAGCAGTAAACCCAAATTCTTGTAATACTACATAATCCTCTGCGAATATATGCCCACCGGCATTGATTATTTCACTACCTCAACCATTATCATTACTACTCGAACTAAGAGAAAGTATTAATATTATGGGCATAAATAAGAATAATAATATTGTAGGTAAGCACCCTATGGCTATACTTCTTTTTAATATTTTATTCATTTTATTTCGTCCTTTTATATAAAATAAAAAAGATAACAAAATTAATTGTTATCTTATGTATTAATTATTCGTTTAGTCTTTCATAAATATGATGAATTTGTATGTTTCTATTTTTCATTTGATTATATTCATTTTTTAAATAATATTGTTTAAAATAGATTGATAATATTGAAATTATTATCGCACATAAAGAAAGCACAATAGATATTATATTTAATACTTTGTTTGTTTTATTCATTTTCATCACTCCTACAATAAACCTTTTTCTTTTAGTAGTTCTTCATATTCTTGTTTTGTCTGAATGCTTTCTTCAGTAATATTTTGTTCATTAATTTGTCCTGAAGATATTTCGTCCATTTGTTTTTTAATATAGTCTGGTGTATTATATTCTACTCTACCACTATGGCCAGTATTTCTATATTGAGTATTCCTTGTTTTATAAGGATTTGTATTACCTTGTATTTCATTATTAAAATTATTTTGTGGTGTTCTTGAATTATAATCTGTATTGTTTTTATATGATAAATCATTTTTGTACTCGTTATAATTTGCTTTACTTTCTTCTAAATAATCATCATAGCTTGTTTTTTGATTTGTACGTACATAATTATTGTCATTAGCTTTATAATTATTATTTCTACTTTCTAAATTCGTATCTGCATTTTCTATATAATCACTTTGATTTTGTCTTACATAATCATTTATATTGTCATTATTTTCTAAATTAATATCTTGATAATCTTGTGTTTCTTCTATTTGTGATGTACGCTCTACAATTTTACCTTTATCATTTATTCTTTGTGTTATTTCTTGTTCTTCGTATGTTCCGTTATTAGCACTATTTATTAATTGTTGTTCTTTATCTTTTCTATCTTTTCTGTCTTGTAGATAATCATTTACTCCTTGTTTTGTATTTGATAAACCATTTCTAAATTTATCTAAACCTTTAAACCCTGATGATAAATCTTTTGTATATTGATTGTTCGCAAATGTACTGACTATTTCAGTTCTTTTCTTATATAGCGACATTATCGCAACTAAAAACATTATTGTTGATACTGAATATGTTGTTAATGCCGATGATGTTGTGCTTTCCATTATTTTTGAAACTAAAACCATTAATACATCTATAAATAATACTAATAACCCTAACATTGCTTTTAAGAGATACATTCCTAGTAGTTTTTTAAACATTATTACATAGTTACTACTCATTCCTGGTATCATTGACAACATTATCGCAAATGGTATTATTAATATATAAAATAGTATTTGTACTTGTATTATAAAGCTAAAAAATGCGATTATAGAAAATGGTATCATATATAATATATTCATCCCAATAGAAACAACTGCTGTAGTTAACTTGTGACCTGTTACGTAATCAGTTATATAATAATTTTGACCTTCTACCTTACCGTCATAATCTTCTCCTTTAAGCTCATAATCTTTTAAATATGTTTGCTTATCCTTATATTTTTCAAATCTCACTAAATTATTAATTCTTTCATCAGAAATACTATTTTTGTCTATTGTATTAAAATTTAATATCAAAAAAGGTTGTTCTACCATTTTTTCAAATGCTTTTTCTCGCATTAAATCCACACCAGAACTACTATCACTAATACCTGTTGTTTCTGTTATTTTACTACCACTACTTGCGATTATCCCTTGTAGTTCGCTTGATAAATCGTTAGCCGTTCTTATTATTGTACCTGAATTTGTAACCCATAATACACCTATTCCAATTACTATAAAGAGATTAATTGCTTCACGTATTCCCCTACCATTTTTAGTTAAATATCTTATTCCTATAAATAAAATAGCTATCCCAAATAATAACGCTCCTACTTGACCGAATACATTTTCATATATTCTACTAGACATATCACTTAATACATCTACTATACTATCCAATGCTTTATTATCATACAAATATTTTAAAAAGAAGTCTGTAATACTCGCAAACCATTTAGCTATTCCAAAAAACCAATTTGTTATATGATTAGCGTACACGGCAAAATTTACAGACCAATTACTATCATAAACATAACTTTGATATTGTTCAATATTACTATATTTATTATCAACACTACTCGTCGCATAAGCAATTAATATTGTACTAAAAAGTAAAATTATAGTTGATAAAAATATATAACTTATTCTGCTAAATTTTTTCAAGAGCTATCCCCCTTTCTACTCAAAATAAAAAAAGACAACAAATTTAATTGTTATCTTTAAAAATATACTATTGATTTTTCTTAAAATTTTCCATTTCTGCCTTTAATTTATCTTCTAAAACCTTTTTATTTTTTTCATCATCTGTAATATTATTTTCATCGTAAACAGACTTATTAGAATTTTTAACTTGTTTTTCTAAATCATAAGGCAACTTCAATATTTCATTTTCTTTAGTAATAATATAAAAATCAGTAGTTTTTATTATTTTAGAATTAGTATATTCTTCCAATGTTCTTTTTACTTCTGTTCCATTACTAGGCTTAAATGCATAAGAAATATACCAATACTCAAAAGAATAAACGTTAAAATTGCCTTTTACCTTTAATGTATCTATATTAACATTTTCATAAACCTTAATATTAATATCTTCTCTTTTTAATTCTGCTTTTTGTAAGACCTTATTTATTTCATCATCATATTTTTTACTTTTACTAGAACACCCTACTATCGTTACCACCAACAAAAAGGCTGTTATCATTGATATAATCTTTTTCATAATATAACTCCTTATATCTTATTTTTCATTCTAATTATACCAATAATAATCCTTTTTCTCAATAGTTTATATTATAATATATCTTATTATCTCTATAAAACACCATATTAGTATTGATAAAAATAGATATAACGTTAATGTAGTTATTGTACTTAATTTATATGTTACAAGTACCGATAAATATATTATAAATAAAAATATTATTGATACTATTAAACTTACAATTATACTTATTTTTAAAAGTCTATCTTCTTTATTGTTTTTCCTTTTAATAAATAATGGCGATAAAATCAACATTAATAAACCTATAATCAAAATATTTATTTCTAAAAAATCAATTTTAATATGTTCAATGTTTTCAAATTGTTCTTTAAAGTTTATTTTTTCTAAATATGGTACAAACTCATTTTTTATTTTTTGTGAAATATAGAATACTAATACTCCACTTAATCCTAATGAAAATAAAATTTTACTTATGTTATTCTTTATTATTTTTACATATTTTGAGTTGTTAAAGTTCTTGATACATACGTCTATTTCTTTTTTAATTTTCATTTCATCACCTACCCTTATTTTATCAATAATTATTTTTACATCAATAATTTTACTATTCTTTATTTAAATAAAATAAAAATAACTAAATATACTAAACCTAAATACAAAATAGTTAGAAATAAAAATGATACTATGAATAAAAATAAATAAAGATAACCTATCAATCCGATTTTCCCTATAATTTTTAATATAGTATCTGATATTAAATTAGCGTTATTGGGATATTTTTTTATTAAATATGTTTCTAAACTATATTTTTTCATTATTTTATATCCCCCAAAGTATCATTATTTTTTCATAAATAAATTCTAATAACAATACTATAGATGAGTATACAAAAATTGCTAAAAGGAAATTATAAGTTATAAATATTCTTTCTTCTTCTTTATTTTTCTTTTTATTTTCTTCATCATTTTTATCTTCTACCTTAAAAAATATCTTTTTATATTCTTTATTAGCTTTAATTATATGTAATAAAAATAATGGAAACAATAATAAAAAGAAAAAAAATGTTTTATTTGTTTCATTTATAGAATTAATTAAAGAACTTAAATATTTTTGAACTACAATAGATATAATACCTAATAGAATTACTGGAGTTACAACGTTATCAGTTATATATTTTAAAAAATCTATATTATAAAAATTTATTTTAGGCATTTTCTCTTTTTTTATTAAATTATTACTTTTTAATATTTTATAAGTTATTAATAGTGACACTAATAACGATATAACTATTATCATCTTTATATCTCCCTTTGACATTCGTCTATTATTTTCTCAAGTTTTTTTATAAAAAAATGTGTATCTTCAAAAATTTTTCTATCCAAAAAAGTTATTCTTTCCGCAACTTTTCTTATGACAGGTAGCTTTAAATCTTTACGCAACATAAATCGCATTTGTAAATCACTGTTATATTCTTCTATTACTAAAAGGCAATCATAAAATATATGTTTTTTCACAATACACATAAAATTATTACTATCAAATGTTAGTATTCCATCTAACTCTAAGCAGTCTTTTTCCCAGTATTTAATTTTATCCATTTTACTAATTCCTTTCTTTTATTAATTCTACTATTTCTGTATATACTTTTTGTTTATTATCTACATAGGGCGATAAGAATACTTTAGGAAATTTACCTTTCCCTAGTATTGTATAATATCCGTATCCTACTGTATCTAGTTCTTTAAATGAACTATCTACATTTTCAAATATCATTCTATATCCCTCTTTTGAAAGATTACCTAATCCTATTCTTAAATGTAGTTGATCTCTTACTGCTCCGTCTATAAATTGTGTATCTGCTCTTTGTAGTGTAAATATGATATTTACCCCTGCTTGTCTTCCTTTTAATATTATATTTTTTATTAAGTTATCTACTTCTTTTTTTTCTTTTGCATCTAATGTAGACATAAATGCTGATTGTTCATCAAATATTAAAAAGTATGGCTTCATTCCATAACTTGAAAAGTCTTCTCCAAAGTTTTCACTTGAATTTAACATAGTTAAATATCTTTGTTCCATTTCTATTACTGTATCTTTTATCACTTGTATTATAGTTTCTTTATTATACGCTACTATGTTTTTTGAAATTTTTTCAAATTGTGAAAGGTCGCTTTTTTTAGGGTCTATTATTTTTATTTTGTAATCTTTTCTAAGCATTTCTTTTATTAAGTAAAATAATAAGTATGTTTTTCCACTACCTGTTCCACCTGTAATTATTGCGTGTGGCTCTTTTCTAAAATTCCAATACACATTATTCATTAATTTTATTTTATTTTTTTCGTTGTCTATATCTATAAATTTTATCCTTTGTTTTTCATCAAATAGTTTTAATACATATACTTGATGTTCATTATCTATATATTTATCTACAAGTGTTAAACCGTAAACTAATTCTAGCTTTTTATCTAAATTTATAAATTGTTCTTGAAAGTTTGAGCCGTCTAAGTAAATATATATTTTTATTCTTCCGTTTTTTTGGTTTATATAAAATTTTGGAAAATATAATGTTTTAAATTTTTCTCTACTTCCTATTAATCCTTGACTAGAAAATAAATTAAGCCAAAAGTTACCACTTCTTTTAGTTGCACCTTGTGTTATTTGTGGATTAATATAATATCTCGAACTAAATATTAATTCTGCTAGTTTTTGTATATTTCTTATTTTCATTAGTTGCTTATATAAGACTATTCCTAATATTACAATTAATGGTAATGATATTATAAGTGATGTTATTAAGTTATTTAATAATTGTTCTTTTAGTTCTATACTTTTATCATATTCTAATAATAATCTTATTATAAATATTACAGTTATTATCCCTAATGTGCCAAATATTAAAGAATTAGTAAATATTTTTTCGTCATTTTTATCTATTTTATATGCTAAAGGTCTTTTTATTAATCTTTCTAGTTTGTTCATTTAAGTAACTCCTTGATTTTTTATATTAATTCTCTTTTCTCGTCATTCTAATAGTATTAATTATAAAAAATAATAATGCGATACTTCCTATATGAAAAAACATATTAAAAAAATCTTTTTTTATAAATAATAAAACAGAACTTATAAATAAAGTTATTTGAAACATAACTAAACCACTTAAAGCTATTTAATACAATATTTCATTTATAAAATATAAAATTTTAAGTATTTTGTTCATATTAATTAAACCTTTCTTCTGCTTTTGCCACTTCTGTTTTTTCTACTGTCTTGAAACTTTGTGTCCATTCATCAAATAGACAATGTACTGATAGTTTTGAAACTCTACCATAAAAATCTTTAAATAAACATTGTCCTTTTACTGTATTTGATAATATTTTATAGTTTATATCGTTCGGCTCTAGTCCTAAAAGTTGCAAGATATTATCTCTGTCTTGGTCTTCATCAAAGGCAAATATACAACCGTAGTTTCCTGCGATACCTTGTTCGTCTTTTATATCTCCTACTAGTTGTGTTATAAATACTAAGGCATTGTTCATACTTCTACCTACACGCTCTAGTTGTTTTTTTATTGCTCTACCGATTTTTGTTACGCACATACTCCAAGCCTCATCAGTAAATATAATTGTCTTTTCATCTTTATTACTTCCAAATACTCCCATAAATTTACCAATTATCTGCATAACAAGTAATGATTTTTTCTGTGTATCTGTGTATGTATCTACACTATCTGTTGCTTCTGGTAAATCTAAACCATATACTTGCAGAACTGTACTTTTATTGTTAAGTGATAGTGTCGTATTACTTCCGTCATATACTAGTAGTTTAAGCATTCCATTTTGTGTTTTTTCATAAAGATTGTTTCCTGCATTTTTAACTTCTTCTTTTTCGTGATTTTGTAGTTCTTCTATAACGTGCAAACTTCCTACTATCTCTCCTGCTTCTTTTCTATCTACTACATTTCTCACAGCTTCTAATATGGCAGTTTCTATCTCCAGTTTATTTCTTACATCAATAATTTCAAAAAACATTTCTTTTGTGAGTTCTTTTGCCTCATCCCCATTTAAAAATGTAATAGGGTCTAGTATTCCGTAGTTTTCTTCTTTTGTATAGTCTATAGTTAAATAGCTTATACTGTTTAATAAGTCTACAAATAATGGATAATTCTTTTTATTATATTCATCTTCTGCAACTTTACTAAACCAACTTTTCATTTCACTTTTTGGGTCAAAATATAATGATTTTATATCAAGCATTAAAGAATAGATGTATAATAGTTTTGCCAAAAAACTTTTACCATTACCAGTCTTTCCTGTTATCGCTATATGTGGACTGTCTGTATTAGCTGTTTTTATTCCCTGATTGGCAAGCATAGGGTGAAATAATACTATATCTCTTGAATTGTATATAGCACTCTGTAATGTGTTTGATTTTAAAAACTTGTCTATTCTCCCTATATAAAACCCGACATTAGTACCTAATCTTTGTGTTACTCCAAAAAGTAATTCTGCCATTGCTTCTGTTGTGCTTAGTTGTAGCCAGTTTTTATATAACCCTAGTTCCTGACCTTGTAAAAATAAATAGAATAATTGTAGTTGGTCGGCAATCGGACAAACTAAATTATTCCCTTTTTCTCTACCACTATTGGTCATTTTTATTTCTTGTTTTAACATTGAAATCTGTTTTTTTAAATCTTCCTTATCAGTAGAACTTAAACTTATTACTAAAAGCCATTCGATAAAATTTTTCCCTGCTTGGTCTTCACTATCTAATCTATCAATTAAATACTTATTTCTAAGACTTTCATCATTTAATTTTCCTTTGCCCTGAAATTCATCTTGAATTTCATTCTCTTGTTTTTTATTTTTATTTGATAGTTTTAAATTAAACATTGTTTTATCAACTGCTTTTAATTTTAAGTTTATTTCAATAGGTAGTGGAAAACTTTGTAATCTTTCAAAGATATGTAAGTTATTCATAAGTATATTTGTACTTTCTAGCACTAGATAACTTTTGTATATTGTCTTATTTTCTGTATCTATTTTTAATATACCTTTTTCTCTACTATCTAAAATGGCATTTGCTATTTCAAAACTACCTCTTTTTGTACTTTCTTCTTCTATGTTATGTACCGCATTACCTAAAAAGTTATATCTTATTAAATAATTGAGTTCATCTTCTGTACATCTCTCTACATTTAATATTTCTAAATCGTTATATAAATATTTTTCTGTCTGCATAAATCTATAAAAATACTCGTCCGTTACTTCTATTTCATATCCTAAAAAGTTAGCGAGTATATCTGTAGTCTTGCCTACTGTATTTTTTACAGTATCTTTCATATTTTCTGAATTTATAGAAATTCCGTCAAGTCTTATACCTATATAAAATTCATATCTTGCAATTGTCCCTAAATCCGATTTTAATATATTTATTGTTTCCGTGCTATAATATTTTGCACAATTATAAAATTTTTTATCAAAATCACTAGATAAGTTTTCAAATCGTTCTTCTAAGTCCATATTTTTAGGTAACATTTGTAAGTGTACATCTTTGTATTTAACTAAATTGTCAAGCACGTTGTAGAATTTCTTTTTATACTTTTCTTGTTCAAGCAAATTAGCGCGTGATATTATTTCAGGAGTTATTTTGTAGTAAGCGTAAATTGTACCATTTTTTGTTAGAAGTATATTTTTATATGTTCTTTTTAATGGAAATTTTAACATCTATTCTCCTTTCTTTTGTTTTTATATAAATCTATTATTTTTCTTAATATATAAAACTTCTTTGTCATAACTATAAACTCTATTTTTATAAACTACACTATACTTCCATACTATATAATCATATAAGAATACTATCGAATTTTTACCGTCAACATTTCTTGTTGCTAGATAATAAGTAAGTATAGGGGGGAATAACCAATAAATTAATCCTATATATTTTGTAAAATGTATTATATTATTATTAATAAAATAAAATATAATACATAATAGTATAAATATTGCTATTGTCAGAAATTTTATACCATTTCTAAATTTTATCCAGTTTTTTAAGTTATAAAGTTTGTGGGGACTTCTCCAAACTTTTGTATAATTATATAAATCTCTCATTATGTAAATATCAACCTAAAAATCTCTGAAACATTTGTTAATGCACCTTGTAGGTCTCCAAAAAGATAAATTAATAATGACCCTACTAATATTGTCCCAATAATAATTTTAACAGAACTTTTTACTAAACCAAATACTAAACCTATTACAACAAATACTATTACTATATATGTTGCTTCTATCGAAACTTTATCTACAAGTGGTTTAAAACTTATCATATTTAATAAAAATAATTTTTCCATTTTTTATTTCCTTTCTTATTTGTGTTCTAATTTTTCAACGAAATATTTTCCGTCTTTTTTTGTTACTGTTAATGTAAATTTTTCTAATGTTGATACTTTTACATCTTTATCAATTAAACTAACTTCTGTGTATATTACATAACTGTTATTATCGTTATAAATATCTATTTTTGTAAGTTCTCCTACTTCTTTACCTGTAATTACTTCAGGGGTTTTCATTAAGTATTTGATTTCATCTTCTGTATAACTTACATATTTTTTTAGAAAATCTTTTGTAAAGTTTTCTAGTTCTTCTCTTTTATCCCTCTCTTTATCAAGTTTTATTTCTTTTTCTTGATATATTCCAGTTGATTTGTCTTTTGGTATATTTGAAAAGTAAGGATAATTGCTTACCGAATAGTTATTATCTATTACTTTTATAGGTATATTTATTAGTTCTTGTTTTGATTTTTTTGTGTCTTCTTCTGTTAAACTATAGCTTATAAGGTATTTATATAAGTAATTTTCATTGTCTATTTTTTCTGTTGAATATAATCTTATTGATGTTAGTTCTCTTTTTATTTTATTGTTTCTTATTTCTACATTATCTTTTAAGTTTTTTAAGTAATAATTTTCTAGTTGTTCTTTTCTTTCTTTTTCTTTATCACTATTATAGTTTATGTAAATTGTTGTGAAATTTTTTGCGAAGTTATCCATTTTTGAATTGTATATATTGCTTGCATCTAATTCTTGTTTTATTTGTATTACTTCATCTGCTGTATTATTTAATTTGATTCTGTCTGCCCCTTTTTTTACTATAAGAAATATACTTGATATTAGTATTAAGGTAATAATAGTCCATACCATTGTTATTATTAATTTGTTTCTTCTTTTGGCTTTGTCTATTGTTCTAAAGTTTTCTTTTTGAAATAATTTTCTTTCTTTTTTATATTCTTTATTTTCTCCAACGAAAAATAGTTTTATTTTATTTATTAATTTTTTCATTTTGTTTTACCTTTAATATTCTTCAGGATATACAAAGTCTTGTGGCAAATCTAAATCTTGTTCTATATTGTTTTCTTTTTTATCTTTATAATCTATTACCTGTATTTCATTAGCTAGTACATCAAATGAATATTTTTTATTGCCTTTTTCATCTATGTAATTACTCGTTTGTAATATTCCTTTAATATATACTCTGCCTTTATCTTTTAATTTTTCGTGCAAATAACTTGCTTTTTGTCCAAATACTACTACGTTAATAAATGATGTTTTTGTTTCTTTTCCTTGATAGTAATTACTTGCGACTGTTACCTTAGTGTAGTAAGCTCCGTTTGATTGTTGCTTTAATTCAACTGGTTTAGTTAGTCTACCTAATATGATTATTGTATTCATTTTATTTACTCCTTTTTATTAAATTTTTTTAGAATATTTATCTATTTCTGAATATACCTTTTTTACACAAAATTTTATTTCCTCTACTAATGCTTTTATTTCTAATGTATTATTTTCAATTTGTATTTCTTCGTTTATTTCTGTTAAAATACCTATATATTTATCTATATCCTTTTTTAATTGTTCCATAATATCATCTCCTTTTTTATAATTTATTTTAATTATGTTATGCCCATAGATTATAGTTATTTATTTTTAAAATTTCTTTTTCAAATTTTGTTACTGCTTTTTGGGCTGTTTCTAAATTGTTGAAGTACCCAAATCTATTTAATATATATGTATCTTTTTTTATTCTTGCCACTTTTAAGCTATCATCATCTATGTATAAGTAGTATTTGTCATCTTTTTTATTATCTGTTTTGTTGTTATTTTTTATAAATTTTTTTATTTTTAGTATTAAATTTTCTTTTTCGTTTTGTAATTTTTTGTATTCTATTTCATACATTTTTATCACTACCTTTTTTTATAATTCTTGTTTGTATAATTTTATTATTGATTTTTCATATTTTTTTATCGCATTGTGTACATCTCTTATATCGTAAAAATAACCTAATAATACAAATTCATTGACTTGTTCATTTGTGCCTGATATTGTTATTTGTGGCTTTAAATCTATTATTGTAATTGATATGTAGTATTTATTTCCGTTAGGCTTTTTTAAACCTTTTTCTATTGCCTTTTCATTACATTCATCTTTATATTTTTTAAAATCTGACAAAAATTGTTCTTTTTGCCTTTTATTCATTTTTTCCCTCTTATAAAATAAAAGGAGGCTTTATGCCCCCTTTATGTGTTTTATTTATTTTAATCTCTTTTTCTTCTAAAGTAACCTATAACTCCTACAAATACACTTAACATTAATGCACCTAAATAGCCTAAGATATTATTTTCTTGTGCAGTTGTATCTTTTACGGCAGTTGTTTTAGGTAATTTTTTAGTAGGTGGTGTTTGTGGCTCTGGTGTAGTTGTTTTTACTGTGTTAGATATAATTTCATTTCCGTTTACTACATTTGTATATGTGTTTTCAAATGTTCCTACCGCTATTCTTTTTACTTTTAACAATGCGTATACATCAAATTCACTTTCAAGAGATACTTTTTCTAAAAAGTTTGATTTTAATTTGATTGTTACTTTACCAGCTTCTTTTATTTCTTCTGTATATTCTGTAATATCTGTTCCTTTTTTAATTGTTGTACCGTCTTTTAGTTTTATATCTACATCGGCAAACGCTTTGTAAGACTTGTATTCGTCCCCTTTTTCATCATAATCATCAATTAGGTCATATTGTGTTATTTTTTCACTTCTGTTACTTGGTAAATATGCACCGTCTAATTTATATTCAAATTCTTCATTTAATGATACTGTGCCATTATTAATATCTTTTCCGTTTACATCAATTACTTGTTTTGATACTTCTAATTTAGGAACGTTATTTACTACAACTTCCGTATAATATCCGTTACCAAAATCTATTTGATATGCTTTATTTTCATATTCTCCGTTAAATGATTTTTTTACTTCCATTGGTGCTGTGATGTAGATATTTGTACCAGTTTTTACATATTTTTCAAAAAATTCTTGTGGGTTTTTAGCACTAAATAATAAGAATTCTCCATTGATTTTTATTTTAGATTTTTCTATTACTTCTTTTACTTTTTCATCAACTGAATTTATATCTTTAATATGTTTGATGTCTACTCCAGTTACTTCTTTTCCGTCTTTATCTACTAATTTTATCGTATCTTGTAGTATGTTTAGTGCTTCTTCAGGGTAGTCATCTACAAAGTAGAAACCTTTAGCTATATCTTCTTTTGTAGCTTTTATTCCTTTGTATTGGTCTAAGTCCCATTTTAATTTATAGTAGTTTATTGAGTTAGGAAATACTGTTTTTCCGTCAATATTTACTCCGTCTTTATTTGTGTTTTCTTTTGTTGGTTTAATGAAACTATTATCAGGTGTTTCAGGTGTTGGATTATCTCCCGGCGTTATTACTTTTACAGTATTACTATACACTTCATAATCGTTTATTATTAGTTTATAGTTATTTTTATATACTGCTCCGTCATTTAATACTGTTCCTACAACTACTGGTGCTTTTGGTAGATATGTACTTGTTAAATCTTTATTAATATCATCTAACATAGTTTGGCTAGCTTTAAATACTATTGTATGTGTATCTTTATTGTACTCTACATTATAATTTTTATTTTCTGTTGTTGTTTTTTCAATATCTAAATCATATCCACTAGGTAAACTATCTATAAATTTAATTTCTTTTGTTTCTTCTCTACCTTTTGGCAATCTTTCTGTTTTAAGTTCCCATACAACTTCTGACCCTTTGTTTACTAAACTATTATTAATATTTACATTCTCTGTATTTTTTGCTTGTTTTTCAATATTTAATTCATAATTTAGCTTATTGTAATTATATTTAACCTTTGGTATTGCTATATTATTAATAGGTATTTCTTTATATTCAGGCTCCTTAGGAGGAGTAACTTTCTCGTCTAATACACCTTTTGCATTTATTTCACTATTAATATAAAACCAGATACTATAATCAGTATCTATTGTTACTTCTGGATTTGTTCCCGGTGTAATAATACCAGCACCTGAAATTTTATAAATAGCTCCGTCAGGGTTTGTATCTAAAGCTATTCCTTTTGATTCATAAGGAATAGCAGCTATTTCTCTATAATCAGAATGCGTTCCTTGTAACCATTCACCTTGTTTTTTAATAATAGAACCATTAATTTCAACCAATTCACCATTCATTTTAACCTTTTCCGCAGATACTCCTGTTGATTCATAATATCTTCTTGATGATATACTACTTATAGATAGTGCAGCTTGATTGTATTCTGTAAATTGAATTTCTTGACCATTTTCATCAAAATATCTAATTTTAATTTTAACTTGTAAGTGCGGATTACCTTTTATTTTATCAAAAGTATAACTACTTCCATCTGCAAAGGTTTCTTCTTCATCTACATTATTAGTTTGCAACCATTTATTATCACTTGCTCTATTTGTATAATCTAAATAAGATGTTGCAAATATAGTGCCATTCGGATTATTAAAGAAATAAGCCATTCCTGATTTATCTCTATTATTTGTTCCTGAAAATGTATATTCGTGAATTGTTTTGGTTATTTTTTTACCTGCATAACTAGAATTTTCAAGTCCTGTATATTCAACGGATATAGTTTCTCCTTCTTTAAATTTTGCAACATAATAATTTTTTGAACCTTTAATATAGTCAGCAACAGGGTCTGTTATATGACTTATTAATTGAGGTGTAGTTGCTCTATCATTTTCAGTAATTGCATCCGAAGGAATATTACCTACCCAATATTTTTTATTTTCATCATTAAGCATTTTATTTACTATATCAATTTCTTCTTGATTACGACCTTTATACATTACTCTATTTAAGGTATCAAGTGAAACAGGCAAACCTCCTGATATTATTCTTGCACTTGCATTAGGCTCATCTTTATATATTAAATTTTGTACTATCGGCTTTTTTAAATATCCTTCTTCTTTTGCTTTTTCTTCTGCTTCTTTTACTTTTTTATCATATTCAGCTTTTTTAATTTTATATTCTTCTAATTCTTTATTATACTGTTCTTTAGTTTCATCATTTAATTTTGTTATTCTATCTACTTCATTTTTGTAATTTTCCTGTTCTTGTTTGTATTTTTCTGTTGCATTGTTTATAGTTTCTATTTGTTTTTTATAATCGTTTATGATTTCTTCTGTTAGTTTTTCCTTTTCTTCTTCATTTGTTGCTGTTCCTATAATTTTATCATCTTCTTTTTCTATTAATAAACCATCTTTTTTAGCTTGTTCTACTGCATTATCTATTAAAGTGTTATCAACTTCTACATCTATATTCCCAGTTTTAGTATTTTCTTTTGCTTGAGAATTTGTTGATTGTTCCGTTTGACTTTCTTGTGCATATTCAAGATTTGTCGCAGGATTTTCTGTTAATTCGTTTGCGTGTGCTGAATTATTATCTAACGCAACACCCACTATCGTCGCAAATAATACTCCTAACCCTAATGACACTAAATTTTTATATTTTTTTGATTTTCTAAGTTTAAATTTTTCTATTTTTGTATATTGCATTTTTTATGCTCCTTTTCTTTTATTATGTTTTATCTTGAAATATAAAAAGCACCTAATTTATACTGGTGCTCTTATACTCTTTATTCTTTTGTTCATTTTAATTCTCCTTTTTGATATAAAAAAAGAACTAGATTTTTATTTCTAGTTCTTTCTTCTATATCCCATTTACATATTATCCTTGTTTTCTTCTGTATAACCCTAGCGTCAATATTGCTAAAATTATTCCTAACACACTATTTTGTGTTGTTTCTCCAGTATTAGATAATGTTTTATCATCTTTCTGTTGTTTAACATTTTTTTGTGATTGTTCTTGTTGTATTTTTGCCAATTTTTCTGCTTTTATTTTTTCTTGAGTTGTGTACTTAGCTTGTAAATTATTATATTTTTCTGTTAGTTCTCTTTCTTGTTTTTGTAACTTCTCTAATTCGCTTTGTGCTTTCTCTAATCTAGTAATTGCTTCTTTTAATTTATTTTGTGCTTGTACTAAATTAGTATCTGCATTATTAAGTTTAGATAAGTAAATTTCAAGTTCTTGAATTTCTTGTTTTAAAATTTCTATTTCTTTATTTTTACTATCTAATCTATTATTTATTTCTACTAATTCTTTTTGTAAATTAGCTAATTTTTGTTGTTCTGTACTTAGTAATTCTTGTTTCCCTACAAGTACTTTTTCTTTATTTTCTAATTCTTCTTTTGCTTTTGCTAAATTTTGTTCTTTTGTTTTTACATCAGCACTTAAATTATTATAATTTTCTTGTGCTATTTGTAGTTTTTTATTAGCCATATCAGAATTGTTTTGTGCATTATTTAATTTTTCTGTTGCTTTTGGTGTTTTTTCTTCTACTGCTTGTGCATTATTTAATTCTGTTATTGTTGTTTCTACTTTATTTTTAGCTAATCTATATGTTGTCTGTGCTACTTCTTTTTCACTTTGTGCAGTATTATTTTTTGTTGTTGCATTATCTAGTTTAGCTTTTGTATCATTATATTTTTTAGTTATTTTTTCTTTACTATTTTCATTAGGTATTTCTGTGTTATCAAAATTATTTTTTGTAGCTTCTTCAACATACTTTTTATCAATAGTAAGTAAATGTACTCCATTTTCATAAAAATCAATACCTAGATATTCTTCATCAGGACTTCCCCAATTAAGACCTGCCACACTTTGAGCGTGTCTCCATTCATAACCATTAAATAGAAAATCTAACATTGCTTCATAAACTTGTTGCTTTAATGCTGAATATGTCATTTTATCTTTAATATATCCAGTACCAGCCCAATTTTCATAATATTGTCCCTCTGGCAAACCATATTCTTTTGCGACTTCTTTTATTCCTTGTTCATAGTGTCCCCTAGATGTCCAAGCACTAAAATTCGCTTGTTCGTATTTATCTGTTACTTTTTTCGCAAAATCAAGTGAACTACTTGTAACTGTAGTTTTTTTAGTCCCCATTTGTTCCCTTATTTGATTAATCAAATCACTCGCAAAATGAGATAATCTTGTTCTAGTTTCTAAATCTAATTCATTAGTATTTAATAGTGTCTTATTATCATCATTAATATTAACTTTATATACATTAGATTCTCTTACTTCTTTGTTTATTCTTTTTAATAATTCTTTGGCATTCGCTCTTTCTTCATCAGATAAGTCATAATTAAACGCTTTTCTTAAATTTTCCACATATTCAGGAGTTAAAATTATTGTATTAATTGAATTGTAGTCAGTTTCTGCTTTTTTAAATTCTTTTGTAGCATTCTCTAATTCTGTTTTTGTTTCTTCTGCTTTTCTTTGTTTTTGTAAAAAGTCAGTTTCTGCTTGTGTTTCATTTTCTCTCGCTTTTGTAAGTTCTTTAGTCAGTCTATCTATTTCTTGTTTTCTAACTTCATCACTTATTTTAGCTTTTTCTAACTCTGCTTTTGCTTCTTCTAATTTTTGCCTTGCTTGTTTTTCTTGTTCTTTTGCATTTTCTAATTCTTTCACTATTTCTGCTTGATTAGTTCCGTCAAGTAGTGCTTGTTTGTCTGCGACATCTTTTTTAGCTTGTTCTACTTCTTTTTGGGCAATATCAACTTGTGCTTGTGCTTTGTCTACTTCATTTTGTTGTGTAGCTACTTCACTTTCTTTTTTTGTTTTTTCTTCCGTTATTGTATTTTTTTCTTTTTCTTTGTCAGAAATACTGTTATTTTTGTTATCTATTTCCGTTTGTGTTTTTTGTTTGTTTTCTTCTGTTGCTTCTGATTTTATTTTTTCAGCTTCTTTTACTTCTACAGTTGCATTATCTACTTCTTTTTGTGTACTGTCTACTTCGCTTTGTTTTTCTTTAATTTCAGACGTTACTTTATCTAATTCTTTTTTCGCTGTATCTACTTCTTCTTTTGTGATTTCCTTTTTAGTTTCTACTTTTTGAACTAAGCTAGTATCTTCTTTTACTTCTTCTACAACTGATACTTCTTTATCACTTGCGTGTGCTTCTTGTTCTACTGCATTACCTAATAAAGCAATACTTACTCCAAACATTACAGGTGTTAATTTTTTACCTAATTTTCTTAACTTATAATTTTTCTGCATATTAATTTCTCCTTTTATCTTATCTATAAATATCATATTATATTATTCTTTATTTTTCAAATTTTTGTATATTTTTATTAATAATTTTTATTCAACTTTCTTCCATTTTATATCATCCCCTTATACTATTCTTTCTTCTTTAAGTTGTGTTTGTATTTTTCTTAGAAAATACAATACTTCTTTTTTATTTTTATATTTTTTAAAAGTAATTTTATCTATTGATTTTTTCATATCTGTTAGTTGATTTTCTATGTATATTATTTTTTGATTATTTATTTCTTTTGGGTTTATTTTTGTTTGTCCTAATAATCTTTCTTTCACTTATATTCTCCTAACTCTTTATATTCTTTCTTATCTTTACATTTATAACAGTATATCTCTTTTATATGACCTTTTTTTCTTTTTAAAACTCTTGGTATGTACATTTTGCTTTTGCATTCTGTACATACCAAAGTTGATATTTTATATTTTTTTGCCATTAATTAATTTCAATAGTCCTGCTGATATAATTGTAATGATTGAAAGTAATATGTTTGTTGTTGGATATTCTCCTGTTTTCGTAAGTTCTTTTACTTCTTCTAATTCTTTATCCGTTTTTGCATTTGAAAGTGTTTGATATAATTGTTGTTTTTTACTTTCTTCAATTTTTGGTGTGTTTTCTATTATTTTTTTCAAATCTTCTTTTGTTGAATTATCTACTATTTTATCAAATTCTTTTTTTGTAGTATTATCAGTGTTATTGTTTATAATATCATCTTTTTTATTTTCTAATTCTTTATCTTCTTTTGTATCTTTATTTTCTTCTTTGTTTTCTTCTTTGTTTTCTTCCTTTTTATCTTCTTCTTTTGGTTGTTCTGCTTTAGGATTTTCTTTGTTATCTTCAATTATTGGTGGTACTTCTTTTTCATCTTCTTTTGGTAATTCTTTATTATCATCAACTATAGGTGGTGTTTCTTCCTTTTTGTCTTCTTCTTTTGGTTGTTCTTCTTTTGGAACTTCTACATTCGGGTTTTCATCTTCTTTTGGTGTTTCAGGAACTATCGGTTTATCTTCAATTATTGGTGGCTGTTCTTCTGCTGGTGTTTCTTCACTCGCAAATGCTGAATTTCCACTTGCCATTAATACTGTTGCGAAAAACGCTGATGTTATTAATTTTTTCTTGTTATTTTTCATTTTATCATCTCCTATTAAAATAGATCTTTTTCATTTTTGATTTTTTCTTTAGAAGAAATATATCTATTTATTTCTTCTTGTTCTCTATCATTATTTTTTAAATTAGAATATGAAAGTATATCATCTAAGGTGTTGTAATTTTTAGGTAAAAGATTGTTTTCAATAGCTTTTGAATCGGCAATCATTACTTTATCTAATGCAGTTGCTACACTTGATTTTAACCAGCTTTTTGTCCTTTCTATACTTTTTTCTTTTCTTTGAATATCAAAGTTGAAATTTTTTGAGCCTAATATTAATTTTTTCCATTTACTCCAATATTCGCTAAGCTCTAAATTTTCATAAACAGTTATATATTTATTAATAAGCGATATTCCTATATTTTCTAAAGTTTCTCCTAAATGTATTTTTTTAAGTACTGAATTAGCTTTCTCATCTTTTAATACTATTTCATATCTATTATAATCTATGCTCTTCTCTCCACTCTTAGCTTCCCTTTCAGCACCTTTTTTATAAAATCGAAAATATACATTTGATGTATTCGACCCTAAATATATAGTCATTCCCATATTTTCGCCCATTTTATCATCTTTTAAATATTTAAAGTTTTTGAATTTACTTGTAAATTCTCTTTTAACAAGTTTTTCTTCAAGTTCTTCTAATTCAAAAATAGGTTTATAATCATCAATGGCAATATCCATTCTTGTTATTTTGCCTTTTCTTTGGTATATCTTTTCTAAAAAGCTATACCAATTTTCGCCATTCTCTATTAATCTTTTATATAAAATACTACAACCCTCTCCTTTAATCTGTAAGTTGCAATGATTGTATGTATCATCTCCGTACATAAGTAATATACCGCTATATTCTAATGCTTTTTGATAGTTATTATATCTTTTATTAAGTATTTCAATATCTGTTTCTTTTATGTAAAGTAAATCAATTAATATATTTTTTAATTCATCTACATTAAAGTAATTTTTTTTCTTTGCGTAAAATGTGCATTGAAACCAGTCTAGTGATATATATAATTCTTCGTTTATATTTTGTTCTTCTTTGCTTTCTTTTGTCTTATATGATTTTTTACCTTTCTTTGTTTTTTTGTTTTCTAAATATTCAATAAATGAATATTTATCAATATATACTTTTTTATTTTCTTTGATAGAAACTATTTCATTATTACTAATTAATCTTCTTATAGTGCTTTCTGAAATAGGCTTATCTATAAAATCAGCATATATTAAACATTCTTTTATAGTTGTTAGTTTTGACATTTTTAAAAACCTTTATAAAGCCATCTACAACAAGACTTTCCTAAACTTCTTTACTTTGTCATTTTTAATTTTAACCCCCCTTATTAGTTAGTTGGGGGTTTTTATGCAGGGGCAAGCCCCTGCCCTTGCTTACAAGGGAACTTTTGCCACGCTTTGCCTTTACGGCACGCTAGCAACGTCCCCTTGTCGCAATTTTAGGCTTGAAACACAAAAAGACCACTATTATAATGGTCTTCAATAAATTTCAAATAAATAATCTTGTAAAATTATGTATAATTTTTAAATTTTTATAATCAAAATAGACACTACTAACTGTGTTTTATACTTTTTTCTACTTTAAATAAATTCGCAGTTAGTTGACTTTTCAAAATTTTATTATTTTTTATCAAAAATAATTAAAATTTATCAAGTTTTATTTTTTATCTTCTTTTGTTCCTTGATTATTATTTCCTACTAATTTTATATCTTCTACTTCTAATTTAAAATCAACTGAATTTATTTCTGTACTACCATATTTAGCAGTAACTACTGAAGCTGTTAATGTTACTTCCCCTACTAATTCAACTTGAGAGTCGAATGGAAAATCTACTTTTTTAGGGAATTTTGTAAGTAGTATTTCTCCTTCTTGTCCTGTTGATAATAACGCGATATTATATGTAAACTCATTTGGTTTTTGAAAAACTGGTTTTGCTTCACATCTTAAAAATTTTAGTGTTCCTAACGTTTTTTTTACATCTAATTTTATATTTTTTAATTTCATTTTTTATATTTCCTTTCAATTCTTAAATTATTTTTTAATATTAATTATATATTTTATTTTTTTCCGTTTTATTTTTCAACTATATGTTCTCTATGATAATATTTTAATAAATCATTATCATTTAATCTTTCATACTCTGATAAAAAGAATTGATAACTATTATAATCATCATCTTTTAAGTTAACTTGAAATACAATATTTTCTAATTCTTCATCGTTAAAATGTTGTAACTCTATTTTTAATTCTTCTATTGAATAACAATCTCTAATATCATTTGGCTTTTCTTCTGTCCAATAACTAATCCAATCCCCTTCTATAAGTTTAATTTCATCTAAAATCTTAAGTATTTTGTCGTAATTTTTCATTTTTATAATCTCCGCTTTTATTCCTCATCCTCATCCATATATTCTGTATAAATTTGTACAGCGTCTAAAATATATGCACTTACAAGTTTTTCTATTTGTTTATCATCTAAATCTTGTAAATTTTTTCCTTTAAATTCTTCAATATTACTCATATTTATGATACCTCCATTTTTTTGAAAATAAAAAAAGAGATAAATTATTATCCCTTTAGTTTATAAAATATAATTTTTTCAGATTTTAAAAAATATTAACTCGACAAAATATAAGCATTTTAAGACTTTTCAACCCACTAAACAGCAAAAATAGAGCCAGCGTTATATCACGTCTGCAAGAATTTATATAGGTATTTCTTGCATTACCTTTTAATTAATGTTATTATTAATTAAATTCGTATTTAATTGTATGAATACAACAGTATTTTTATATTTATATCAACATAAATTTTATTTACCCCGGCAAGAGTTTATAAGATTGTTTTTATAATATATAAATTTACTTCCAAGATAAGTTCACTTTTTATTAGTGAGCTTATTTTTTTTAGGCTAATGTATTTGCCATTTAGCACTAAACATTTTACAAATAAAAAAATATTTAGTATAGAAGTTTTACCCTCTACACTAAATATTATATACCCACTTTTTTTTTGAAAATGTATTTACCTTAAACCTTTGTCATAAGGAATACCCAAAGCTTCTGGTGCAGAAGATTTTTTCGAGAATACTATTAAAGCTATAATAGTTGCTACGAACGGGAACATATTCCAAAATGATACTGGTACTGGTAAATCAGGAGCTAGAATTGACGCTTTCTCCGCAAAAACTTTAGTTCCTCCGAAGAATAAAGCTGCTAAAGTAACAGTTATTGGATTATATTTACCAAATATTAATGCTGCTAATGCTAAATATCCAAATCCGTAGACTGTAATCGAAGCATTAAACCCTTGACTAAAAGTAGTAGCAATAATTCCTCCAGCCAAACCCGCTAAACATCCTGACGTAATTACCCCGATATAACGATATTTAAAGACATTTAATCCTAAAGAATCACTAGCTTGTGGATTCTCCCCTACAGATCTAAGTCGTAAACCGAATGGACGTTTATAAATTATGTAGTATGTTACAATAACTATTATAATAGCTAATATAATAGTTGGATATACCGTTAGTTTACCTACTATAGAATATCTAGGAAATCCTGTTTTTAATAACAATTCATAAGTTCCATTATAATGATTAACTAAAAATAACGCAACCGCAGGTGCCATTAAGTTAATAGCTGTACCAGAAATAACTTGATCCGCCTTTAAATTAATACTTATAAATGCATGAAGTATTGAGGCTACACCTCCTGCTAAAGTAGCTACTACTAAACATAATACTAATTGTGTTAATGTAGGCTCTCCTTCAAATAAACTAGATGCAAACATAGATGCTATAAAAGCACCAAAAATTACAAAACCATCTAATGCAATATTAACAACACCACTTTTTTCTGAGTAGAAACCTCCTATTGCAGCAATCAATATAGGCGCTGTATATTGTAGCATAGAGTCTAATAGTGATAAAAATGTATCCATCTATTTTTCTCCTTTCATTTTTTTACTTTTTGTAAAAATTTCTGCTAAAAATTTATTTTCAAACATAGCTTTTGCTGCTACGAATAGAACAATTAATCCTATTAAAATATTTGATATATCTTTTGGTATACCGACAAAAGTAAGAAGTGGCGTAAGAACAGATAAAAATCCAAACAATAACGCTCCTAATAAAACACCTAGAGCTGTGTTAGCTCCTATAAGCGCTACGGCAATACCCATATATCCATACCCTTGGAAAGTAGTACTTACTACTACTTGTCCTACTGGTCCCATGTTATAAAGAACTCCTCCTAATCCAGCAAATGCTCCAGAAATAAACATCGATAACACTACATTTCTATTAACTTTCATACCGACAAATTCCGAAGCGTTTCTATTAAATCCTACAGAACGAAGCTCATATCCAAAAACTGTTTTCTCCATTAATATATAGAAAATAATTAAACTTATTATAACGAATATTAAATCTGATCCTAATCTGCTATTTCCAAATATTGAATAAATAAGACTGTTCGATAAATAACTTTCTCCATTAGAATCAACTATTAATTTAGAGACAACATCATTAGTTCCTCTTATATATTTCGGAACAAAGAATTGAACAAAATATAAAGCCGTATAGTTTAACATTATTGTTACAACTACTTCACTTATATTAAATCTAGCTTTCAA
This sequence comes from Gemelliphila sp. 1F1, assembly GCF_056897515.1. NCBI lineage: Bacteria > Bacillati > Bacillota > Bacilli > Caryophanales > Gemellaceae > Gemelliphila > Gemelliphila sp. 1F1. The sequence goes on from NZ_JBXHBE010000003.1 coordinate 65,514, forward strand.
ATAACCTGCGATAGAAGCCCAAAGACCTCCTGCTAAAATACCAGCCAATATGCTACAAGCTAAAACTAAATAAAAATTAGAACCTTGCATACTTATAGCAACAAATCCTGACATAAGTCCACCCATAATAAATTGACCTTCTGCCCCAATATTAAATAAACCTGTTCTAAATGCAAAGGCTATAGATAATCCTGTACATACTAATGGTATAGTAGAAATAATTATTTCTGAAATACTACCTTTATCAGTTATTAAATCATTCATAATAGTAATAACATCAGCAGGAGATGCCCCTATAGCTAATACTATTATTGCCCCGACTAAAAATGAAGCAAGTATAGGTAGTATCGCATTAGTTAATATTTTATACATTACTTAAATCTCCTTCCTATTTCTTAACTCCGGCCATCAATAGACCTAATTGTTCTTTTGTAACTTTTTCATCATTATCAACTACATCAATAATATTTCCGTTATGAATAACAGCTATTCTATCTGATAATGTTAGAATTTCATCTAAATCATAAGAAATTAACAATACCCCATTACCTTTATCACGATAATCTATTAACATTCTATGAATACCATTAATTGCTCCAACGTCAAGCCCACGTGTAGGTTGTGTTGTTACTATAAGATTAGGATTTAACTCCAAAGCTCTTCCTATAATTAATTTCTGTTGGTTACCTCCACTCATACTACGAGCTGCTATTTTTTCTGATCCTGCTTTACGTACATCATATTTTTCACACAACTCTTTTGCAAATTTAGAAATAGATTTTTGTTGTAAGAAGCCATTTTTTGCAAATTTTGAGGTATAGTAATTTTCCAAGATAGAATTTTCTTCTATACTGAAATCTAATACTAATCCATCTTTATGTCTATCTTCTGCAATAATTTCCAGTCCTAACTCTTTTCTTTTCGCTGTAGATAATTTTGATATATCTTGCCCTTTGAATGTTATACTTCCTTTAGTTTGAGTTAACAATGCATTCAATACTTCTACAAATTGCTGTTGCCCATTACCATCAACCCCAGCAATACCCAAAATTTCACGTTCTCTAACTTCTAAATTAAAGTCATGTAGAATATCTTTTTTCTCAACAGTATCGGCATAAACACCTTTAACTTCTAATAACTTTTCCTTACCATTACGTGATCTTTCGTAATTAATAATTTCTAAATCTCTACCTATCATTAGACTCGCTAATTTTTCTTTGGTAGTATTTTCTATTTCTACAGTTCCAAAGTACTCTCCACGTCTAATGATACTGCAACGGTCGGCTACTGCCATAATTTCGTTAAGTTTATGAGTAATTAGTAATATTGTTTTACCTTCATTTTGAAGATTTTTTAAAATGACTAAAAATTCTTCTATTTCTGACGGAGTTAATACTGCTGTAGGTTCATCAAAAATTAGTATCTCTGCATCACGATACAACATTTTCAAAATTTCTACCCTTTGTTGCATTCCTACAGTTATATCGCTCACTAAAGCATTCGGATCAACTTGCAATCCATATTTTACAGATAAATCATATATCTTCTTAGAAGCATTATCTATATCAATTTTTCCACCTTTTACTTCTTCCATACCTAAGATAATATTTTCTGCGACAGTGAAGTTTTTAATTAATTTAAAGTGTTGATGCACCATTCCTATTCCCAATTGATTAGCGTGTTTAGGATCTTTAATTTTAACTTCTTTACCATTTAATTTTATTGTTCCAGATTCTTGATGATACATACCAAAAAGAACAGACATAAGAGTAGATTTACCTGCTCCATTCTCTCCTAACAATGCGTGTACTTCGTTTTTCTTAACCTGAATAGTTATATCTTTATTTGCGTAGAAGTCACCAAACTTTTTTGTGATGTTTAGCATTTCTATTGCATACATATAAGCACCTCGTTTCAATAATTTTGTACAATATAATTATAATATATTTTTATAGTATAGTATACGTTTTTCTAATATTTTTTCTGATATGTTTTTATATAATTCACTAACTATACTAAATTTTATAAGAAATTAAAAAGAGTCCAGCTTTCTGGACTCTTTTTTTTGTGAAAATATTAAGCATCACCTTTTAAGTTATCTTTATTTGGTAATTCATCACCAGTTTCTACAATTTTAACTGATCCTGATTTCAACTCATCTCCAGCTGCAATAACTTTTTTATAAATATCATCTGTAAGATTTGGATTTTTCTCTGGGATTCCTACACCATTATCTTTAATACTTAAAACTACAGCATTATCTTTTCCACCTTTGAATGTTCCATCTTTAATAGAATCTAGTGCTTTTGTTACTGCAACATTAATATTTTTAACTGCAGAAGTTAAAATAACAGATTTTTCTACATCTTTTCCATCTTTATCCTTAGCTTTGAATACACCATCTTCGTATTGATCTTTATCTACACCAATAACCCAGTGTTTAACTTCTCCACTATCTTTAAGATCATTGATTGCTCTTTCTTGAGCTTCTTTAATAACACCTGTACCTGTTCCTCCAGCTGCCGCAAAGATAACATCTGCACCTTCGTCATACATAGTAGCTGCTAATGTTTTTCCTTTGTTAGAATCAGTAAATGATCCACTATATTGATAGAATATTTGAATGTCTGGATTAGCTGCTTTAGCTCCTTGAATATATCCTACACCGAATTTAACAACTGCTGGAATTTTAGCTCCACCTACAAATCCTATTTTTCCAGTTTTAGATTGTAATGCTGCTGTATATCCTGCTAAATATCCTGCTTCATGCTCTTGGAAAGTAGCTGATAGTACATTCGGTTTATCAACTACACCATCTAAAAGAATGAATTTTTTATCACTATATTTATCAGCAACTTCAGGTAAAGTATTTTCAAAATAGAATCCAGCTATAGATATTACATCAGAAACTTTTGCTGCTGTTTCTAAATTTGGAACTATTTTGTCTTGACTCTTAGTTTCGATAGGTTGTTGTGCAGTTCCTCCATTAGCTTTTGTCCAAGCTTCTACAGCTTCAACATTACTTTGGTTAAAACTTTTATCTTTAGCTCCACCTTCATCAGTAACTACTGCTACTTTAAGTCCTGAAGAAGAACTACTACTGTTACTTCCAGATTTAGAAGAACATCCTACTAATATTAAAGCAGTTGATAAAACTACTGCTAAAAATGAAAATAATTTTTTCATAAAAAAATTGTCTCCTTTGAGTTTTATTTTATAAGAAAATGATATCATAAAATTTTTTCAATATCAATATTTTTATTTTATAATCTTACTATTTGTTTTGAAAAGTTCGTAAGTACCGTTTTCATTTCTAATAATTTACTCTACTTTAGTAATTTTTAGATTAATTTTATGAATTATTTGGATAAATATTTCATTTAATATGTCAAACGAACTATTACATATAAATTTTATTATAATTCACCTTTAATATTTGTTTTTTCTGACTCTGTTAATGATTGTTCATCATCCTTAACTTTTATTGTTTCTGAAGATATTTTTTCCATAATAGATTTAACTTTAGATTCTATATCTCCTACTAAATTAGGATTTTCTTTAGGTAATGTCAAGCCATTTTCTTTTATTCCAAAAACTAAAGTAGTATTTCCTTGGAAAGTTCCAGCTTTAATTTTATCTAGAATGTCCTTTACAGCCACATCTACTTTTTTCATAGCAGAAGTTAGAATAACTGATTTTTCTACATCCTTACCATCTTTATCTTTAGCTTTGAAAATTCCATCTTCATATTGATCCTTATCTACCCCTACAATCCAATGTTTAATTTCTCCACTATCCTTAAAATCATTAACAGCTCGTTCTTGAGCTTCTTTTATAGCTCCATTACCTGTATTCCCCGCAGCTGTAAAAATTACATCTACTCCTTCGTCATACATAGTTGCAGCTATAGTTTTTCCTTTGTTAATATCAGCAAAACTACCAGTATAATTGTAAATTATTTCTACATTAGGGTTAGCTTCTTTTGCTCCTTGAACGAATCCTAAACCAAATTTTGCTACTGGAGGTATTTTTAATCCCCCTATAAATCCTACTTTACCTGTTTTTGATTGCAATGCTGCCACATAGCCTGCTAAATACCCTGCTTCTTGCTCTTTAAAAACAGCAGACATAATATTATCGCCCTTAGCTTCCATATCAATATAGATATACTTAACATCTTTATTTTTTTCAGCTATTTTAGGTAACTCTTTTTCAAAATCATACCCAGCTACAGAAACTATATCTGATTTTGAAGAAACGTTTTGTAAATTAGCGTTAATATCAGAAGCGTTCTTGCTCTCTATTGGCTTATGAGCTGTAGCATTGTTTTCTTTTGCCCATGCTTCTACTGCTTCTACATTAGCTTGGTTAAAACTTTTGTCCTTTGCTCCTCCTTCTCCTACTACTACTCCTATCTTGTAACTAGATTTATCTTCACTATTTTCTGATGAATTTTTAGATGAACATCCAACAAAAATTAATGTCAAAGAAACTAGTACAACTATATATTTAAGTATTTTTTTCATAATATCCTCCTTATGTTTATTACAACTAAAATATAACATAGAGCAGAATAAGATGCAAGCGTTTTTAAAAAATTTAACATAGTTTATATATTATATTTATTTTTAAATTATTTTTTGATATAATTTTTATATACTACATTTCAAGGAGAATTACTATGACTTATTACGATAAAATAATAGAAACTGCTAACTTTATAAACAACTTCTACGGAGAAACTATTGATTATGCTGTAGTTTTAGGTAGTGGAATAACATTAGAATTAGAAAATCAAAAAGAACTTAGCTATTCTGATATTCCTAATTTCCCTGGCAATAAATCTGCATCGCACATTAAAGGACATGCTAATAAGTTAACTTTTGGTCAAATATCTGGCAAAACTATTATGGTCTTAAATGGTCGCTTGCATTATTACGAAGGACATAGTATGAAAGACGTTGCATTTATGACTTACGTCGTTAAATTTATGAACATCAAAGGTCTTTTTATAACTAACGCTTGCGGTGCTATAAATACAAACTATTCAGAAGGAGATATTGTATGTTTAGACGATTTTATCTCTTTAGTTACGGACAACCCACTTATTGGTCCTAATGATGATCGTCTTGGACAACGATTTGTAGATATGACAACTCCGTTCAATCCCATATTAGTAGAAAATTTATCATCTTCTGCAAAAGAACTAAACATTACTTTACATCACGGAACATACGGTTTCTTTATGGGACCTTACTTTGAAACTCGAGCAGAAATAAGAGCATTCAAAACTATGGGATGTGATTTAGTAGGAATGTCTACTGTACCAGAAGTAATAGCTGCTAATCATGCAGGGCTTCCAGTAGCTGTCCTATCTTGTGTAACAAATATGGCAACTGGTATCCAAGAAAAAAATCACGATCACGAGCACGTTTTAAAAACAGCACAAAAAATTAGCATTAATCTAAAAAAATTACTAACTACTACTTTAGAAAAACTTGATTAAGGAGAAAAACTATGGAAAAGACAATTTTCGAAAAAATATTAGACAAAGAAATACCTAGTTATAAAATTTATGAAGACGATTTTGTTTATGCATTCCTAGATGTGTTTCCAGTTACTAAAGGTCATACATTAGTTATACCTAAAAAACATTGCAGAAATATTTTAGATTGCGATAGCGAAACTGCTGCTCATATAGGGGCAGCACTTCCGAAAATAGCTAACGCTGTTAAAAATAGTTTTTCTGCAGATGGAGTTACTATAATGCAAAATAACGAAGAATTTGCTGGACAATCTGTTTTCCATCTTCATTTCCACATAGTTCCACGATATGAAAATAAAGAACTACATTTTGATCATTTAGAAATAAAATATCCTCCAGAAAAACTTTCTAACGAACAATTTTTAGAAATTCAAGAAAAAATAATATCTAAATTATAGAAAATAGCGATACACTTTCATTTAGTGTATCGCTATTATTTTTTTAAAATTGTACCTTAAATAATAATTCTATACTCTTAGTATAGTAAAAGATATCCTTTGCCATTCTTTTACTATGCTAACATATTACTTTCTTTTAAAATATTAGTAGCTAACTCTTCTTTTTCTTCACTTACTAATATAATAGGGCCTGTGCAACCCATACCACTTTCAGCATAAATATTTTTTTGCCATAAAACTTTTACAGCGTCTTCTAAATCTAAAATATCAACCCCTGATATAGAAGCCGTAACAGTTTCTTTAGGTGGCATAGCTACTTTTTCATCACTAGAGCTAGTTTGTTTTTTATTTTTTAGTTCTTCTAAAAATTTATCTAAATTAGCACTTTTGGCTTTTTTAAATTCTTCTTTTGCTATTTTGTTGACTTCTCCTAAAGCTACTTCATAGGCATATTGCAACGATTTTGCAACAACTGCTGAACCTGAAGCACGAGACAATATTAAAATTCTTCTTGAGTAGTCTTCTCCCACTCCTGGTCCATAACCATAACCCTGTGCTTCATAATCTCCTCCTGTATGATAAGAAGAAAATAGCTTCATAAATATATTTCCAGTAAGCGAATCTGTTACCATAACATCGGGTGTTCCCATAAGTAAGTCATTACCTCTCATTACTGACCCTCCATCAGATCTCTTAGATTCAGTAAAATCAAACTTATAACCATTATCTTTTAAGTCTAGCAATATTTTTTCTACTTGTCTAGCTCCATCAATATTTATTATTCCCAATGTTGGATTTTTAATTCCTATTGATTTTGCAGTAGCAATACCATAGATAGCATTTCGTACCATAGCTTCTACCCTATCTGTCGCTGATGTTCCCGTAGTAGTTGCAATAAGCATTTCTTTTCCTCTAGCAGGTGTTATAACTCTCCCTACCGTAGAAACACCTATTGGAAAATTATAATGTAACGTTACACAAGATGATATCTCCCCATTATCTAACAAACGTTCCATTATTTGATGACATTCTTCTTCTGTAGTAGCTTCATAGCTTTCAAAATCTTCATGTCCCTGTCCAATCAAAACTATATCAAACAAGTCATTTTTTGCTAATCTTGCTCCACTTATAAGATTATCTACTCCATGCTCACTGCCTAGAGTGGTTAGCCCTACTTTAAGTTTTTTACCAAAATTTCCTGTTTCTATAGAATCAGCTAATTCTAACAAAACTTCTGAAACTATTTTTTTACTCATAAAGCATCACCTCTAATCTTCTACTATATTTTGAGCAAATTTTCTTATTGATTCTGCTATAATTTTTCTTATTTCATCTTTTGATACAGCATTGATTTCTTCTGTAACTCCACTGTTTCTCTCTACTATAAATGAGGCTCCATCAAATAAATTAGTCATTCTTCCTAAGAACAAGCTACCTTTACCTATAACCATAGCTCTATTTTTATCACCAACAGTAAGATCCTCCATTAAAAATCCTAAATAAGGTACTCCTGAAGGAATATGCCCTTGAGTAGGCGCCCATCCTGGTAATCCTTTAGCTTCTATAAATGATTTAAGATCTTTCTTCTCTATATCGCCTCTCATTACCGCTAAAGCTCCTATCATTTTGTAGTTAGCTTCTGGAACATTTCCTGCTCCCGCTGCTTTAGTTATATCTGGATTTTGCATTTCTACTGAGAATACATCTACGTCTGTAACTTTCAAACCTGCTTTTTCTAAGCCACTAATTACTAGCGCAGACATAACTGCTTGCGGTGAAGATCCAGTTCCTACATTATGCTTACCTACTAAATCTGTTCTAATAATAGGATTTTTTCCATCATTTTCAGAAATTAATACTGCAAAGCCTCCTAAAACATCTTCTAGAACAGGTAAACCTTTCTTAACGTGGTCTTTTGCATTCATACCTAGTTTAGCACTAGCACCTCCTGCAACCACTAATACGTTTTTGTAAACTTTAGCCTGAACTAACGATGCAGCATTTATTAATGCGTGTGCCGGAGCAGCACAGAAACCACGAACATCAGATCCTGTTGCATTAATTAAATTACAAGTTTCTGCTATAGCTTTTGCGAAGTTACCTCCCCCGCGTTGATTAATATCTCCACAAGCTTCTTCTGAACATTCTATAACATAATCAACATCTTCTAAATTAATGTCTATATTTTTGAACAACTCTAATACTGAAATTACACCTGACGCTTTTACTACTAAGTTCTCAAATATTACATGAGCATTCAAATTAACATCTACGTCATGTGCTTTTTTTACGTAACCAACAATTTTTCCTTCGTTAATTAACGGTTGACTTCCACTTTCTAACTCAGAAATATCACTACCTTTTAATTTAGCAAACAAATGATTTAATTCAGGGAAATTTTTTTCAACTTTAGGTTTAACACTACTAACAAAATCTTCTGATAATTTTACTAAATCAAATGCATCACATAGTTGCATAATAGCTATAAATTCATCTTGAGGAACTATTTGACCAAATTTTCCAAATCTCTCCCCTTGATAATCTTTGATATCATACCACGGCATAGGATATTCATTTAATTCTTCTGGTTTTTTGTTACCTATGTATACTTGATTAGGCAGATAATTTACTACTTCTTCATAAGTTCTAATATGATTTTTTACTTCTTTTAAAAATTCAGAATCAGGATTTGTTATTTTTTCTATTTCACAAGTCGAACCATTTTCAACTATCATATCAGGTGTATGAACTAATACATATCCTGTTCCTTTAAATACTGGATAGTTCATTTTTCATTTTAGGAGAGAAGGATAAGCATCCCTCTCTCCTATCCCCTTTCTTTTGTTATGCAGTATTATTCAAATACTGTTTGTCCTTCTACTTCTGTAGTTAAAGCTTTAAGTGCTTTTTCTACTAATTTTCTTCTTAATTTCTTCTCATCAGCTTTATCTAGTGCTGGATTTCCTAATGGATGAGGTATAGCAATTGTCGGAACTATTCTATTTGCTCCAACTGTAAGCGAAATAGGAACTACTGTACACATATGTACGACAGGTATCCCAGCTCTTTCGATTTCTTTTACCATCGTTGCACCGCAACGAGTACACGTACCTCAAGTAGATGTCAAGATAACAGCTTGCACTCCATCCTCAATTAATTTTTGACTAAATTCTGAAGCATATTTTTTAGCACTAGCTACTGCTGTTCCGTTTCCTACTGTAGTATAGAATTTTTCGTGTAATTCTCCTACAACTCCTTCGGCTACTAAATCTCTCATTACATCCACAGGTAATACTCTATCAGCATCCAAATTAGCGTACACTGGATCATATCCTCCGTGTGCTGTTTCATGAGTTTCTTCAGTTAAATCATTAAATCCTTTAATTACATATTCTCCATATTTTGATGCTGAAGAAGATTCAATATGATCAGGATTTCCTTTAGGGACAATTCCTCCAGAAGTTACTAAAGCTATTTTTATTTTTGATAAATCTTTTATTGCTGCATTCGGCTCAACTCTATCAAAGTCAGGCATAGGATATTCTGTCTCAAAATCCTCTCCTTTGATTTTTTTGATAAGCATATCTACTGCACGCTTAGATCCTCTTTCTTCGTGGAAGAAATTAACTCTAATTCCTCTTGCTATGTATCCTTCTTCCTTAGGAGATAGTATTTCCTCTCCTTTAGCTAATTTTGCAGCAAATTTAGCTAATTTAGGTAAGCTTTTTCTCATTCCTGCTGCACTATCTGCTGTTTCGATAATATAGATATCTTTTTTGTACATATCCACTCCGGGATTTTCTACATACATAGCAGTTACTGAAGGTATATTAAGTTTTTCTTGAACTAATTTTGTTATAGTTCCTGCAGCTACTCCATAACGTCCAGCATTAAATGCAGGTCCTGCTATAAATAATTGTGGCTCTTCTGCTGTTATCATTTTTATTAATGTATCTTGAGCAACCTCTAAGTTTTCATTAAAATAACTGTCTCCACATACTACAGTAGCTACTACTTCAAAGTCATCTCCCAACACTGACTGCAATTGTGTTGATATAGGTGGTAATTCTTTTCTTAATTCTGGTTCAATATGAGCTTTTTCTTCTCCACCAACTCCAGCAAAGAATTGGTTTATATAATGTACTACTCTAATTTTCGACATTTTACTTCTCCTCCTTTTTATAAAAGTCTATCCTCTTATATCTTGCATTTCTTGAGAAATTTCATCAACATCAAGAACCATTTCCATCATACCCATTTGTTCTTCATAAACAGCTGAATCAAATTGTTCTTTTACTTCTTCTTCCAATACATGATATACATCTAAGTTTAGTGCAACTCCTGCTAGAACTCCTGCAAATGTTGGATCTCCTACAGTTACTGTTTCAGCTGCTAGACCAGCAGCTTCGGCTTCTGATGCACCTAGTAATACCACAACGTTTTCTGCTCCATATTTATCAGCAGCTTCTTTAACACGTTTTTGGTTTTCTAAGTCCATAGCGCCTGCAGCCGTTCAGACGAAACACTCAGTAGATGAAAACACTACTTCAGTCCCTTCTATAGTTTTAACACATTCTTCTATAGCTAATCCCGGAATCCCATCACGGTCACCGATAATAACTATTTTTTTATTTTTTAAACTACTCATTATCTTATTTCCTCCATTTAATTAATATGTTTTTGTTGATAAATATCCAAATCCTGTTTCGTTCGTTGATCCTGTAATAGCTTGAATTTCTACTTCTATAGTTCCATCTTCTCTTAGAGAGTCTTGATTTCCACCAGCTATAACATTTACAACATCTATATGTCCTATAATCTTATCAAGTTTAGGAAGAACAACTACCTCATTAGCATTTCCTCCTGTTACTACGGCATCTGCTTTTGCATCTGCATCTGCTAAACTTTGACTAGCTCCATCTTGACCAGCATATTCATCAGTTACTATAACAGTTTTTATATTCTCATTTTCTATTTTTTTACAGTTCATTATTAAATCTGTATCAGGATTTCCGAATCCTTCTTGAGAAATTATTACTGCATCTAATCCTAAGTAACTACTTAACTTAGCAGTCCAGTTAGATGATCTTTCTTTATCCATTAAGTATACATTTTCGTTAGTAATTATAACACCTAAGAAGTTAATTTCTTTTCCGTGTTTTTCATACAAATCTTCAACAATTCCATTATTTAAGTGAACGTATGTTGGGTTCTTATCACAAGCTGACACACAGTTTCCACTTACTATTGCTCCGTCCATTAATTCAGTAGGATATAATATAGTTGGGACTATTTGTTTAGCATCTACTCCGTAAACATACGTATCGTGTAGTAATCCTTGAGTTTGTAACATATACACGTACCCTACTTTTGGTAAATCTGGATACTCTGCTATTTGTTCTAATAAAGGTTTTGTTTCGTATACTGTAACTTCTTCTGGTTCCAAATTACGAGCTAATTCTCCTAAATATTTGGCAGCTTTGAATCCAATATATCTAACAGCTTTTTCGTGATCGTGTTGTTTTACATTTTCTGCAGGTTCTGCTATTACTACCAAATTGTTTAATTTAGAAAATGGTGTATAGTCAGCACCAACTCCAACCATATCAATAATACCTTCTTGGAATCCTACTATTTTACCAGTAGTAACTACTGCCATTCCTTTTAGAGCGATAGTTTTACCTTCTCCTACAGTATCTACTTTTGACAATATTCCTGGGAAGATACCTCCGCAACCTTCAACCTTAACTCTAGGCTCTATTACATCTTTTACAGGTGTTATACGAACACTCTCTCCCGGTCTAGCTATGTCTACATCAACAGAAACGATATTTTCATCATCCCATATAGCTTTTATAAGCTCTTCCTTGTTGACATACAGTATATTCTCTTCAATTTTTGACTCTGAAGAAAATTGAATGTCTTTGATTTGAATTTTTCCTAGTTCAAGACGCATATCTTGCTCCTCCTTTAATTTATTAAATATATTTTGTTATCAATGCTTCTATATTTTCTATAGTAGCATCATCTTTTGTAACCTCTTCTAATTTTTCACCATCTTTATATACTGCTAAAGTTGGTAATCCTAGAACTTTTTGCTTAATAGCTAATCTTCTAGCTTTTGTAGTTTCTAAAGAAACGAACTTCATACTTTCACTATATTTCTCAGCTAATTTATGAACTTCTGGCAACAAAGCTTTACACGGCTCACACCCATCACTCCAAAAATCTACAAATACATAACCCTCTGCCTCTAATACTTCTGCTTCGAATGTAGTTTTATCTACTGCTAACATATTTTAATCCTCCTAGTTATTTATTATTCAAATTTTTCACTAATGTATCTTTCTGCCATAATAGCAGATACTGCCCCATCAGAAGCTGCTGTTACTACTTGACGAATTTCTTTAATTCTACAATCTCCAGCTACAAACACTCCTGGGACATTAGTTTTTGTATCTTCAGTCGCTAAGACATATCCATTATTATCCAATTCCACTTTATTTTTGAACAACTCTGTTTGTGGTACGTAACCTATAAAGATAAATAGTCCCATCGTTCCATCGTCTTCGTCCGCTTCTATTTCATAAACTTCATCCGTATCTAAATTTTTAAATACTATTGACTCTAAAATTCCATCACCCTTAACTTCTTGTACTACTGTACGAGTTTTAATAGTTATGTTCGGGGTATTTTGAGCTTTTTCTAAAATAATATTTTCACATTGGAAATCTTCCAACATATGCACTATATTTACTGAACGTGCAAATTTAGATAAGAATATAGCTTCTTCTATTGCACTATTTCCTCCACCCACTACATAAACATCTAAGTCTTGGAAGAAATCTGCATCACAAGTCGCACAGTAAGATACACCTTTACCAGACAATTCCTTAATTCCCGGAGCATCCATTTTTCTAGGTGTAGCTCCTGTTGCTATAACAACTGCTTTGGCTGACAAGTCACCACTCTTGCATCTAATTATTTTTTCATCACCAGAAAAATCTACATCAATAACTTCTTCTTTACGAATTTCTGCACCAAAACTTTTAGCCTGTTCAAGCATTCTATTTATCAAGTTTGGTCCCGTAGGATTTTCTATTGACCCTGGGTAATTTTCGATAAGATGTGTTGATGCTGCTTGACCTCCATTCTTACCTTTTTCCAAAACTAATGTTTTTAGTTTTGCTCTAGATGCGTATAGTGCAGACGATAAACCTGCCGGCCCTGAACCTATAATTATTAAATCAAAATGTTCTGCCATACAATACCTCCTCTTTAATTTATTATTCTTTTTATAGCATTGATTAATAAGTCATAATCTATAACGCTAAAATCATCCTTTACTCTTTCATTCCAAGTAGGCGTTAATTTGTTTTTATTAAATTTTACAAAAGTACTCATAGCTTCAGATATTAATGTTACAGAATTATAATCTAAACTATCACTTTCTTTAATCAAAATAGTTCTATAGATAGTTTCATTTGGTTTTACACTTCCATACAATGGGTGTGTTAACATTTCATAATTTTTGTGTATATAATCACGCGTTATTTCCAATATACGAAAATAATCGGTATTATGATATTTTACTGCTATATTGTTTATATCTAAACTTTTAAATTTTGGATTGTTAGTTATTAAAATCATAATTAACTCCTAATAAAAACAACAGGAAGAAATGTTAAAGCATCTCTTCCTGTTATTTAATAGTTATTAAATTTCAGAATTTGTCCGAGTATAGTTCTTTTACCTGAGAATTTCATTAGAAACTGCTAATTACTAACTTGTACCTTCGGTGCTCATAAAGAGACTCTCCTATCCTCATCAACCTATTTATTTTTTAGTAATCGATTACTACACTTATATTATATATCAGTTTTTCTAAAATGTCTTGTTAGATATACAACAGTTTTTGAATTTTTTTAAGTTTTTTTAAAATTTTTTTATAGTTTTTCTTTTTATAAAATTTTAATTTAATTTTTTTTAATTTATATATTGACAAACTAAATTATTAAATGTAAAATAATAATCAAATTAAATGAAAATTATTTGACTATAGACATGTTTTAATTGTTGAAGATTTTAGAGAGAGTATGGTTGCTGAAAATACTTAGATTCACTTTTAGAATTCTACTATAACGACAGTCAAATTCGTTAACTTTTATCGTAAAAAGAAAAGTGCCTTAGGCAAAATTAGGGTGGAACCACGGAAATACATCGTCCCTTACGTTTATATAAACGTAAGGGATTTTTTATTTTACATTTTATATATTAGGAGGAAAAAAATATGTTAGACATTAAATTAATAAGAGTACAACCAGAATTAGTAAAAGAAAAAATTGCAAAACGTGGAGATGATAATTCTGTAGTTGATACAATTTTAGAACTTGATAAAAAACGTCGTGAACTACTAGTAAAAGTAGAAGATTTAAAAGCTCTTCGTAACAAAACTAGTGAAGAAATTGCAATTTTGAAAAGAAAAAAAGAAGATGCTGTAGCAGTTATAAATGAAATGAAAAAAGTTTCTGATGAAATTGCTAACTTAGATTTAGAAGTAAAGCAAATCGACGAAAAATTACACGATATTATTTCTCGCATTCCTAATCTAGTTTCTGACGAAACTCCTATCGGTGAAGATGAAACAGAAAATATTGAAGTTCGTCGTATAGGTGAAGTTAGAGAATTTGGTTTTGAGCCGAAAGCACACTGGGATTTAGTAGAAGAGTTGGATATCGTTGATTTTGAACGTGCTGGTAAAGTTGCTGGAAGTAGATTTTTATTCTACAAAAATGCTGGAGCATTATTAGAAAGAGCATTAATTAATTTTATGATTGATACTCACGTTACTGAGCATGGATACGAAGAAATGATGGTACCTCAACTTGTAAATAGAAATTCTCTTTTTGGTACTGGTCAATTTCCTAAATTTTTAGAAGACGTGTATACTATAGAATCAGAAGGTATGACTCTTATTCCAACAGCTGAAGTACCTTTAACTAATTATCATAACAACGAAATATTAGATGAGGAGAATTTACCAAAAGGACTTACTGCATTTAGCGTTTGCTTCAGATCAGAAGCTGGTAGTGCGGGTCGTGATACAAGAGGTCTTATAAGATTACACCAATTTAATAAAGTTGAGCTTGTTCGTTTTGCAAAACCAGAAGAATCTTATGAACAATTAGAACTTATGACTTCTCATGCAGAAAATATTCTAAAAAAATTACAACTGCCATACAGAGTAATAACTTTATGTACAGGTGATACTGGATTCTCTAGTGCAAAAACTTATGATTTAGAAGTTTGGCTACCTAGTTATGATGCATACAAAGAAATTAGTTCTTGCTCTAATTGTACTGATTTCCAAGCACGTCGTGCAAATATTCGCTTCCGTCGTAAAGATACAGGAAAAGTAGAATTTGCTCATACTCTAAATGGATCTGGACTAGCAGTAGGACGTACAGTAGCAGCAATAATAGAAAACTATCAAAACGAAGATGGATCTATAACTATACCTGAAGTTTTACGCCCATACATGAGAAATATGGAGAAAATAGAAAAAAAATAATTTCGTTACAAAAAAAGATATGTAGAAACTAAAGTCTACATATCTTTTTATTCTGTAATATTAATTTCCATTATATAATCTGTTTGCTTATCACTACCCATATAAAAATTATGTTTGTCTATTATTTTAAAATTAAATTTTTCATAAAATTTAATAGCCGGATAATTGTGTTCCCAAACTCCTAACCATACCTTATTTTTTCCTAATTCTTTTGCTTTGCTTAGAGAAAACTCAATTAATTTTTTCCCCAATCCATTGCCTTTATATTCTTTTAAAATATAGATACGCTCAACTTCTAAATAATTTTCTCCCATATTTTCAGTTTGAGTAGCGCTAATATTTAATTTCAAAAAACCTGCTATATCGTTATTATGAGTTATAAAATAGAAAAAACTATCTAGCTTCAATAACTGCTCCCTTAAATTTTCTAAAGTTATATTTTTGTTTATATATTCCAATAAATTTTCCTTTGAATTATCTTTTTCAAATGTCTCTACAAAAGTTTTTTCACTTATAGATTTTAATTGTTCTAAATCTTCAATAGTACATTCTTTAATCATAAATAATACCTCTACATTTAAAATGAAAAATCATCTATAGATAATTATTTGTTAAAAATATATTATTTATAGATAATTTTCATTAATTATTTTATTTTTAGACTCCCCAAGCTCTAAGTCCTTGGCTATTGTATGCTTTAACTGCTGCATTAATTTGATCTTCTACCGTAGCAGTAGATCCCCAACCTGGCATTGTTTGGAATAGTCCTGATGCGCCAGAAGCATTTCGTGCATTAACTTGCCCATTAGATTCACGAGCAATTATATATTCCCAAGTTGATGCAGAGACTCCTGTTCTTGCTTGCATTTGTTGTGCTGCATAAGATCCAATTTCCCCTGCAGTATTACCATTAGATAATACTACTGTTCCTCCAGAAGAAGCATATTGTTGAGCTACTGGAGAAACACTAGTTGCAGTAGCTGCTGAACGTGCTTTTGTTCCCACTTTAACTACTTCTTTTACTGGTTCAGAAATTACTTTTTCTGAGATTATCTCTTCTGAAACAATATTTCCATTCTCTTTAACAGTTTCTTTTGTAATTTCTTTTTCTCCGTCTTTACCTTCTGTTACTATCGCTTTTTCTCCTACGAACATATTATCATCTTTCTCTTCTATAGTTTCAAAGGCTATAGTTTCTTTTGTAACTTCTTGAATTTTATCCACTCTAGTAATAGTTATAGTATCAACAAATCCTACTTCTGATGATAAATCAGGTGTAACTTTATCATTTTCACCTAATTTAATATTTAATTCTGCTAATATATCTTCAACTTTTTTATAAGTAGTTTTACTAGTTTCTACTTTATCGCCATCTTTAATAACAATATCTCGCGCTCTATATACTCTTATAGTTTCACCTTTTGTAATTTGTGTATTAGCTGAAGGTTCTACTCTATCATAACTTCCTAATTCTATTCCTTGTGATGATAATATATCACTAACAGTTCCTTTCTTAACTTTTACTCCTATAGTATTATCATCTAAATGGATTGCTAAAGCTACTTTATTATATTCTTCATTAGCAATATAAGCTCCTGATGATAAAACTGTTGTAACTGATAGTGCTACCACTATTTTTTTAAATTTCGACATTTCTCTCTCCTAATTTATATTTTAAATAATTTACAAGCATTTTTGTAAGTTGCTTGTGTTAATTCTTCATAACTCATTTCTCTTAAATCAGCTATTTCTTGTGCAACGTATTTTACATATCCCGTTTCATTTCTTTTGCCTCGAAATGGTACAGGTGGTAGATACGGACAATCAGTTTCTACTAATAATCTCTCCAAAGGACAAGCCTTTGCAACCTCTTTAGGTTGTTTAGCATTTTTGTAAGTAACTGGACCGGCCAAGGAAATATAAAAGTTTTCTTTTAATGCTATTTTCATACTTTCAACAGATCCTGAGAAACTATGCATAATACCACCTATTTCTTTAGCGTTTTCTTCTTTTAGTATGTCCAAAACATCTCCCATTGCTTCTCTACAATGTATAACTATTGGCTTATTCACTTCTTTTGCCAATGTTATCATTCTTCGAAATACTTGTTTTTGAATATCTTGTGGACTTTTATCCCAGTAGTAATCAAGTCCTATTTCACCTATAGCTACTACTTTATCGTTATTAAGTGCTATATTTTTTATCATTTCATATTTTTCATCTGTAAAGTCAATAGCTTCTACTGGATGCCAACCTACAGTTAAATAAATTTCATCATATTTAGATGCAATTTCTATCGCACTATCTATGCTTTTATCATCAAAACCTACAACGTTAATAAGTTTAACTCCGTTATCTTTTGCTCTTTGTATAGTTTCTTCTAAATCATCTTTAAAAGCATCATCATTTAAGTGCGCATGTGTATCAAATAACATAATCTCACTCCTTGACTATAAGAATTATAACAGAATATCTTTTCAAACAAGTATCTATATTATTTCTTTTTTATTACAAAACTATAATAATCTGTGAAATAATTAACAAACACTAAAAAAGAAACCATATAGTTAAATATGATTTCTCTATTAATATGAAATATCAATTAATTAAATTATTATTAGTATGAATTTTGTATCTAAGTTAATAATATACAAGGTTAAAAATTTAATTCTGTTTTAAAATCTTGTAATCTATTAATCATAGTCGCACCCATTTTTATGTACTCATTTAATGATATACTCATCTTATCACCAAATCTACCTGGAAGGCACATAACAGATATACCTATGTCTAATGCATAATCAATAGTACGTGATGTGCCACTTTTAATTCCCGCTTCAGTAACTAGTAATGCTGAACTGAAACCAGCAACAAGTCTATTACGCTCCAAAAATCTATATTTTCTTATTTTAGCAGTTGGAAAATACTCAGATACTATTAAATGGTTTCTCTTCATAATATCATATAAATATTTATTTCCTTCAGGATATACAGTATTATGCCCGTGTGCTATTACTCCTATCGTATATCCTCTACTTCTAATAGTTTTTTGATGAGCTAGACCATCAACACCCATAGCTATACCACTTACTATAACAAAATGATTTTCTAATAAAAAAGGTACTATGACATCTAATGCTCTTTCAGAATATTTAGTATGATTTCTAGTACCTACTATCGATATTTTTCTTTTGAACAAAAATAAATCTCTATTCCCTCTATAAAATAAAACAAAAGGATAATCATACAATCTGAAAAACTCCTGTGGATAATACTCACTATCAAAAAAAATATAATCTACATCATAAAATTCAAAATATTTATCATAATTAAACGTCATATTGTACTGAAACTTAGCAAAACTTTCAGCACTACTTTTTCCAAAATAATTAACAAATTCCTTTATAGTTATATTTTCCAAATCTTCCAAACACTCTATTTTTTCAAGTGCTTTATGAATTTTTAAGGTAGTAATATTATCTATAGCTACTAAAGATAACAAAATTATCTTCTCTTTATCTGTCAAAACTTTATCTTTCAAAAGATCTTTATCCATAAATTTACCCCCTATGTAGTTGATAACACTTTGTAATACTCTTTTATTACTCTTTCTAATGCTTGACTTTTTGTTCTATTATTTATATAAATGCTACTATTAAACTTAATATAATTACCTAATTTACAAAAAATTTCTCCATAAGATTTTCCTAGATTATAAAGTCTATACATCTCTAATTGCCAAATTAATAATGGTGTATGAAATAATAACTGCTCATTAAAATTTGTACCCAGAACCCTCGGTATATTAGTTAACTCTATTCTTTGATTATAAAACATCCCTAACAATTTATTTTTAACTGTTTTATCATATTTTAATTGAACATAAATATAATTTTCAACATCTTGTTGATAAATTTTTGCTAGCAAATCTTCTCTCGAAAATTTGAAACTAAAAGGAAAATCAAAATCTGATAATTTACAAGTAGTTTTTTTACATATTGCATTTCTTTTTTTGAGATTGTAGGACCATAATTGATAAAAAACTATAGAATTATTTTCATAATCATAACCATAGAAAAAAATACACCCTTTGTGATAGTTCAAAAAATTATCGACAAAAGGTGCATATCTAATATATACAATATCATTATCTTTTCTTAATTCTTTAACAAATTTATTAACGTCTATTAGCCATACTAATGTTATTGCTGCTTTTTCGTACCCTAACGTTCTTTGTTTTATAGATTCATATGGAATAACTGAGCGCTGATACTCAAAAGCTATATTTTTGTCGACTAAGTAAACGTCCGCTATTTGCAAACTATCATTTATCCTAAAAATATATTCTACTTGAACCTCATTATACTTATCTTTGAAATGTTGATACAAAATTTTCTTTACTTCTAAGTGCTCCTTGCTTTCCTTTTTATAAGTAGTAATCTTACAATTATCATTTTTAGAATGAGCAAAGTGCGATTGTATTTTCCTCCCTTTTTTATAAATCACTTTACTTTTGCATAAAGGACAACTATATTCCCCTCCTTTTAAATTGTTATCCTCAATAGCATTACATACTTCTCCATTGTCATTATAGGCAATATACATAGTTATTACCTCCTTTATTTTATAACTTTAGCTAATATAATTTCCAATTCAACAGTTATTTGTTTCAAATTGTTAATATCCTCTAACTTTATTTGTTTCGAGAAAGTAAGTGGCGTCATTTCCAAAAAATTTTTAGCTACTTCAAAATTTATATCAAAAGTTTCTGAAACTATTTTTTTATCCAAAACTTTACAATATTCTTCCAACAAAGTTATAGTTTCGTTGTTACTATATTCATCTTCATAAAATTGTTCTCTAATTTCTCTTAAGTAATTTTGAGTAGGTATTATCTTTATTATTAAGCCATTTTGGTTAGCAATTCTTATAAATTCTTTATAGTTAGCAGGCGTCAAAATATTTAAAATTACATCAATGCTATTATCCGTAAAAGGAATATTAGACAAATTTGCTAGCATATAAGGATTTTTCTTGTCTTTTTTTATAGCTGTTTCTATTGCATCTTTACTATTATCTAAGCCATATAAATAGCTATTATCAAAATCCTCTTTTAGTCTCCTTATATAATATCCTTCACCACAACCTATATCTACTAAATTGTTAAACTTATACTTTTTTAAAATATTTTTTATTTCAAGATATATATGATTATAAAACCCTCTAGAAAAAATAAAATCTCTAGCCTCAAACAAAGAAAAATTATACTTACTATTTCTGTAATTATTAATCAAATGTACATATCCTTTTTTTGAAAAATCATAAGTATGATTTAATGTACATTTCAAACTATTTTCAGTTATATACATATTATTAGAACATTTTGGACAACGATAAACTACTCTATTATTAAATTTTTTTATAACATTTTCTATCTTCATTACTATTTTTTATTCTTTCTTAACTCTTTAAAAAAATTACTCATTAATAAGCTACATTCATCAGCTAAAACTCCTGAGATGATGTTAGCATTATGATTAAAAAGGTCGCTAGCCACTAAATTTATTTTGCTTCCACAACACCCATTCTTATTATCGCTAGCTCCATAAATAACATTTTCAACACGAGCTTGAATAATTGCACCACTACACATCACACAAGGTTCTACAGTAGAATATAAAAAACTATTATCCAAACGCCAAAATCCTATCTTTTCACATGCTTCTTTAATAACTAAGATTTCTGCATGATTTAGCGCTTGTTGTTCTATTTCACGAAGATTATGAGCTTTAGCTATAATTTTACCATCAACTACTAACACTGCTCCTATCGGTACTTCACCTTTTCTATACGCTTTTTTTGCTTCTTCAAGAGCTATTCCCATAAAGTACTCATGATTCATTAATTTTGTTTCCTTCTAACTAACTTACTACGTAACTAAATTTTATCAAATTATAATTGTATAATCAAATAATTGTATATTATTACTTTTTTACTATTAATTATATTTTATACATAGGTTCTGCATACTATGCTATAAAACAAAATATTACCTTCCCTTTTAATATTTTACAAAATAAAAAATCTCTACTAATTATATTAGTAGAGATTTTTTATTAAAGTGCTCTTACTTTTGAAGCTTGTGGTCCACGATCACCATTCTCAATTTCAAATTCAACTTTTTCGCCTTCTTTTAGAGTTTTAAACCCTTCTTTTTCGATAGCTGTAAAGTGAACGAAAACATCATTTCCACCTTCAACAGCGATAAAGCCAAATCCTTTTTCTTCATTGAACCATTTTACTGTTCCTTGTTGCATTAGAAAAATTCTCCTTTCTATCTATTATCAATAATAAAATTTACAGCACAGTTGTTCAAAGATAATAAATAGAATAAATGCAAATCACTTAAAAAACTTAAAACTTATATTACAAATTGTTATAGACATATTATTTATTGATATACTAATTATATACTAATATGCTTATTATTGCAACTTTTAAATAAAAGTAATATCTTAAAATAAAAAATAAGTTAAACATTTTTAAGAATTATTTATATGAGTTAAGGTATGACCAACACGATAAAGTATTAATTTAACCTCTTATTTATATAAAAATTATTTATCATCTTTTATTTTCAAAAATATAAATAATACTATTATTGTCAAAAAGATGATAAATGGAAGTAATGATATTAGTAATTCATATATATTTTTCATAATACACCCTCTTATATACAATTTTTTGTACGCATCTTTATATATAAGATAACATATAAAAAATTTACAATCAATACTAATCACTATTCGTTAAAAAATAAAAGAAGCAGAGTTAAAGCTGCTTCTTAATAATTAATTTATATATAGTATATTTTCTTACAATTTTAAAATTTATTTGTTCTCCTCAAGTTTTGTTCGTAATTTTATTTTTTCCATAACAACTAATATCCACGTAGATATTAATAAAGGTTGTATTACTAAATTTATATTGTTTGGAGATAATATAACAGAAAACATATAAGAATGATCTAAATTAAGTTCTGGCAATATTTTAAATATTGATGAAATACCATCAAATAAAAATTGATATACTACTACATAAATAGTTACCCATTGAATATAGTATTCGCAAATTTCATATTCTTCAACATCTAGCTGAAGAAAAGTAAATTTCTTTAAAAATTTTTTTCTAAGTATAAATTGTAATATTGCCACGGAAATAATTACTATTAACAAGATGAGAAGGAATTGTACTGTTGGAAATTTTTCTCTAATAGATAAAGATTCATCATCTGATGAAAATAGTAACATTATACTAAAAATACTTCCTAGAAATAAAGATATTATTATGGCATTAGTTACTATAATAAGGAAGAAATTCAATATAACTTTAATAAAAGTTAATTTTTTCTCGTTATTTCTTTTATAAATTAGTTTTCCTATAATATATAATAAAGACAATAAAATAATAAATTCTAATAATATAAACATAATTCTCCTAAAATAAATTAATCTAAAATAAAAACACCCTTTTTGCAAAGTGTGTTCGCCTATCATGATAATTTTTTGTGGGACAAAAGTGTATCCTAACCTCCAGTAAGGATAGGATACTTATTAGAGCTAGACGTCGTAAATTATATTTACGCATTTCAAGCACTCTTTTGACCAACAAGTTAGTTTAAATAAATTGTTGTTGTATGTGTTGTATTTTGTTGTGTGTATGTAGTATGTTATTTGTTGTATGAAAAATTTTATTTTATATTAAACTAATTCTATAATTGCAGTTTCTGCTCCATCTCCACGACGTGGTCCTACACGTAAAATACGAGTATATCCACCGTTACGATCAGCATACTTTGGTGCAACTTCTTCAAATAATTTTTTAAGTGCTAATTGGCTATTACCATCAGCTGTAGCTACTGCTACTGGTTGCATAAATTTAGCTGCGTTACGTCTTGCTGCTAAATCACCTTTTTTACCAAATGTTATCATTTTTTCTGTTAATGAACGAACTTCTTTTGCTCTTGTAACTGTAGTTTCAATTCTTCCGTGTACAATAAGAGCTGTAACTAAGTTTCTTAACATAGCTTTACGGTGAGCTGATGTACGTCCTAATTTTCTGTAACCCATTAGTGTTCCTCCTTACTAATCTTCTTTAAATCCTAAGTTTAAATCTTTTAATTTCAATCGTACTTCTTCTAGTGATTTTCTTCCTAAATTACGTACTTTAATCATTTCAGCTTCTGTTTTATTTGCTAATTCATTTACAGTATTTATTCCTGCACGTTTTAAGCAATTGTAACTACGCACTGAAAGATCTAATTCTTCTATTGTCAGTTCTAATGTTTGCCCAACAATATCTTCTTCTTTTGCAACTAAGACACTTGCATTTACTGCTTCTTCTGACATTTCCATAAATAATTCTAAATGAGAAATTAATATTTTTGAAGCTAATCCTAAAGCATCTTGAGCTTTTATAGTTCCATTTGTGCTTACTTCTATAGTAAGTTTATCAAAGTCTGTACTTTGTCCTACTCTAGTTTTTTCAACTGTATAGTTCACATGCTCAACTGGTGTATAAATTGAATCTATAGGTATTACTCCAATAGGTAGCTCTTGTTTTTTGTTTCCATCTGCTGGAACAAATCCACGACCTTTACCTACATAGATTAACATTTCAAAGTTACCACCTTCTGCTACTGTTGCGATATGTTGATCTTTGTTGAATATTTCAACATCTGAATCATATACTATATCTGCAGCTGTAACAACTTTTGGTCCTTTGACATTTATTGAAACAATTTTTTCTTCATCAGAGTACAATTGGAAAGCAATGTTTTTAACGTTCATTATAATTTCTGTAACGTCTTCTACTACTCCGCTTACTGCTGAAAATTCATGTTGTACACCGGTAATGTCTATACATCTTGCTGCTGCACCTGGTAATGATGAGATTAACATTCTTCTCAATGAATTACCTAATGTAGTACCGTAACCACGTTCTAATGGTTCTACAACAAAGCGACCGAATTTTTCATCTGTTGATAATTCTACGATTTGTATTTTTGGTTTTTCTATTGCTAACATTATGTTAAACCTCCTCTAAATTTGTCTATGTTGATACTATACACGACGACGTTTAGGTGGACGGCAACCGTTATGAGGAACTGGTGTTACATCTTTAATTGATGTTACTTCTAATCCTGCTGATTGTAATGCACGAATAGCAGCCTCACGTCCTGAACCTGGACCTTTAACTGTTACGTCTACATATTTCATTCCATGTTCCATAGCTTTTTTTGCTGCTGCTTCACTTGCCATTTGTGCCGCGAATGGAGTTGATTTTCTAGATCCTTTTATTCCTAGTGCTCCTGCACTTGACCATGCTACTGCATTACCGTGCTCATCTGTAATTGTTACTATTGAGTTGTTAAATGTTGAACGAATGTGTGCTACTCCACTTTGTATATTTTTTTTCACACGACGTTTACGTGATTGTTGTTTACGAGCCATAGTGTTTGTTCTCCTCCTATTCTAACTATTTTTTCTTGTTCGCTACTGTTTTCTTAGGACCTTTTCTAGTACGAGCATTGTTTTTAGTGTTTTGTCCACGTACTGGAAGTCCACGACGGTGACGAATTCCTCTGTAACATCCGATTTCCATTAAACGTTTAATGTTTAATGATACTTCTCTACGTAAGTCACCTTCTGTTTTATAATTATCTACTGCTTCACGAATTTTATCTAGTTGCTCACCTGATAAATCTTTTACTCTTATATCTTCAGAAACTCCTGCTTCTTTTAATATTTTTTGAGAAGTTTTTAACCCTATACCATATACATATGTTAATGATATTACTACTCGTTTTTCACGAGGTATATCAACACCTGCGATACGTGCCATTAATTTTGCACCTCCTAATTATCCTTGTTTTTGTTTATGTTTTGCATTTTCGCAAATCACTAATACTTTACCACCACGACGAATTACTTTACATTTGTCACACATTTTTTTAACTGATGGTCTTACTTTCATCGTTATTTCCTCCTTGAGATTATAACTTACTTGAATCTATAAGTTATTCTACCTTTTGTTAGGTCATATGGACTCATTTCAACTGTAACTTTGTCCCCTGGTAAAATTCTTATATAATTCATTCTAATTTTCCCAGAAACATGAGCTAAAATAATATGACCGTTTTCTAATTCTACTTTAAACATTGCATTAGGCAAGTTTTCTACTACTAAACCTTCTACTTCAATGACATCTTTTGCCATATTGTTCCTCCCTGATTATTTAAGTGTATCTAATACTTTCTTGATGTCAGAAAAAACAACTTTAATATCTTGATCACCGTTAATATTTTCAACTACATCTTCTTTTTTACTATAAAAATCTAAAAGAGGTTGCGTTTGTTTTAAATTAACTTCCAATCTATTTGCAACTGTTTCTTCATTATCATCACTTCTTTGATATAATTCACCTTGACAATTATCACAAATTCCGTCCACTTTAGTTGGATTAAATACTAAGTGATAAGTTGATCCACATGATTTACAAATTCTTCTTCCAGTCAGACGAGGAAGCAAAATATCTTTGTCTACATCTATGTTTATAACTTTTTCTATTCTTCTATTTGTTTTTGCCAAAATTTCATCAAGGGCTACAGCTTGTTCTACTGTTCTAGGAAAACCATCAAGTAAAAAGCCTTCTTTTGCGTCTTCTTGATTTAATCTTTCTTCCACTAGACCAATCGTTACACTATCGGGTACTAACTCACCTTTATCCATATAACTTTTAGCTTCTAATCCTAGTGGAGTCTCATTTTTTATTGCAGCTCTGAACATATCTCCTGTTGAAATATGTGGTAATGGATAGTTAGCTTTGATTTGTTCTGCTTGTGTTCCTTTTCCTGCTCCGGGCAGACCCATTAATATAATGTTCATAATTACCTCCTATGACTTCTCACTTTCATAAATCCTGTGTAATGTCTTTCTGTTAATTGTGTATTAAGTTGTTTAACTGTTTCTAGCGCTACACTGACAACAATTATCAAACTAGTTCCACCTATTTGGACAGATGCTGGTAATTTAGCCATATTTGCGAACATTGTTGGAAGAACTGCAATCGCCGCTAAAAATATTGATCCTACAAAAGTTAATCTATATAAAACTTTTGTAATGTAGTTTTGCGTTTCTTTACCTGGTCGAATACCTGGAATAAAACTTCCTTGTTTTCTTAGATTATCTGACATTTTTTCTGGATTAACTTGTACCATTACATAGAAATATGCAAAAGCAATAATTAAAGTAACATACAACGTCATTCCAATCCAATGACTAAAATCTAAATAACCAGCAACTTTTTGGACTGTATCATTCTTCCAAAATATTGCTATAGTTCTAGGTAGTTGTAAGAACGCTACTGCAAAAATAACAGGTATAACTCCTGCACCATTAACTTTTAATGGTAAAAATGTTGATCTAGCTCCCAACATTTTTCTTCCTGCTCTAGCTTGAGAATATTGAATAGGTATTTTACGCAAGGCTTCTTGCACATAAACTACACTCATTATTATAGCTAGTACTATTAGTACTATAATTGCAATTTTCAAAATTGCTAATGTCATATTCTCGGCACCTTGTATTTGAGATTTATAAACTTGAATAAATCCTTCAGGAAGTCTTGCTATAATACCAGCTAATATTATAATAGAAACTCCATTTCCTACTCCGTATTGACTGATTAAATCCCCCATCCAAAGTAATAATGCTGTTCCTGCTGTAAGTACTATTGCAATAGTTACAAATCCTAGTACAGAAGTGTCTTTTATAAGACCTTGATAAGCATTATTAAATCCATAGGACATAACTATAGATTGAATAAATGCTAATACTATAGCTAGTATTCTAGTAACTCTTTGTATTTTCTTTTGTCCTACTTCACCTTGTTTTGACCACTCAGTTAATGTAGGAATAACATCCATTTGCATAAGTTGAATTACAATTGATGCTGTAATGTAAGGCATTATTCCCATAGCAAATACAGAAAATTGTTGTAACGCTCCCCCCGCAAATGTATTAAATATTCCGAATAATCCTGATGCATCCTGCGCTTTCAATACTTGAGCATTTACACCTGGTATTGGCAAATAAGATCCAACTCGAAACAAAGCTACTATAAAAAATGTAAATAATATTTTGTTACGAGTTTCTTTTACTTTAAATAAATTAGCAAAGGCACTTAACATTATAGCACCTCGCAATTTCCTCCAGCTGCTTCAATAGCTTCTTTAGCTGATGCTGAAAATTTATGAGCCTGAACTGTAAGCTTTTTCTCTAACTTACCAGTAGCTAAAACTTTTACACCTGAAAGCTCTTTTTTGATAACTTTTGCTTCTAATAAAGCTGCTGGTGTTACTACTGAACCATCTTCAAATTTGTTTAAATCTGATAGATTCACAAGAGCGTAATCTTTTCTGTTCACGTTGTTAAATCCACGCTTTGGAATACGTCTAAATAGTGGATTTTGTCCTCCTTCAAATCCTGGACGAACTCCTCCACCGCTACGTGCTTTTTGTCCTTTATGTCCACGACCACTTGTTTTCCCGTTTCCTGATCCTATACCACGCCCTACTCTATTGCGCTCTTTTCTAGAACCTTCAACTGGTTTTAATTCATGTAATTTCATTTAGACTAGCACCTCCTTGTTTCTATTTTTCTTCTACTGTTACTAAGTGTGATACTTTGTTTATCATACCGCGAATTGCAGCATTATCTTTGTGTTCTACTGTTTGGTGCATTTTTCTTAAACCTAACGCTTGAACTACTTTTCTTTGTTTTTCTGGACGACCTATCGTACTACGAGTTAGGGTTACTTTTAATGTCATATTCTAATCCTCCCTCTTATCCTAATAATTCTTCTACAGATTTACCACGTAAAGCTGCTACGTGTTCTACTGTTTGTAATCTAGTTAATCCTTCGATTGTTGCACGAACCATATTTATAGGTGTGTTTGATCCTAATGATTTAGAAAGAATGTTAGAAATTCCCGCTAATTCTAATACGGCACGTACTGGTCCACCTGCGATAACCCCTGTACCTGGTGCAGCTGGCTTGATTAACACAGATCCTGCTCCAAATTGTCCAGTGATTTCATGTGGAGTTGTTCCGTTAACAATTGGTACGTTAATTAGATTATGTTTAGCTGCTTCAACTGCTTTTTTGATTGCATCTGGTACTTCTTGAGCTTTACCAGTTCCAAAACCTACACGACCATTTTTGTCACCTACTACTACTAAAGCAGAGAAACGGAAACGACGTCCACCTTTTACAACTTTAGTTACACGACGAATGGCAACTACACGTTCTTCAAATTCTTTTTTGATTTCTTCTTGGCGCATCTTATCTATTTCCCTCCTTGTTAGAATACTAGTCCATTTTCACGTGCTGCATCAGCTAATGCTTTTACACGTCCGTGATATAAATATCCTCCACGGTCGAAAACAACTTTTGTAATTCCTTTTTCTTTTGCTGCTTCAGCTATAAGTTTTCCAACTTCTGTTGCTGCTGCAACACTTGACTTAGATACTTCTGATAATTTTGCTGATGATGCCGCTGCTAATGTTACAGATTTTGAATCATCAATTATTTGTGCATATATGTATTTGTTTGAACGAAATACATTTAAGCGTGGTACTTCGCTAGTTCCTTCTACTTTTACACGTACTCTTGCGTGTCTTTTTTTACGAACTTTATTTTTATCAAGCTTCGTAATCATAAGTATAACACTCCTTTCTTACTTGTTATTATTTACCAGTTTTTCCTTCTTTACGGCGTACATATTCACCTACATAGCGAATACCTTTACCTTTATATGGTTCTGGTGGACGTACTGCACGAACTTTTGCTGCATATTGTCCTACAACTTCTTTGTCAATACCTTCGATACTAACTTTAGTATTTCCTTCAACAGCAAGTTTAACACCTTCTGTTTCTTCAAATTCTACTGGATGAGAATATCCAACGCTTAATACTAATTTAGAACCTTGTTTTTGTGCACGGTATCCAACCCCGATTAATTCTAATTCTTTTTTAAATCCAGTTGATACCCCTTCAATCATATTAGCTAACAATGCACGAGTTGTTCCGTGGATTGTACGGTGTCTTTTCGAATCACTTGGGCGTACTACTGTAATTTCGTTTCCTTCAACGTTAAATGTTAGTTCTGCGTCAAATTGTTTTGTTAATTCACCTTTAGGTCCTTTTACTACAGCTAAGTTATTATCCAACTTAACATCTACACCTGCAGGTACTGTAATAACTTTATTACCTATACGAGACATTTAATGGGCTCCTCCTTTTATTATTACCAGATGTAAGCTAATACTTCTCCACCTGTATTGTTTTTACGAGCAACTTTGTCAGTTACAACTCCGTTAGAAGTTGATACTATTGCTATTCCTAATCCGTTTAATACTCTTGGCAATTCATCTGCTTTAGCATATACACGTAGACCAGGTTTTGAAATTCTCTTAATTCCCTTAATAACTCTTTCACCTTTTGAGTATTTAAGGAAGATTTTGATAATTCCTTGTTTATTATCTTCGATATATTCTACATCTTTAATGAAACCTTCTGCTTTTAAAATTTCTACGATTTCTTTTTTTATGTTTGATGCTGGTACTTCTAGTGATTCGTGTTTTACCATATTGGCATTACGAATACGAGTAAGCAAATCTGCGATAGGATCTGTCATTGTCATTAGGAAAAATCCCCCTTTCTTTCTTTTATCTTACCAACTTGATTTTTTAACTCCAGGTATTTGCCCTTTATAAGCTAACTCACGGAATTTAATACGACTAATTCCGAATTTTCCAATGTATCCGTGTGGACGTCCAGTAATACTACAACGATTACGTAGTCTTGCTGGTGCTGAATTTTTTGGAAGTTTGCTTAATCCGATGTAATCACCTTTAGCTTTTAATTCTTCTCTTTTAGCTGCATATTTTTCAACTAATCTTTGGCGTTTTAGTTCACGCTGTACCATTGATTTTTTAGCCATTGTACTACCTCTCTATTATTATTTTGCAAACGGCATTCCACAAAGTGTTAATAACTCACGAGCTTCTTCGTCTGTGTTAGCTGTAGTTACAACTACGATGTCCATACCACGAACTTTACTTACTTTATCATAGTCAATCTCTGGGAAAATTAATTGTTCTTTAACACCTAGTGTATAGTTACCACGTCCGTCAAATGCTTTTTTAGACACACCGTGGAAGTCACGAACACGTGGAAGTGCAACTGTTACTAATTTATCAAAGAATTCATACATTCTTTCTCCACGCAAAGTAACTTTAGCCCCGATAGGCATTCCTTCACGTAATCTGTATGTTGCTATTGATTTTTTAGCTCTAGTAATTAATGGTTTTTGTCCAGAAATTAAAGTTAATTCTGCAACTGCGTTATCTAGGTTTTTTGAGTTTTGAACTGCATCACCTACACCCATATTAATTACTATTTTTTCAATTTTCGGTACTTGCATTACACTTGTGTATCCGAATTTTGTCATTAATTCTTTTGTTATCTCTGTTTTAAATTTTTCTTCTAAACGAGCCATCTAAATATAGTGCCTCCTTTCTTAACTATTAATTATATTTCTTTTCCTGATTTTTTAGATATACGTACTTTTTTACCGTCTCTTGTTTCAAAACCTACTCTTGTTGGTTTCCCAGTTTCAGGGTCTTGTAACATTACATTCGATACATGTATCGGTGCTTCAAATTCAACTCTTCCACCTTGAGGTGCTGCTTGACTTGATTTTGTATGCTTTTTAACAATGTTTACACCTTCAACAACTACACGATCTTTCTTCGGTAAAGCTTCTTTTACAATTCCTACTTTACCTTTGTCTTTTCCGGTAATTACTACTACTTTATCACCTTTTTTAATGAACATGTCTTGTTAGCCTCCTTCTTTATTGTACTTTTAACTGATTATAATACTTCTGGAGCTAGTGATACAATTTTCATATAGTTGCCATCTCTTAATTCACGAGCAACTGGACCAAAAATACGTGTACCACGTGGACTCTTATCATCACGGATAATTACACAAGCATTTTCATCAAATTTTATGTAAGAACCGTCGTTACGACGAGCTCCTGTTTTTGTACGAACTATTACAGCTTTAACTACATCACCTTTTTTAACAACTCCACCCGGTGTTGCTTTTTTAACAGAACATACAATTACATCACCTATATTAGCGATTTTACGTCCTGAACCACCAAGAACTTTAATTGTTAAAACTTCTTTTGCTCCTGAGTTATCAGCTACTTTTAAGCGTGTTTCTTGTTGAATCATGCGCTTTTTGCCTCCTTCTTACAGTATATTAATACTTTTCTTAGATAATTACTGCTTCTTCTACTACTTCTACTAAGCGGAAGTTTTTTGTTGCAGATAATGGACGAGTTTCCATTATTTTAACGATATCATTAATTTTTGCTACATTATTTTCATCATGTGCTTTAAATTTTTTCGAATATTTTACGCGTTTCCCATATAGAGGGTGTTTTTTGTATGTTTCTACTAAAACTGTTATTGTTTTATCCATTTTTGTAGATACAACTTTACCAACGTAAACTTTTCTATCATTTCTTTCAGTCATAGTTGCCTCCTATTTTATTTATTCGCTAATTCTCTTTCGCGAATAACAGTTTTCATACGAGCGATTGATTTTCTAACTTGACTAATACGAGCTGTATTTTCTAATTGACCAGTAGCCAATTGGAAGCGTAAGTTGAAAAGCTCTTCTTTTAATTCTTTGATTTTTGTTTCTAACTCTTGTGAAGTTAATTCTCTAATCATAGATTTGAATTCTCTTGTTTTCATTATGCTTCACCACCTGTTTCTTCACGTTTCACAAATTTACATTTAACAGGTAATTTGTGAGATGCAAGTCTTAGAGCTTCACGAGCAACTTCTTCACTAACTCCTGCAACTTCAAACATCACTCTACCTGGTTTAACAATTGCAACCCATCCTTCAACTGCACCTTTACCAGAACCCATACGAACTTCTAGAGGTTTTTTAGTATATGGCATATGAGGGAAGATTTTTATCCAAACTTTACCACCACGTTTCATATAACGAGTCATAGCAATACGTGCTGATTCAATTTGACGAGAAGTAACTCTTGATGCTGTTGTAGCTTGTAATCCGTATTCTCCGAAATCTACTACTGTTCCACCTTTTGCTTTACCTTTTGTTGATTGTCTATGTTGACGACGATATTTTACGCGTTTAGGCATTAACATAATTAGTTACCTCCTTTTTCAGATTTTTTAGTTGGTAATACTTCACCACGGTTAATCCAAACTTTAACTCCAAGTTTACCATAAGTTGTATCAGCTTCTTCGTGAGCATAATCAATATCTGCACGTAGTGTATGTAGAGGTACTGATCCTTCTGAATAATGTTCAGCACGAGCCATATCTGCTCCTCCTAAACGTCCTGATACTTGAGTTTTAATTCCTTTAGCTCCTGCTCTCATAGCTCTTTGGATAGCTTGTTTTTGAGCACGACGGAATGATACACGAGCTTCTAATTGACGAGCGATTCCCTCTGCAACTAGTTTTGCATCTAAATCAACTTTTTTAACTTCCACAACATTGATGTGTACTCTTTTTCCTGTTAATTTGTTTAATGCTAATCTTAATTTATCTATTTCAGAACCACCTTTACCAATAACCATTCCTGGTTTTCCAGTGTGTACTGAGATATTTACTTTTTTATCAAATCTTTCAATTTCTACTTTAGAAACTGAAGCGTCTTTTAATTGTTTACTGATGAATTCACGTATTCTAAAATCTTCGTGTAAATTAGCAGCGAAATCTTTTTCTGCATACCATTTTGAATCCCAATCACGAATGATTCCAACACGTAATCCTATTGGATGTACTTTTTGACCCACAGTTTTGCCTCCTTTATTGGTTTAGCTTTTTTCTTAAATTTATTATTTATTATCACTTAATACTATAGTGATATGACTTGTTCTTTTGTTTATTGCACTTGCAGATCCTTTTGCACGAGGACGGAATCTCTTAAGAGTTGGTCCTTCATTTGCAAAAGCTTGTGATACTACTAAGTCTTCTACATTCATTCCATAGTTATGTTCAGCATTTGCAGCAGCTGATTTGATTACTTTAGCTACTGGTAATGAAGCTGCTCTAGGTGTGAATTCTAAAATTCCTAATGCTTCGCCCACTTTTTTCCCACGTACTAAGTCTAATACTAATCTTACTTTACGAGGTGCTATGCGGACAGTCTTAGCGATTGCTTTTGACTCCATGAGTGTGCCTCCTTAAATTTCTTATAATTATCTTCTTCTAGTTTTTTTATCGTCTGCTACGTGACCTTTATATGTTCTTGTTGGCGCAAACTCTCCAAGTTTGTGTCCTACCATATCTTCAGTTACGTATACTGGTACGTGTTTTCTTCCGTCATATACAGCAAAAGTTAATCCGATAAATGTCGGGAATATTGTTGAACGACGTGACCAAGTTTTAATTACTTGTTTTTTCTCTTGCCCACTCATTTTTTCAACTTTTGCTAATAAGTGGTGATCAGCGAATGGTCCTTTTTTTAAGCTACGAGCCATTTTGTTATCTCCTTTCGAATACTATATGCTGGATTTTTGGTAAAGAGCATCTGCTCCCTACCAAACCTAGCTATTTTCCTATTTATTACGAGCACGTACGATGAATTTGTTTGAACGAGCTTTTTTAGAACGTGTTTTCTTACCAAGTGTAGGTTTACCCCAAGGTGACATTGGTGATTTACGTCCGATTGAAGTACGTCCTTCCCCTCCACCGTGTGGGTGGTCGTTAGGGTTCATAACAGATCCACGTACTGTAGGTCTTTTACCTAACCAACGAGTTCTACCGGCTTTACCGATATTAACTAGTCCGTGTTGTTCGTTACCAACTTCTCCGATTGTTGCACGGCAAGTTGCCAAAATCATTCTAACTTCTCCTGATTTCAAACGAACTAATACGTATTTACCTTCTTTACCTAATACTTGTGCACTAGCTCCTGCAGAACGTACTAATTGTCCACCTTTACCTGGTTTTAATTCGATATTGTGGATTAGAGTACCTACCGGTATGTTCGCAAGTGGTAAAGCATTACCAACTTTAATATCTACTTCAGTTCCTGATATTACTTCTTGTCCAACTTTTAATTCTTTAGGTGCAATTATATATCTTTTCTCTCCATCTACATAATGTAATAGAGCGATATTTGCAGAACGATTTGGATCGTATTCTATTGTAGCAACTTTTGCTGGTACATTATCTTTATTTCTCTTGAAATCTATAATACGGTATTGTTTTTTATGTCCTCCACCATTGTGACGAACAGTAATTTTACCTTGATTATTTCTTCCCGCTTTTTTCGGCAGCGGTGCTAATAATGACTTTTCTGGTTTTGTCGCAGTAATTTCTGCGAAATCTAATGATGTCATATTACGACGCCCATTAGTAATAGCTTTATATACTTTAATAGCCATTTGTCATTTATCCTCCTTAATGGTACTTGTCTATTCTATGCGAATAAACCTTCTATTGTTTGTCCTTCTGCTAACTTAACGATAGCTTTACGTCTTTTGTTAGTATATCCTGCGTGTCTTCCTACACGACGGAATTTTGCTTTATAGTTCATAACGTTAACTTTTTCAACTTTAACTCCGAAGATTTCTTCGATAGCTTGTTTGATTTGTGTTTTATGAGCTCTTGTATCTACTAAGAAAGTATATTTATTTTCTTGCATTAATAGATATGATTTTTCAGTCAAAACAGGGCGTTTGATAATATCGCGTGCTTCCATTATGCTAATACCTCCCCAACTTTTTCTACTGCATCTTTAGTGAATACAACTTTATTGTGTCCTAAGATGTCTAATACATTTAATCCAGTTGATTCAATAATTGTAACTCCTGGAATATTTCTTCCTGACATTAAAGTATTTTCTTCATATTCTGATACTACAAACAATACTTTTTTGTCAATATTTAAATTGTTAAGCATTTCTTTAAAGTTTTTAGTTTTAATTGTGTCAAACGTTAAAGTTTCTAATGCAAATACTTCGCTAGCCGCTACTTTAGAAGATAAAGCAGAACGTAATGCTAAACGACGCATTTTTCTTGGCATTTTGAAGCTGTAGTCACGAGGTGTAGTTCCCATCGCAACTCCTCCTCCACGCCATTGTGGTGAACGGATTGACCCTTGACGAGCACGACCTGTTCCTTTTTGACGCCATGGCTTACGACCACCACCTGATACTTCAGAACGTCCTTTAGTTTTATGTGTACCTTGACGTAAAGAAGCTCTTTGTAATGTTACTGCTTGGAATAAAACGTGTTGATTTGGTTCAATTCCAAAAACTGCATCATTAGCTTCTACTACACCAACTTTAGTACCGTCTTGTTTAAATAATTCTAATTGTGTCATGTGCTAATTTTCCTCCTTCCGTATATTTCTTATTTACCAGATTTAACTGCTGATTGGATTTTTACGAAGCTTTTTTTAGATCCTGGAATACATCCTTTAATTAAGATAACACCAGTCTCTACATCTACACCAACTACTTCAAGGTTTTGTGTAGTAACTGTAACTCCTCCCATTTGACCTGGTAATGCTTTACCTTTGAATACACGGTTAGGTGCTACAGGTCCCATTGACCCAGGACGACGGTGGTAACGAGAACCGTGAGCCATTGGTCCACGACTTTGTCCATGGCGTTTGATTGCCCCTTGGAATCCTTTACCTTTACTTACTCCTGTTACGTCAACTAAGTCTCCTGTTGCAAATATATCAACTTGGACTTCTTGACCCACTTCATAATTCGCTACTTCAGCGTCTCTTATTTCACGAACAAATCTTTTTGGAGCAGTATTTGCTTTATCAGCATGTCCTTGCTCAGGTTTGTTAGCTACTTTTACTAAACGATCTTTACGCTCTTTGTCGTAAGGACGTTTATCATCAAATCCTAATTGGATTGCATTGTATCCTTCAACTTCTTCTGTTTTCTTTTGTAATACGACATTCCCTTTTGCTTCAATTACTGTTACTGGAATTAATTCTCCATTTTCAGCAAAAATTTGAGTCATACCTACTTTTCTTCCTAAGATACCTTTGGTCATCGAAAGTCACCTCCTAAATATTATAATTTTAATTCGATGTCAACACCTGATGGTAAGTTTAAGCTAATTAAAGCATCAACTGTTTTTTGTGTTGGTTCTACAATGTCGATTAGACGTTTGTGAGTACGTTGTTCGAATTGCTCACGACTATCTTTGTACACGTGAACTGAACGTAAAATTGTATAAACTGTTTTTTCTGTTGGTAATGGGATAGGCCCAGAAACTTTTGCTCCAGAACGTTTAGCAGTTTCAACAATTTTCTCTGCACTTTGGTCTACTAATCTGTGATCATATCCTTTTAAACGGATACGTATTTTTTGTTTTGCCATCATTTCTCCTCCTATAATTGTATTCGCCACCGTCATGCAGTGACTTCTCCACGAAAGTTCTCCAGCACGCATGCCATGGCAAAGCGGCCGGGCGTGTCAGTAACCTTTCGCTTCAACGCAAGTCTTTGGTAAAGACCAACATTATTATTATACATTGTTAAATATGATATTGCAACCTTTTTTTGAAAAAATTTATTGAATATGTTTTCCTTTTTTATGTACGTTATTTTTGCAAATGACATACACTAAAAAAACTAACTCTTTACGAGTTAGTTAATTTTCTTTTCTATTATATAAATTCTTTCTATGTCTTCTGCCATCAAATGAGAAATTTTACAACGCTCCTTTATATTTGCCAAAACTCCTTCTTCATCCTCTTCTGAAAATTCTGGGTAATCAACTGCTATTTTTGCTATATATTTTCTATTTTCGTAGTCAACATCGAGTTCTATAGTAGCCTCTAAATCATTTAGTCCATATTTTCTAAAGAAATATCCTTTTACACACATTAAAATACAACTAGAAAATGCTGAAGCAAAAACGTCCATAGGTCCATCAAAACCTGATTCGTTCATTTTTATTAAATATTCACTATTCTCACTTTGAACAGTTACATCGAAACCATTTTTTAATTTGCTTTTTACAATATACACACTTAAATTCTCCTATAAAAATTTTCTTATTTCCTCAAGCAAATTGCAATCTCTCATATCATATTTTACATCTGAAAAATCGAAATGTTTAGTTATATAATTAGTCTGTAATATCAAATAAGCTCCTGAACTTGCTGCAGCCATTGCTCCAGGTTTAGAATCTTCAACAGCTATACAGTCCTCAATATCAACTCCTAATCTCTCAGCAGATGCTAAATATATATCTGGATAAGGTTTCCCTCTTTCTACATCATATTTAGTAACTATATCATCAACATAGTTGTATAAGTCATATTTTTTCAAACCTTCTATTATATGTTCCAAAGTTCCGTTCGA
Organism: Gemelliphila sp. 1F1; assembly: GCF_056897515.1. Classification (NCBI taxonomy): domain Bacteria; kingdom Bacillati; phylum Bacillota; class Bacilli; order Caryophanales; family Gemellaceae; genus Gemelliphila; species Gemelliphila sp. 1F1. The sequence continues at coordinate 103,550 of NZ_JBXHBE010000003.1, forward strand.
AGCTACCCCTATTTTGATTCCATTATCCTTCAAAAATGCAAAAGTTTCTTCTATATAAGGAAGAACTTCGGCTTTTCTAACACCGCTAAACATTTCAAACCCTACTTCTTTTTCTAGTTCATTATAAACTTTTTCTTCTATATTATATGTAAACATAATATATTCTCTACATTTTTCCACACTAGTACCAGAAACATTATGTATATACCCTAACTTCTCTAGTTCTTTTCCTGTATATTTTTTTACTAAATCAGACATAACTTCAAAATACAGTTTTTCTGTATCTATAATCGTACCATCATAATCAAAAATTACCGCTTTTAATTGTTTAACCATTTTATCCTCCTAATTTTGAGCTATATTAATAATATCATTTATCTTATATAATTTCTATATAATTTAAAAAACAGATTAGCGCATTTTTTAGTTGACTAATTTTCTTTTTGACTATATAATTATTTTATATTTTTTATTATAGGAGGCAACATGAAAAAGAAAAAATTTATAACAGCATTATTATTAACAATGCTAGTTACACCATTAAATTCATTAAGTACTTTTGCAAACAAAACTGAAAATATACAACAATTAAATAACGAAACAAGTAGTATACAATCAAATACAAAAATAGAAAATAAAGATGACTTATTAGTAGAAACTACTAAAATAAAAGAAAATACTACCGTAACAAAAATTTCTGGTGATGAAACAGAAAATAAAATACCTAACGAAGATAACGGTAATAACAATAAAGAAGAGACTAACGAATATTCTCCAAAAGATAATTTAACGATAAATAACAATACAGACACAGACGGAGACGGAATTATCGATTCAGAAGAAAAAGAAAACGAAGCAAAATCTTGGAATTTTTCCGACAGAGATGCATTAATGTTTTCGTGGTTATCTTATCTAAAAGATGATTATATAAAAGAAATATTAGATGAAAATAATAAGATAAAAGATAATACAAAGTATAAAAATATAATTAATATGATTCATACAGAGCTATCACCTTTTTGGAAAGTCAAAAAAACTTATCATTACAACAATGGATTTGATGCAGTTATATTCGAAACAAGAAGTAAAAACCCAAATATCGAATCAAATATAAATGTCCTAGCCATAGCAGGAACGAACGGAATAAGTGATATGGATGATGATTTAGCCTTGTTTGCAGGAGCAAATCCAAAACAAGCAACATCAGTAGAAAATTTAATAGATTCACTGAGCTTAGATCCTAACAGAAAAAATTTATATATCACAGGACACTCGCTAGGAGGATATTTATCACTTCGTGCGCATAGCTATGCAGTTCAAAAAGGATATGATTTTGTTAAAAAATCTGTAACATTTAATGCACCTAAAGTAAAAGGAAATATTTTTAATAGAAATCTTAGAAAAGTAGAACAAGTTGTAAATCAATTAACTAAAGACGGAAAGTCTGTCCATTATAAAGTTAGCAACGATAATGTTATTCCATTAGTAGGATTCGTTAAAGAAGCTATATCTATCGGAAAAACAACAGGTAAACATTCTCTAAGTTCATTTTACGAAGAACAAATAAACAATCTAGGATACTTTTCTATAGGTACTCGTCAAGACATAACAGGAAAACAATACGAAACTATTGATACTATTGACAAGAAGAAAGCAACACCTAAACTAGCATTTCATTATAATTATAGAGAAGCTTTTTAGAACTAAAACCTCTGTTTATTAGTAAACAGAGGTTTTTTATTTTATAAAAAAATACCCCTCTTAATTTTTTTAAGAGATGTATTTTTATAAACAATTAATCATTATTAATTATTTTTTCTTTTTTTCGAACGTAATCCTGCTGCTCCAGATAATGCTAATAACGCCAAGGCAGTTGCACTACCCGTAGTATCACCTGTATTAGTTAACGCTTTATTGTTAACTTGTGTTCCTGTATTACCATCATTGTTAGGAACTTCATTGTCGTTACCTGGTTTATCGTTATTTTCGTTAGGTTTGTCTGGTTTATCCTTATCACCATCAGGTACAGAAGGAGTATTATCTTTTTTGTAAACTACAGTCTCAACTATATCTCCACTTTCATGTGTAACAGTTACTGCCGGAACTTCTTTTCTATCCGCAGTGTATCCTTTAATTTCTGGACTAGTTACTACACCAAATTCTTGAGCTTCAGTCCAATCTCCCCAAGTAACTTTTCCTGTTACTGTATCTTTTGTTCCTGTACGAGTAAATGTTTTTTCTTCTACTACTGAATCACTAGCTTTTGTACCATCTTCGTACACATAATTTATTGCTCTTGTAACTTTTTTGTTTTCTATTACTTGCTCTGTTGCATTCTTATTATATTTTACAACTTCAGTTATATTTCCACTTTCATTAGTTACTTTTACTGCTGGAATTTCTTTTCTGTCCGCAGTGTATCCTGAAATTTCTGGACTAGTTACTGCTACAAATTCTTGAGCTTCACTCCAATCTCCCCAAGTAACTTTTCCTGTTACTGTATCTTTTGTTCCTGTACGAGTAAATGTTTTTTCTTCTACTACTGCATCTCTAGCTTTTGTATCATTTTCGTACACATAGTTTATTGTTCTTGTAACCTTTTTGTTTTCTGTTACTTGCTCTGTTGCATTCTTAGTATATTTTATAATTGTTTCAAATTCTTTAAGTTCATCAGTAGCATTTACAACTTTTTCAACTACAACTGGAATATTAGGTGTATAACCTTCAATTTCTGGGCTAGTTACTGCTACAAATGTATGTGTTCCACTATTACTCCAATCAGTATAAGTTACAGTACCTGTAGCCTTATTTGTAATTTTTTGACGAGTAAATGTAACTGTAGATTCTTTTGTAGGTTTTGCTTCTGTACCATCTGCATACACATATTTAATAGTTTGTTTGAACATTACACTTTCATCTTCAGTTTCTTTTTCTGCTTCGTAAACATAAGTTACTGTAATATCTTCAGATGCTGTAACTCCAGCAGGTTGTCCTTGAATCTCTTTTAATTTATAGTAATCTTTTGTGATTCCAGAAGTTGTGTAATTTTCTCCTGACACTATATTTTCTACTTTAGAATTTGCTAATTCATTTTTATCTGTATCTATCCACTTAGTAGTAACAGTCACATAACGTTGAATTTCTAAATTATAAGTTGGTGCTGCATTAAATATGTTATTAGCTCCTGTAGATGTTGAATGTTCTCCAGTGAAATGAGTATCTAGCTTAATTGATGTATTTTGAACACCATCTTTCATATCAGTTATTGTAAATGGCAATTCAGCAGATGCCGTAGCAGCTGGTGATAAATTCTCTGACTTTAATAATACAGAACGAACTTTTGACCAATCAGTAATTTGATCTGCAGTTACATATTTAGCTACTGCATCTGCGGTAATTTGGCTATCATTAAACTCTTCATAAGAGTATAATAGGATTCCATTACCACTATCACCGGTAGTTGATATAGGGTAGTTTCCGTTGCCAGTAAGAGTTAATGTAACATCATCTCCATTTTTTACACTAGGAAGATTTACAATATTGTATGAATATGCAGAGTTTCCTCTATCCGTTAAAATGTTAGCTAAACGAATATTACCACTATTATTATCCACACTGCCATTTTTAGAATAATTAAATTTGACCGTATCAGTTTCCCCTGCATATTTACTAGCAGATTCATTCTTAATACCATTTAATGATCCATATGTAGATGGATAAGTAAAGCTATAGTTTGCTTCTTTATTCGTTGGGTAAAATCCTAAGTTAGAAGAACGAACTTTATAAGTCGTACCATCTTTTAATGTTATTTCTCCTATATTTCTCCAATTACCTTGAGATATTGCTAATTGATCATCATCATTTACTTCCATAAACAAACTCATACCATTATCAGTATAGTATGTATAGGATAGTGGAAGTTGGTTTTTATCAGCTACTATTTTTATTGGCGTAGATTCATTAACTCCACCTATAGTTACTACATTAGCACGTCTCCAATCTGGTGTATTAGGTAGAGATACCTTGAACATACGTTCTCCATTAAGACCTACATACCCTAAATCTTCAATTTTAGCTTCAGAATACTCTTGACCCGCTTTATAAGCTGTTAGTTGACTAGCATCCTCCACGTCAAATCCTTGAGGTATAGCAAGTAAATATATACTTGGTCTATCATCTATTTTAGCAATATTACGTATCACATACCTAATATTAGCTTCATTACCTCCATTAGTACTATCAGGTTGATAAGATGTATTGTTAAAGTCTGTCACTACACCTGTAAATTGATTAGAAACTGCAGTAGGATTTTTTATATCTAATGACATATTTCCAGACTCGTTAGCTTGGTCAGAAGTTACATTAAATGTATAATCTGCTTTATCTCCTGCATTCTTTGTACTATTGTCAGTTAAGATAGCATTTTTCGCAAATACAACTTTAACTTTTGTTCCTGCTTCAATATTTTTATAGCCAATATCAATAGATTTAATGTTAGATCCATCTTTTGCAAGACCTTTAGCAACATCTTCATCTGTAATAGGTACTATTATACTATTTTGATTAGATGTTACATAATTACCCGCTGAACTAAGATTAAATGATGTTCCATCAGTTAATGTAACCTTGAAAACCCCGTTAGGTTGATTTTCACTTGATGTTGATAATGATATCGCATAATAACCACTTCCACCATTCATAATAGTTCCTGGCTCTACATCAATATGGATATTAACATTAGTTTGAGCAGTATTTCCATCGTTAAATACTTCGATTGATCGTCCATTACTGTAATCTAGTGCTGTATCATCTGACTGATGATTTCCATCAGCTTTACCATTATCAGTATAAATATCTCCATCTTTAGCTTTAAATTCTACTTTTAGGCTATTTTGTTCATTATTTGTTACACCGATACCTACATTTTTAGTACCACTAGTTTGTTGACTTTGATTTTTGGCTATTTCCCCAGTAGCACTATTTATAGAGCGATAATTTACAGTAGCACTAAAATTATTTTCACTAGCATTAATATCTTCTGTATAACTTCCGAATAAAAGTAGCGAGCCATTTTTTAAATTAGCTTTCCCACTATTAAATGTAATAGTAACAGGTGTTCCCGCTCCTCCTGCTTGAGATATTTTTATACCATTTCCTGAAGCTAAAGTGTTAAAATCAGCAGTTGTATCTCCTACTAAATTCGATCCAGTAAGTCCGTATGCATATCCTATACTAGTTGTATCCGCAACAAATCCTTTAGGAACATTTAGTGTTACAGTACCTTCAAAATTATCACCATCTGCTTGTCCATTGTTATCTAAATTAATACCAACACTGTATTTTTGGTCTTTTACTAATCCTTTACTAGCAGTTTGATTTTGGTCAAACGAAATATTAATATTTTCAATTTCCGCAGGTTTTCCGATTTTATAAGTTAAATCTTTTAGTTTAACACCATTTTTCTTAAGAGTAACTGTGTAAGTACTACCTTCTTCCAGGAATGACCAGTCCGAAACAGTTGGTGTCAATTTAATATTGAAAGCAACTGATGCAGTACTGTTAAATCTATATGTAAATGTAGTATTTTGATTAGCTTTGTTAGTAACATATCCTGGATCAGCAACAGCTTCCACTGATGTAGAAATAGTAGCATCTAAACTTTTGTCTGACGAAGCACTAAAAATATGAGGTACTTCTACAGTAATCTCGTCCCCTGCATTAACTGGCAATATAGCAGTTACATTACGAATATCATTATCACCGTGTACTAATGTAACATCACTACTTTGTGTTTTATTATCAATTATATCACTAACATTTACGTTATTAGCAGCTCTATGACTAACTTCTTCTTTTGCAGTTTCTTCAGTTACAGTCGAAGCAGAAAGTGTATTATTAGTTGTTAATTCAACAGAATTAACGCTAGCATTTTCATCAGTAACTACATATTCTAATTTAGTGTTATCTTCTTCTTTAGCGTTAACCTCTACATTATCGATTGCTACTAACACTGATTCTGTAGTGTCAGCAGCTTGAGCATCACTAGACACCCCAAAAGCGAGAAATGCCCCAGCTATAAATGAAGCAACTCCAATACTCAATTTTTTAATTTTGTACTTGTTTTTACGAACAGCATTTTTTTCTATGCGTAATTTCAAATTATTTTTTGAAAACAAAACAATTACCTCCTAAAATTTTCATCATAAAATATATTCATCTAAAAGTATCACTTTCTACATTATTTGTCAATAGCTTCCAACAAATTGCATAATAGAAAATTTAATTTTTTTGTAGTAACAAAAGTTTCTCGCTGCGTGTAATTGTAAATTAAAATTACAAAAAATATATAAATTCTCATTATAACCATATCATTACTAAATACTAATTTAGTATTATTCAATCATATTATCTATTAACAATTTAATTTCTATAAATACGTAAATAATTATAAAAATATTCTTAATTATATACTAGATTCATTATATAGAGCAAATTCTGAAAAATAATTACCTTTTACGACAATTTAACAATTTATAGAAATACAAAAAAACTTCTATTAACAGATAATATTAATCCCAAACAAGGCGTACATGATCATTCATTTCTTCATAAGCACGTTCTATTTTGGGCTGAATATCATCACTATAAACTCCATAATACTTACCACCAGCCAAGAAATCCTCTATTACAATAACTCGATAGTCAAAAAGAGGATATCCCTTATAATAATTTCCATTAGTTTTAGCAATAACCATAGTAGGATGAGATTTGACTTTTTTAATAATAGTTTTATCTCCATCTTTTTCAAAAGTTATATCCATAAGAACACCTCGCTCCGTCCACTTTCTATTAGCAACATCGGACATCATCTCATAAGTCTGATTAGAAATAAAATTTCCCATAGAATAAATGATTAATTTTTTATCTCCGTCTTTTTCTACTATTTCTGCAGGTTGTACTACGTGAGGATGTCCACCTAACACTACATCTGCTCCCCAATCAATCATTTTTCTATACAATTCTTTTTGTTCATCAGTAGGATAAATACTATACTCTACTCCCATCTGAGGCATAATTACAGTAACATCTGCTATTTTTTCTGCAGTTTCTATTTCTTTTTTCATTTTTTCTTCATTCAAATCTTACATATAATAATTATACTGCTCCTGGCTAATATTAATCTCTAAACCATTAAACCCATAAGCATAGGCTAGAAAAGCTATTTTTATTCCATTAACTTCTTTTACAACTATATCAGACTCTTCACGACTATTATCAACATACACTCCTATTGGTGTTAATCCCAAATCGTTGAATTGTTTATACGTATTTTGAAGTCCATACAATCCTGTATCCAAAATATGATTATGAGCTAAATCAACAACATCATAACCTATGTTTTTCATAGATTGTGCAGCTTCTTTAGGAGCATTAAACAGAGGATAACCACTTAGACTATGTCTATCACTTATAGTTCCCTCATAATCTCCTATCGCCAAATCTGCTCCTGAAATTCTATCTTTAACATATTCAAAATAAGGATCAAAATTATAATTTCCATTATTCTCCCTAGCACTCCAATATAATACATCATGATAAAGAATATCTCCATTAGCAACAATTTGTGCAACTTTAATATTATTTTTATCATCAATTACTTTATCTTTATAAATAATAAAAACTAAAATAAAAAATACTCATAGTTAATAACAAAAATAAAGGTATAATTATTAATAAATTTCTTTTAATATTTCTCATAATACACTCCTCCTAACTAATATTATAACAAAACTAATTAACAAAAAGTAATATAATATATTACAATTATAAAGATAATAACTATCAATTACCAAATTGCCTTATTACTTTAAATTCGTAAACAACAAAAATATATTTTTAATATATAATTGAATAATATACACAAATATTATATAATCATTTCAGATTATTACTTAGGAAAGGGGAATTTTATTGTTTAATTTTAACAAAAGAATCACTTTAATTTTTGTATCAATAATATTTAGTACTTTTTATTATTTTATATTACCAGTATCAATATTTAATAGCTTACCTATGGGAGATACTCCTATATTTGAATATTTTGGATATGCTATGACAAAGGGCGAACTACCTTACAAAGATTTGTTTGATCATAAAGGAATATTTATATTTTTAGCACACTACGTTGGGTATGCGTTAATGAAAGAAACAGGTATAAAACTAGTATTTTCAATATTTATTTTTGTTTTTATTTATTTTTCTTTAAAAATAATAAAATTATTTACAAATAATAGTTTATCAATACTATTTAGTACATCTATAATATTTCTAAACTACATATATATTTCAGAATTAGGATTGAATGTAGAAACGCTGGCTTTACCTTTTATAACAATGTCTTTATATATTTACTTAAATTATTTCTTAAACGATCAACTTTCAAAAATTAATATAATTTTATTAGGGATATCATTTTTTATAGTATTTTTTACAAGAGCAAATATGATATCTATATGGGTATTTTTTACAATTATAATTTTTATAATTTATTTAAAAAATAAAAACTATAGATTATTATTAAATTATATATTGTACTTCTTTATAGGAGTGTGCATAGTATTAATACCTACAACGATATATTTAATAAAAAACAATATACTATACGATATGCTATATCAAGCATTTTATGTGAACTTCACATATGCAGGCGGCTCTGGCGCTGGGATATTTAATTTATCAATATGGCTTTTAAAATTGTTCAAAGAAATGAATATAATTTTAGTAGTGGCAGTAGCTAACATATTACTAAAGATAGACAGAAAACTTATTACATATAATTTACTTTTTATTTTCGCTACATATATGGCATTTTTATCAAAAAGAGATTACTATCACTACATAATAGTTTTAATACCTTTATTAATTCCTTATGTAGCAACAGTATTCAACTATATATTTACAAAAATAAAAATAAATATTAAAAATTTCATTTTAATAGCTATTACCACAGTCGTACTTTATTTATCTGGAGTTGAGAATTTTACCAGAAGTTTGTTAGATAGAGATAATATTGATAATACGTTTGCGCAAGCTAGTGAATATATAAAAAATAATACAAATTCTGAAACAAAAATATATGTACATAGATTATCTGGTACAATATACCTTCAAGCAGAAAGAATGGCGTCAACTAAATACTTCTTTATACCTTCTATAAATGAAGAAATTTATTTTGATAACTTCAAAGAAGAAATAGAAGAATCTAAGCCTGAGTATATAGTAATAAGTAACTATTTTATAAACAATGAAAAATGTGATAAATTTATACAAGAATATGCTGACAAAAATTATAGTGAAGCATTCAAGGTAGAGCATCTTTTAGTTTACAAAAAAACTAAATATTAATATAAATAACCTCAAAAGTTATATAAATATAACTAATGAGGTTTTGTTATTTTTATTATTAATAACTTAGCATTAATTTTGATTATATATAATCTAGAAATTTTCTAATAATTTATTGTAATTTTCTAACTTTTATGATATAATATCAACAATTTTAATACTTTAAGGAGGTAAACTTTATGTTAGAATTTAAGTCACTTAGAAAACCCTCTTTACTAGAGGCTTCTTTAGTAGCTTTATTAGTCTTAGGTATTCTAGGTACAATGATTATATTTATACCAAATATAACTCCTCATATACCTATTATAACCGCATTAACAGTGTTATTAATATACGGACTAATTAGAAAAGTTAAATACAAAGATATGCAGGATAGCATGACATATGCTGTAGGTTCGAGTATGGGAGCAATATATTTATTCTTCTTTATAGGCGTTTTGATTACAGCTCTTATGATGAGCGGAGCAATCCCAACTCTAATGTATTATGGACTATCAATTATGTCTGCTAAGACTTTCTATCTGTCTGCATTTATTATAACTGCAGTTATCGGTATTTCTATCGGTAGTAGTTTGACAACAGTTGCTACATTAGGAGTTGCTATTATAGGTATAGCTCAAGCATTTGATGCCAATTTAGCTATAACTGCCGGAGCTATTGTTTCTGGAGCATTCTTCGGAGATAAAATGTCCCCTCTATCAGATACTACTAGTATTTCTGCCAGTATTGTAGGTATAGACTTATTTGAACACATTCGTAATATGATGCGAACTACTATCCCAGTATTCGTTATCTCAGCTATATTTTACTACGTATTATCACTGAACATAAAAATTTCTAATTTAGATAATATAGCATTGTTCAAACAAGATATTTTATCAACAGGGATAGTTCATTGGTATGCAGTAATACCATTTGTTGTGTTAGTCGCACTAGCAATATTAAAAATACCTGCAGTTATATCAATTATAGCTACAACAGGAGTATCACTTATCATTACTTCTATCCACTCTAATTACAATTTAGAAGATATTTCAACATTTTTCTTCAAAGGATTTGCTCTTGAAACTGTTCCAGAAAGTGTTGCTAGTCTTATTCAACGTGGAGGTATTTCTAGTATGTTCTTCACGCTATCAGTTGTAATTTTGGCACTTAGTTTAGGTGGACTTTTGTTTTCTTTAGGTATTGTATCTACTATTTTAGATACTCTCGCTAAAATTTTAACTTCTGCCGCTTCTGCAACTGCTACCGTTGCACTAACAGCAGTAGGAATTAACTTTATAGTAGGAGAACAATACTTATCTATCTTATTAACTGGTAGAACTTTCAAACCTGTTTATGATAAATTAGATCTTCCTAAGAAAAATTTATCACGAACGTTGGAAGATGCAGGAACAGTTATTAATCCGTTAGTTCCTTGGAGTGTCTGCGGAGTATTTATTTCTCACGCATTAGGCGTTCCTGTATTTTCATACTTACCTTACGCAATATTCTGCTACGGAAGTTTATTGTTAACATTATTAGCAGGATTTACAGGACTTACAGTAAGCAAAAAATAATAAAAAACTTGAGTATCATTAAAGATACTCAAGTTTTTTATTAAATCTCTCTAGTAGCTTCTTTTAGCCAAACTCTCTCTTCGTCAGTTAAGTGAGGAGCTATTACTTCATACACTTTTTTATGATAATTATTTAGTTCGTATTTATCAACATCGGTCATAATATCAACATCAATAGCTTCTAAATCAAAAGGTACATACGTAATAACTTCAAACTCATAAAATTGTCCATATTCGTTTTTTACAGTTTTTCTAACTACTAGTTCATTCTCTAATCTTATACCGTGAGAGCCAGCAACATAAAGTCCAGGTTCATTAGTAATTACCATACCTTCTTTGAATGGTTCTGCTGCACGAACTACGTTCCAATGTATTCCTGCAGGTCCTTCGTGGATATTACCTAAATATCCTACTCCATGCCCTGTTCCGTGATTAAAGTCTTGATAATTATCCCAAAGACCGCTTCTTGCAAATAAGTCAATATTAGCTCCAGAAATACCTTCTTTGAATTTAAGTCTTGATAATCTCAAATTCCCTTGTAATACTCTAGTATAATCACGTTTTAATTCTACGCCAACTTCTCCCATAGCAGTTGTTCTAGTTATATCTGTAGATCCTTCTAGGAAGTTAGCCCCAGTATCAGTTAAGAAGAATGTGCCTGTAGTCAACGGAACGTTAGTTTCTTCTGATGATGAGTAGTGAACTATTGCTCCATTAGCTCCATGTCCACAAATAGGATCAAAACTTGGGCAAATAAAATTACCTTGTGCTTTCCTAAATTCTACCAATTTATCAGAAGCAGATAATTCTGTTTCTTTATCACTAACCCCATTTTTTACAAGTTGTTTTAACCAATAAATAAACTTAGTATGTGCCACTCCATCTTTTATATGAGCTTTTATTATATTATCAATCTCTACATTATTTTTCATAGCTTTCATCAATATAGTAGGATTTCTTTTTTCTACTAAAGTAGTTTCTTTCGGAATATTATTAAATAAAGCGTAATTCAACAATGTTGGATCTACTAGCACTACATCAGAATAAGAGAATTCTTTCACATCTTCATATATATTGTTATATGGTTTTAAATTAACGTTATTTTTAGCTAAATCTGTCTTTATAGTATCGGCTAACTTCGTTTCATCTACATAGAAATCTACTTTATTCTCATATACTATCGCATAACTCAAAAGTAACGGGAAGAAATCAACATCCATTCCTCTAATATTAAGTAGCCATCCAATATCATCTAGACTAGTGATAATATGAGCATTAGCCCCTACATTATTCATTTCTTTACGAACTCTTGCTAATTTGTCTTCTACACTTTCCCCTGCTTGACTTAAATCCAAAGCAAATGCTTTATTTTTAGAAAGAGCAGGTCTATCTTCCCAAATTTCATCAATTAAATCTACATCATATTTTATAGTTGCATTTTTATTTTTTAGTCTAGTAGCTAAATTTTTACCTTGACCAAAAGTTACTACACGACCATCAAACCCTAACACACCATTTTCTTTTATATTATCGACAATATATTCTTCAATAGTAGGTACGCCTGGATCAAACATTCTTTGCAATTCTATTTCTGTACCAGCAAGTTGTTTTTCTGCTTGCAAGAAGTATCTTCCATCAGTCCATAGACCTGCGTAATCTTTAGTAACTAAAACTGTCCCAGCAGACCCTGTAAAACCACTTATAAAAGCTCTAGCTTTAAAATGTTCTCCTACATATTCACTGTTATGAAAATCAGCAGTAGGAATCATATAAATATCAATATTATCACCTTCCATCAACGCTCTTAAATTTTCTAAATTTTTTGCTATACTCATAATACGTCCTCTTTATCCTAAAATTTCTCTAAACTTATCTGTAGCTGTAACCAAAGCACTAATTATTCCTGGCTCTCCAGAAGAATGTCCGGCATCTTCTACTATATTCAATTCTGATTTGTTTAATTTTTTATGTAGCAAATGTGCTCCGATAACTCTACAATCTATGTCATATCTACCATGAACAATTACAGTTGGGATATCTTTAAATTTATGACAATTATCTAGTATAAAATTATCACCTTCCCAAAACATATTATTCATCCAAAAATGACATTCAATTGTTGCCATAGAAATCGCAAAATCAATATTACCAAAACTATCCTCTAAATTAGGATCAGGTAATAATGTAACTAAGCTACCTTCCCACATACTCCATTCTTTAGCTGCTTGCTTGCGAACTTCATAGTCATCACTAGTAAGTTTTTTGTAATAACTAGCTATAATATTATTCCTTTCATCTTCTGGAATTATACTAATATATCTCTCAAAAGCAGCCGGTTGAATATTACTAGCTCCACCTATTTCATATATCCACTCAATATCTTCTCTACGTCCCAAGAATATTCCACGAAGAACTAGACCTAAAACTCTCTCTGGATACTTAATAGCGTAACACATAGCTAATGTAGATCCCCAACTTCCTCCAAATACCAACCATCTATCTATTCCTAGATCTTTACGTATTTTCTCAATATCTTCTACAATACTCCAAGTATCGTTATTTTCTAAGCACGCATGTGGAGTAGATTTTCCACTATCCCTTTGATCAAATACTATAATACGATAGAAATCCGGATCAAAATATCTCCTACACGTAGGCGAAGTTCCACATCCAGGTCCACCATGTAAAAATATTACAGGTACTCCATTAGAATTACCACTTTCTTCATAATAAATATCATGAACATTATCAACTTTTAGTTTTTTACTAAAATTTTCCTCTATCTCAGGATATAACGTCCTTAACACCATAACTTTACCCTCCTTAGTAATTTTATTAATATAAAATCATAATAAATATTTTAATAAATATTTACTACTTTAATTTTGACTATAACTATAATAAAAATTTTCAAAAATTTTCCATTAAATTAAGTTTAATAATCTTTACTTCATTATATCACACAATTATAACGGTTACAAATTTATTTACAATAAAAATACCTTAAAAGAATTATATAACTCTCTTAAGATATTTTTTTTGCATTAGTCCACTAGAGTCTCATCTTCTCGCAACTCAACCAATGATGCTAATTTTTTATCGAACACAAACAATAACACACCTAATAGACATAGTACTACAGTTATTAATGAGTATGCGTACATAAAGTCTAATTCAGAAATAGCTTTATATACATATCCGTAAGATAATGTAGCAAAGAATGTTGCTGCTACCCAAACTGACATCATAGTAGATAATAAATGTTTCGGTGAATATTTAGAAACAAAAGCATTTCCTAATGGAGAGAATACCATTTCTCCTAAACTTAATAGAACTCCAAACATTACTATCCACATTAAACTTGCCTTATTCGTTTCAGCAGAACCAATACCTCTTTGGAATTCAGCTCCTATAAGCATTAAGAATGATGCTCCTAATAAGAACAGACCTATACCTAATTTTTTGTATAAACTCAAATCTCCTTTTGGTCGTTTTGATAAACGTAGCCATAATGCACCCAAAATAGGTCCTAACACTATACATAATAATGCATTTTCTGAATCAAACCATGCTGTAGGAATTTCAAAATCACCTATGTTAAAGTTTACATATTTTGGCGCATAGTCATAAACAGCAAGATAAGTTAAGTACCAGAATAACCAGAAAATAATAGAGAATGCTGAAATTAAGAAAATTGATGCAACTCGACGTTTTTCATAGTCTGCTAAAGGTCTTTTCTCTTCCACAACTTTTTCTACTTTTTCTTCTCCTGCTTTGAATGGTATTTTTCCTGCTTCTCCTAAAGACTTATATCCTAAAACAAACCATATAGCTCCCAATAAACAAAGAAGCCCCGCAAGCTTAAAGCATTGTAAATATCCACTTTGTTCTGATGTAGCTAAAGAAACATACAAAATACCAACTGCAGTAGTTCCAACAAATGAACCTACATTAACAAAAGAATATTGTGTTGAAAACGCAGAGTCTTTCTCTCCAGAAGTTTTGAACAAAGTACCTGTCAAAGAAGAAAGATTTGCTTTAAACAATCCTGTACCTATCCCTACTAATGCTATCATAACCCATAACGATGCTTTAGTTCCAACATACCCTTGATATGCATATCCAATTGCCATAAGCAATAATCCTACAGGTATTAAATATCTAGCTCCTATATATCTATCCGCTATAAATGACATAACTACTGGTGCTGCATAAGTTGCTGCAACGAATAAACTTTGCATAACTCCTGCTTCCCCTTTATCAATACCTAAACCTCCATTTACTAAAGCAGCTGTTAAAAACGCAACAACAAGCCACTTTGAAGAATAATAAGCTGCTCTTTCAAATGAAAAAGTCAAAGAACACATATAAAAACTCCAAGGCTTTCTTGTACTAGCTTGATTATCCATAACTGTTCCTCCTTTTTTATATTTTATAATTACGCTTTCATTCTATCACAAAAATTTAATAGTTACAATACTATTATTAATAAATATATTATAATATCAAAAATTTATTTATAATTTAACTATAATAAGAGTAACGCAAAATAATACACATTGTTTATAGCAACATATTTACAATAATTTTATATTAATTATTACAATAAAAATATTATTTTTTGTAAATTATAGTACGAAAATTAAATTATATTAAATAAAAAAGACGGTTAACACCGCCTTTAAAATATATAAAAATTCTATTCTGTTCTTAATGCTTCTACAGGATTTTTCTTAGCCGCTATTCTAGCAGGTATAATACTAGCAATAAGAGTTAATAGTAAACTCAGCAATATTAACAACGTAGAATTTTGAATAGATAAACTAGCTTTAAATCCTTCTGCTTTTATTGCATTAGATACTATATTACTAATAGGAATAGATAATAACATAGCTACCACTACTCCAAAGATTCCTGAAGATAGTCCAACAAGACCAGCTTCTACATTGAATATTCTTGTAATATCTTTTTTTCTAGCTCCAATAGCCCTTAAAATACCTATTTCTTTAGTTCTTTCAACCACAGATACATAAGTTAAAATACCTATCATAACAGATGACACCACTAACGATATAGCCGCAAATGCAGTTAAAATAATAGTAACTGTATTTATCATTTGATTCATCATTTCTGTCATCATCTTAGCTAAGTCAGTGTAGCTTATATTGTATTTGCTAGCTTCTGAACTACTTGAGCCATATTTTTCATTTATCTTTTTGTTGTAATCTTCTATAGTTTTTACGATATTTTCTCTATCCTCAAACGATTTAGGATAAATAGATACTTGACTAGGTTTTGTACTTCCACCTAATTGCCCTATAATTTGTTCATAAATTGTTTCTGATATAGGTTCATTAGTTATAACATTCTTCGTACTATCCGCTTTTTGTGCTTCTACTATCTTAGAATTTTTCTCTTTTTCTAACATAACATTTTCTAAAGTTTGTGTATACCCAAGAACAGAACCACTACTTTCGTATGTACTTTCTTTAGGTTTTACTATTGCAACTATTTTGGCTTTTTCACCCGAATCATAGCTAGACTCATTCAACTCTGATAATGTGTATATTCCACTTCTTTCAGTATAATAATTATCATTACTCAAAATACTAAATTCTTTGCCTAGTAAGTCTTTGTAATCTAATTTACTATTTTCATCATATCCTAGTGCTTTTAGAATATTCTTATCAATAGAATTATCTTTGCCTATATAAAGTATCATTTCTTCTGCTTTAGTTGGATATACAAAATTATCCGTTGTTTTTGCTACTACATCATACTGATTTAAAAGAACATTTTCGTCCTCAGATAGCTTAGAAAAATTATTATCTCCTCCAAAAGATGCACCTTCTGTTTTGAATTCTTGAACTGATCCACTAGAATTTTTAACTAGTGCTTTTAATTTGTATTCATTAGTATATTCAATATTTTTATAATAATCTTTCGCATTATTTTCTAAATATTTTAGAAATGTTTCACCGTTACCTAGAACATCTTCTGTATATATATTTTTATGAATTTCATTCCTATTACCCGCTTTAATAGTCGTGCTATTATCTACTTCTGTATCAGATAGTACAATTTGAAAATTCATCTGTTGCGAACTTATAGTTATCGGCATACTCGCCATATTTTCATTTTCTAGTTTATCAATATAACCTTTCATTCCTGCAGAAATAGATAACACCAAAGCTATACTTATTATTCCGATACTTCCCGCTAAAGTAGTCAACAGTGTTCTTACTTTCTTCGTAAATAAATTTTTTGTACTAGATTTTATAGAATCACTAAGTTTCATAGAAGTTTTCGGAAAATTAGGCGTTCCTTCTTTATTATTTTCACTATCGCTATAAGGGTTTGTATCTTCCTGAATTTTCCCATCGGACACTCTTACTATTCTATCACTATATTTTTCTGCAAGCTCTGGATTGTGTGTAACCATAATTACTAATTTATCTTTACTAATTCTTTTTATTAGTTCCATAATTTGAACACTCGTTTTACTGTCCAAAGCTCCCGTAGGTTCATCAGCTAAAATAACTTTCGGATCAGTAACTAGTGCTCTTGCTATAGCTACACGTTGCATTTGTCCACCTGATAATTGACTAGGTTTTTTATAAATATGCTCTCCTAATCCTACTTCTTCTAATGACTTCTTCGCTTTTGCTGTACTTTCTGATGAACTAAAACCAGAAATAGATAACGCTAATTTCACATTATCCAAAACTGACAAATGACTTATCAAGTTATAACTTTGAAAGACAAAGCCAATAGTTCCATTTCTGTAACTATCCCAATCTTTATCCTTGAATTGTTTAGTAGAACATCCATCTATAATAAGATCTCCAGAAGTGTATTTATCTAAACCTCCTATAATGTTCAACATAGTAGTCTTTCCACTACCACTAGCCCCTAATATAGAAACAAATTCCACTTCACGAAATCTAATACTTACATCATCTAGAGCTGTTGATTTATTGCCGCCTAAAACATATTCTTTTGTAATATTGCGTAATTCTAACATTTTCTTCTTCCTTACTAAAATAAAATTTCATATAATTATATCTCAAAAGATTTTGACCGTCAATAAAAAAGTATAAAATACGGAAATATTATAATATAAAGCTCAAGAGTATAAACCCTTGAGCTTTACTATTTAAAAATTTGTATTAGACATTAAATCTAAATAACATAATGTCCCCATCTTTAACTTCGTATTCTTTCCCTTCCAAACGAACTTTACCAGCTTCTTTGGCTTTAGTCATACTACCATATTCCAACAAATCGTCGTAGCTAACAGTTTCTGCACGAATAAAACCACGTTCAAAATCTGAGTGAATAATACCAGCACACTCTGGAGCCAACATACCTTTTCTAAATGTCCATGCACGAACTTCCTGTACCCCTGCAGTAAAGTATGTAGCTAAACCTAAAAGATTGTAACTAGCTTTAATCAACTTATCTAGTCCACTTTCTTCTATCCCTAATTCTTCCAAGAACATTTCTTTTTCGTCATCCTCTAAAGATGCCATTTCTTCTTCAATCTTCGCACAAATAACAATAACATCACTACCTTCTGTTTCGGCAAATTGTTTAACTTTAGATACTAATTCATTATTATCAATATCCAAAAGGTCATCTTCACTTACATTAGCAACATACAACATAGGTTTCATTGTTAATAAATGCATATTCCTTGCAATTTTTTGCTCTTCTTTATCTAGTTCCAAAAGACGCGCAGGTTTTTCTTCTTTTAGAATATCTCTAACCTTAGTCAATACTTCGAATTCTGCAAGAGCATCTTTATCTTTTTGCTTAGCTTGTTTCTCTACTCTTCCTATGCGTTTTTCTACACTCTCTAAATCAGCCAAAATTAATTCTAGATTAATTACCTCTATATCATATATAGGAGCTACTCCCCCTGCAACGTGCGTAATATTTTCATCTTCGAAACAACGTACTACTTGACAAATTGCATCAACTTCTCTTATATGACTCAAAAATTTATTACCTAATCCTTCTCCTTTTGATGCACCTTTTACTATACCTGCGATATCAGTAAATTCAAATGAAGTAGGCACTGTCTTCTTAGGAGTTACCAACTCCGTTAGTTTTTCTAATCTATAATCCGGAACTTCTACTATTCCTACATTTGGATCTATCGTAGCAAACGGATAATTAGCTGCCAACGCTCCTGCTTTTGTTATTGCATTAAATAATGTACTCTTTCCTACGTTAGGTAATCCTACTATTCCTGCTGTTAATGCCATAATTATATCTCCTTACTTAACTAATTCTTAAAAATTCATACTAGAACATTATATCACAAAAGCTTACTATTATGAAGTTATGTAACTATATAACTTATATGAAAAAAATATTATTTCATTATAAAAATTAATTATCTTTTTTTGAGTTTATTATCATTCTATACTTATTAAATACTAAATAAAAAGTAATATAGATTGTAATAACTATTAATATATGTAAAAATACTTCTAACAACTTTAATTCCCTTTTAAATATACTATAATGTACTATTTCAACTATAATTGAAAGTATATTTATAATTATATAGTGTTTTAAAAATTTAACCATTATATGTATCTCCCAATTAATTTCCAACATATATATTAAATAAAATATTTATATCTATTATATTTATAACACATAAAATAATTGTAATCAATTGTACACTTAACTTTATATTATCTTTGTAAACTAACAATCTTTTCTAAGAAATATCAATATTTAGTAGCAATTTTTCCGATATACAGTTATAATAATTACAAATTAGCTAGGAGATTATTATGAAAAATTGGATAAGAAGTAATATAAATAAAATTTATTTGATAACATTATGTATAATAGCATTAATATTTGCCGGCAACTTACATAATAACAACTCTCTTATTAATAATATTATTTTAGTATTATTCCTTATAGACTATATTTACCGTATTTGGAAAAGTGATAATAAAATAAAATTTATTTTGTCACATCCTATTGATGCTCTTGCTATATTACCATTTTCTCAAGGCTTCAAATTATTAGCTCTTTATCGCTTATTCTTCTTGTTAAGCGATAAAAAAAGAACATCTTTAAAAAATAATAAACTTATAAAAATATTAAAGGAAAATAACCTCGCTTATCTATTAGCTTGGCTAGTAGTGATTTTGTCAATATCTAGCCTTTTAATAACGTTAGTAGAACCTACCATTCCCAAATACGAAGATGCTTTATGGTGGAGTATCGTTACTACAACTACTGTCGGATATGGGGATATCTCGCCAGAAACACAAATAGGCCGTGCAATAGCTAGCATCTTAATGATTTTGGGAATAGGTATTATGGGACTTTTAACTAGTAGTATAGTAACTTTCTTTAGTAGAGAAAATTCAAATAACGATGTAAGTTCTACTTATAATAATATAGAAATTAAAAATTTTATAGATAACGAAACTTATGATAATTTCTTATCTTTAGATGAAAACACTAAAAAATATATAATTCAAAAACTTAAAGACGATATAAATTTCTTTAGTAACAAAAAATAAGAAACTACTTATAAACTATAATATTATAGCTTATAAGCAGTTTCTTCGTACATTTCTACAATAAGTTTTTTAAATATTGAAAATCTAGAACATCTATTCGCTTGTTAGCAATGGCTATTGCACCTGCATCACGTAAAATATTAAGTTCTCTATTGAGCGTACTCCTATTAACGTGTAATATATCTGCGATAACTTCTTGCGAAATAGGAATGTTAATAGTAATGCTAGGATTATTAATATTAACTAGCCAATAAACTAGTCTATCTCTAACACGACGATACTGCAATGCTCGAAGTACTCTTTGATTATAGCAAGTAAATTCTGCGATATATATCATAACATTTCTCATAAAATTTATGTCTTCTTCTATAATCTGCTTTATATCATCCCATGCCAGCCAAACAACTTTAGTTTTTCTAATAGCATATGTATCAAAAGAGTAAACACTCTCTCCTCCATATAACATATAAAACGGGAATGAAACTCCTGGACCATAATAAGATGAATTAACAGGCTTTCCTACATTTGTAAATTCTGTACAACGCAGAACTCCTTCTAATATTATACAAATTTCTTTTATATCTTCTCCCGCACTAATGACTAAATCATTAGACGAATAGCTAGCTTCTCTCTTCTTTATATTTCTTAACGCTTCTTTTGATTTTTCAGATATACCTTCAAAAATATGTATAGTTGAAAACAACTTCTCCATATCATATCCTCCTTATTATATAGTATAACATTTATACATATTTTATGCAATCTTATTTGGTTGATATACAGCAATTATTTAGTTGTATTACAAATAATTTTTCATATTTTTGATGTTACCTATAATTCAAACAATAGAAATTAATTTTCAATAGTTATATTATTTCTCTAAAACTTTTTTTAGCTTTTTATTAAATTCTCTTCTTGGCATCATTATATTGTTATCACACTTCAAGCATTTTATTTTTATATCAGCACCCATACGTGTAATTTTCCATTTATTAGTCCCACAAGGGTGAGGTTTTTTCATTTTTACTATATTTCCCAAATCATATTCCATAAAAATCACTCCTTTACTTAACAGAGATTATTTCATTTGTAAATTCTGAATATAGCTCTTTTTTTATAACATTTTCTAAAATATTCTTTTTACCCAATTTAGCTTTAACAATAATCTCAAAACTAGCTATATTCTCTTCAATATCAATCAAAGAATTTAATTTTAATTTTTCTTTCTTGTAGAAATATTTTTTATACTCTTCGTTATTATTAAACTTGTCCAAAAAGTTACCTAAAGACACTTCTAATTCTTGTACAGTTCCCTTTATTTTGATGTTGCTTCTAATAGTTACTAAATTATAATTTTGCGAATAATTAATTACCTGATTTATACTACTATTAGGTACAAAATATACTTCGCCACCATTTGATAGAATTTTCGTTGACCTAAGACCTAAAGCCAAGATTTTCCCTTCTGCAATAAATGCAGCTTGATTATTGATTTTGACATAATCACCTACATCAAATTGCCCTTCAAGAATAATAAAAAATCCTGTAATTATATCTTTTACCAAACTTTGAGCTCCAAATCCAATCGCAACACTTACTAATCCTGCACTAGCCAAAATTCCAGCAGTATTTACCCCAAACGTTGATAATATCTGTATAATAGCTATAAAATATATCAAATATTTAGTAGCACTTTTTATAAGTTTATGTATTGTATCACTTCTTTTTTCGCTAGATTGAATGCCTAACTTACTATTAGCTTTCAAACTAGTTCTCATTATATAATCTAGTATTTTCACACTAATTTTTACAGCTATGTAAGCAAGAACAATGATTAATATTATTTTTATAAAACGATCAAGAAGATTAAGATATAAATCTTTGTTTCTCAAAAAATCTAATATGTTTACCATTTTATTTACCGAATAACTTTATTATTCTATCAAATTCTTCATTATCATTGAATAATATTTCGATCTTTCCTTTTTTATTTTTATTCTGCTTTATAGTTACCATTGTCCCTAATACTTTTTTCAACTTAATTTCTTGTTCTTCTATAAAGATATCTTTTCTTTCTTTAGTAGATGCCTTTTTAGGAGTATTTAATCTATTAACATAATCTTCCAAAGAACGCACCGACATTTTATCTGCAATTACCTTATTACAAACTTCCAACATTTCTTTTTTTGTTTTTAGTGACAATAACGTTCTAGCATGACCTGCACTAACAATACCTTCAGAAAGTTTTTCCTTTATTTCTAGCGGCAATTTCAAAAGTCGCAAACTATTAGCTACATAAGACCTACTTTTTCCTAATTGACTAGCTAATTGTTCTTGCTTCAATCCTGTACTATCCATTAATTTTTTGTAACTTTGTGCTTCTTCTAGCGCAGTAAGATCCTCACGTTGTAAATTTTCCAAAACAGCAAATATCATCATTTCTTCGTCAGAAAATTCTTTTATAATAGCTGGTATTTCTTTTTTACCTAATTTCTCAAAAGCTCTATATCTACGCTCTCCTGCAATTATATAATATCCAGAAACAGTCTTTTTCACTATTATAGGCTGTAATAATCCATTTTTTTCTATTGACTCTGCTAACTCTGATATTTTGCTATCATCAAAAATTGTTCTAGGTTGATAAGGATTTTTTTTTATTTCTTCAAGTTTTATATTTTGAACACTATTATTATCATTACTTACCGATATATTTTCCGTTTGAAATATTGCTCCTAGTCCTTTGCCTAGCCCTTTGCCTTTAGCCACGATTAATCACCTCTTTCGCTAACATTAAATATTGTTTAGCACCTTTTGATGACTTAGCATACTCAATAATAGGCTCACCAAAACTAGGCGCTTCACTAAGTCTAACCGTTCTAGAAATTACCGTATCAAAAACTTTATCTTTGAAATGATTACGTACTTCTTCTCCAACTTGATTAGAAATATTAGTTCTACTATCAGTCATAGTAAGCAAAACACCAAATATATCTAAAGTTGAATTTAGATGCTTTCTAACGATATTAAAAGTGTTCATTAGTTGACTAAGTCCCTCTAGCGCATAGTATTCTGTTTGTACAGGTATTATAACTCCATCAGCTGCCGTTAAAGAATTCAGCGTAATAAGACCTAATGATGGTGGACAATCTATAATTATAAAATCATATTTCTCAGTTATAGACGATATAGCTTGCTTCATTCTAAGCTCTCTACTTATTGCAGACACCAATTCTACCTCTGCTCCTGCTAAGGCAATACTAGATGGCACTATATCAAGATTTTTATACGCTGTCTGTTTTATTACTAAATTAATATCTACTTCATCTACTAAAACATCATATATTGATTTTTGCACATCATTTTTATCAATTCCTACTCCACTCGTAGCATTAGCTTGCGGATCAGTATCTATAATCAAAACTTTTTTATCAAGACTTGCCAAAGAAGCAGCCAAATTAATAGCTGTAGTAGTTTTTCCTACTCCTCCTTTTTGATTACATATAGCCAATATTTGCATAATTTCTTACTCCTTATATCTTGGTACTTTTATTTTCAAAGTTATGCTACTCATTTCTTCCTCTTCTTCTTTATCTATACGAATATCATAACGTTGCTCTAATTTTGCTATTTCTTTCAAAAATTTAGAAATAACTTTTTGGGCATTATAGTTTGAATTATTATAATCATTTTTAGTATTATTTTTCTTTATATTCAAATAATTATTTATTTTCTCTTCTGTTTGTATAACATTAAGATTTTGCGTTAAGATTTGGCGTAAAATATTCTCTTGTACAGCAGGCTCTAATTTTACCATCGCTCTACCATGACGCTCAGTAATTTTTTTCGTGCTTATAGCATCAATTACCTTAGGACACAATTTCAACAATCTAATTTTATTCGCTACCGTTGCTTGAGTTTTACCAAGTGATTTCGCTAATTCTTCTTGAGTAATATTATTAATATCCAACAATTGTTGATAGGCATTAGCTTCTTCGATAGGTGTAAGTTCCTCTCGTTGAATATTTTCTATAAGAGCTAGTGTAGCCATTTGTTCATCTGTTAGTTCTTTAACAATAGCTTTTGTACTTTCCCATTTCAAATACCTTAAAGCACGTAATCTTCTTTCTCCAGCAATAAGCTCATAAAGACCATTTCCCAATTCACGAACAGTTATAGATTGTAATAGTCCATTTTGAGATATAGAGTCCGCTAATTCTATTATTTTGTCATCATCAAACTCGTGACGAGGTTGATATTTGTTAGGTACTATATTATCTATTTTAATTTCTTTTAATACATCTTCATCAGAGATACCTACTTTTTCTGCCCTACGAGTTAAGCTATACAATTTGCTAAAAGGCTTTATAGTATCACTCATAATAAACTACCCCCTATAATATTTAATCCTTTTATAAGAATAACACAATTACTTTTTTATGTCAAAATATTTCCCGATAAATTAATAAACTAAATCAGTGTATATTAACAAATTTAAATAAATATTTCCAAAACTTATAATGATAATAGATTGCAATTTTTAATATATGATAAAGTTCTTTTTCTTTAAAATCGCAAATAAAACATAAAAAAAAGACAAGACATTTTTATGTCTTGTCTTTTTTTTAGATTATTTATTATCTTTTCTTCTTCTACTTAGTAGACCTGCTATCGCTAATAATACTAGTCCAGCTACACTTGTAGTTGTAGTTTCTCCAGTATTAGATAATTTCTTAGATACTTTAGATTCTGAATCTTTGTTATCTGCTGAATCAGTTTCTGGAGTTTGTGATTGACCTCCATCTGAATCTTTACCTCCTGGCACAACAGGTGTTGTCGGCTTAGAGTTTGGATCTTTTGGATCTGTTCCTTTTGCTTTTTCTTCTTCATCTGTGTATCCATCGTTATCATCATCCGGATCTGTTACATCTGGAATTTTATCTCCATCTGTATCTCTTTGTACTGTAATTACGAAGTCTTCTGTTGCTACTACTTTTCCAGTTTCATCTTTGATTTCAACTTTTACTGTGTAGTTTCTTTCTTCTTCATCTCTACCCCAATCTGTTACTGTTGGTGTTCCAGTAATTTCTCCTGTGTTTGGATTATATGTTAATCCTCCTGGTAATTCACTTACTTCTACTGTTCCGTTTGTTGGTACATTAGTAGTTTCTACTTTAATTGAATCTATTGGTTGTTTTTCTACTACTGTTTTGTCTTCAATTGGAGTTATAGTTGGTGTATTATCTACTACTTTTACAGGTACGTCAATAGTTTCTGTACTTCCATCTGGGTATGTTATTTCTACTTTTCCTGTGTAATCTCCAGGTGTGTTTGTATCTATACTTCCTTCTGGTGTTACGTCTTTAACTTTAATCTCTACTGGATTTCCGTTTTCGTCTACTATTGGGTTTACGTTGTCTGGTAAGTCTACTTTTCCACCTTTTTCTACTTCTTCAGGTTTCGCTGTTGGCTCGTACTTATCTGCATCTTTCTTAGCCGGTGTATTGTCTACTACTTTTACAGGCACATCAACAGTTTCTGTACTTCCGTCTGGGTATGTTACTTCTACTTTTCCTGTGTAATCTCCAGGTGTGTTTGTATCAATTGTTCCTTCTGGTGTTACGTCTTTAACTGTTACATTAACTGGATTTCCGTTTTCGTCTACTATTGGGTTTACGTTGTCTGTTAAGTCTACTGCTCCACCTTTTTCTACTTCTTCAGGTTTCGCTGTTGGCTCATACTTATCTGCGTCTGTTTTCGCTGGTGTGTTATCTACTACTTTTACAGGCACGTCTATCACTTCTTTACTTCCGTCTGGGTATGTTATTTCTACTTTTCCTGTGTAATCTCCAGGTGTGTTTGTATCAATTGTTCCTTCTGGTGTTACGTCTTTAACTGTTACATTAACTGGATTTCCGTTTTCGTCAACTATTGGGTTTACGTTGTCTGTTAAGTCTACTGCTCCACCTTTTTCTACTTCTTCAGGTTTCGCTGTTGGCTCATACTTATCTGCATCTTTCTTAGCAGGTGTACTGTCTACTACTTTTACAGGCACATCAACAGTTTCTGTACTTCCGTCTGGGTATGTTATTTCTACTTTTCCTGTGTAATCTCCAGGTGTGTTTGTATCAATTGTTCCTTCTGGTGTTACGTCTTTAACTGTTACATTAACTGGATTTCCGTTTTCGTCTACTATTGGGTTTACGTTGTCTGTTAAGTCTACTGCTCCACCTTTTTCTACTTCTTCAGGTTTCGCTGTTGGTTCGTATTTATCCGCATCTGTTACAGTTGGTTTAGAGTTTGAATCTTTTGGATTTGTTCCTTTTTCTTTTTCTTCTGTATCTGAAACTCCATCATTATCATCGTCCGTGTCATCTTTATCTGGAGTATTATCCCCATCTGTATCAAGATTGAAGACTGCATCAACTGCATCTGTAGTTGAATCTGGATAAGTTACAACAACTGGTACTGTAACTGTCTCTGCAGTTGTTCCAGTTGGTGAGTCTGGAGCTGTTACTGTTACTACTCCTGTGTCTGGATCTATTGTTACTGTGTATCCGTCTGGTGCCACAAAACTTGGATCTATTTTAAATTTAGTTCCCTCTGGTACTGGTACCGTGTTTCCTTCTCCATCTTTTATTGTCGGTGTCGATGTTGCTGGTGTTTTTGGCACTACATTTGTTTCTGGATATTCTGGCTCATATTTCTCATTATCTGCTTTTTTAATAACAAATTTTGCTGTTGTAGTTGCAGTTGTCCCATCTTTGTAAGTAACTTCTACTGTAACTTCTGTATCTTTTTGTGGATTAGCCCATGTAATAACTCCAGTTTTTGAATCTATTGTAAATCCTTCAACTGTTTCGTCTCCATTTTCAGAAACTAATGCAAATGTAGCTCCGTCTGGAACAGTTTTAGTTTCAACTTCGTCTGTATGCTCTACGTCAAATGTTGGAGCTTTTGATGTTGTTGATGTACCTACTTCTCCTTCCGTTACTTCATAAACAGGAACTTCACGGTAAACCACTGTGAATGAATCTTTTAACATTGGATAATCTGGTAAACTACCATCTTCTCCAAGTTGATATAATTCTGCAAAATAAGTTGTTGTTTTTGTAAGATCTGCTGGAGTTATATATGATGATTCCTCTAATGTCCCATCAGCCTTTACACTAAGCGTACCAGATTCTCCTACTACATTGCCACTTTCATCTTTCCAAATTACTTTATAGCTTCCTCCAACTCCAGGTGTTAGCCCTCCTGTTGAGGCTTTTGCAGTGTCTCCAGGCTTAGCAAAATTGCTAAATGAATCATAGTTATAAATATCAAATTTTAATTCATCATTGAAAGCACCAAAATAAACATCCCATACATTATCATTTGTTTCAACACCACCTATTGGATTTAAACTGTCATTTACCTTAACTCCCCAGTTTGTTCCACTAACTAAACCTTGTGGTCCCCAAGGACTTGTACTGACACCTTTAGGAACATCTCCATAAAATCCATTAGTCATAGCTACTCCAGGTATTTCTTCTGGAGTTACCATTAACCATTCCCAGTTAATATGCTTTGGAGCATTTGCTAATTCTCCTTTTCCATATCTTGCATCTCCTACCCAACTTCCATATGATGGACTGTGAGCTACTTGATGATTCCATTCTGTACCTTTTTTGGTTTCTCCAGTTTCTGCATTAACTACATCTTCTTCAGATACTAAAGCAGATTTTTTTGTTCCCAATAGGCTACCTGTATAACCAGGATTGTTCCAAGTAAATCCATAAGTACCATTAAATTGAATAATATATTTTCCTGAAGCGTCCACTTGTGCTCTTACTGTTTCTGCTATCCATTTGTTACGCCCGTCATTTGAAATACCATCTAAGATATATTTGCGTAATTTTTCCTCATTATAGCGAGTCCAGTCTTTACCCCTAATATTTGAAGTTTTATCATTGTTTACTTTTGGTGACCATGTAGATGCTTCATCAACAAATGTATTTAAAGCGTCCATAGAATTTAATTTTTCTACTGCCCAATCACTTAAATAAGAAGCATAAACATATTTACCTGTTAATGCTTGATCGTATTTTTTCTCTCTTGAAATAATATCTCCATAAAAAGTATTACCAGCTGGTGCATTGTTATTCCAGAATACCTGACCTTCAATGCTACCTCCACGATTACTACCTTCTACTAGAGCTGGTGTATCAGTTGCATTCTCACGCCATACATCAGATGTCTTATGTGCATACCTAACTTCTACATTGAATAACTGACCTTTAGCTATATCTTGATTCATTCCAGCAGTAGTATCCTTAACTATTCCTTCAGGTGAAATTTGTTCTTCTCCAGAAGAGTACATTAATGAATACTTATTAGTATCTGGATTTTTAGACCAAATACGCCATTTTTCCCCTTTTGGTAGTGCCGCATCAGCGTCAAATTGATAAAGTTTACCATCAGCTCCTATAAAATCAGCCATCCCTATACTAAATGAACCATCTGCCTGAGACACAGTTTTATAAATTGGTGAGGCAAATCCATTTTTTTCATACCACTGAGCAAATACCTCTACTCCTTCTAATGGTGCATGATATTCGTTAGAATCTTCTGTAGCTCCCCCTCCATAAGTTAAGCGCACGTTCCCACTAACTGTACTAACTTCACTTGAACTTACAGTATTAACAATAGCATCATCTTCTGAAGTTCCTCTATTATTAGCTACTAAATCATTGTGTTTTCTAGCCTTTTCTATTATTTCTTGAACTTGAGCATCTCGGTTAATAACACCTTTAGTCAATTTAGTGATTTCAGCTGTATAATAACGTTTCTCTATATCATTTAAATTAGATAATGTTTTAATTTCAGCTAACGCTGCAGTATATACATCTGTTGTAACTTTACGGAATGCAGATCTTGTATTTTCATTACCATAAGAATTAGCTCTCATTTCAGCTAATTGTAGTCTGACATTTGCCGCTCTAGCATCTGATTGAACAGCTAAAACTTCATCTATAGAAGTTGCTTGTTCTGCTTTTGCTACAAATTCTGCTTTTTGTTCTGCTGAAAGATATTTTAATACACTAATACTATTAATAACAGATTCTTTTCTACTTAATAACTTAGCTTCTTCAGCAGAAGTATTATTCGTATTTACAACTTCTTCATTAACTGGAGACGTTATTTCTTCATTTCCACCAACAGAATTAGAAGTATCAACCTCTGCTTCTACTTCTGCATTGTTTGCAGAAGCATCAGAAGACGCTATTCCTAAAGATAATAAAGTACCTAGTACAACACTAGCTGCACCAAAGTGATATTTTCTTATAGAAAAGCGTTGACTCATACTATACCAATCAAACTTTTTCTTGTTCATTAAATTGTTCTCCTTTTAAATAAAATTAAAATAATAAAATACTTCACTATACAAGTGAAAATATATACATTTTATAATTATATACCCCCCCCCCCGATTTTGTCAACAATATTGACTTAATTATAAAAAATATTTTACAACATATTTATCAAAATAAATAAAGAACAAGAATATGTTTCTATAATTCTATTATAGAAATAGTTTTTCGTCTATAAATCTCTTTTTAAAGAATATAATACATCAAATAATAAGGTATTACTTTGTTTTCAAACAATACAAAGCGATAAAAATAATTATATAAGTTTAAGTTTATAGAAACTTAATATTTGTGAATTATATTCATATATTATCTACTATAAATATCTAAGTTATATACCAAATATCAATAAAATTAAGTCACAAATCCAAATATTAATAAAAAACTTAGTTAGCCAAAATACTTACACCAACAAATTACTAACAATAAAAAACAATACTCTAACTTTACAATATTATCATAAAGATAGAGCATTGCTTTTATATAATTTTATTTGAATTTCTTTATTATCCGTTCTTTTAGATATTGAAAACCTTCGCTCCTGTAATAGAAAACAACTACAAAGCAACTACTTACAACTAATAAAATTGTTGCTTTAATTATTAAAGCAATCAAACTATTGACAGTAACTAACCTAGAAATTCCAATACCTATAAAAATTAAAAATAACAAAACAAATAAACTTTTCATAATAGATATAAAATAACTTATACTTGAATGACCAAAAAATTTATTGAATAATAAAACCGGTTCGTACCAAAAATACGTCAACAACCTAGAAATTGATGTCCCCAACAAAATACCCGCTAGTCCTATCAATTCACCTAAAATTATTGAAATTACAAGATTTAATATTGCCGTAAATAGCATAACATATTTTATTTGATTATACAGACCTGTCGCTTCACGATATACCCATACCGGAAGCAAAACAGCAGAAAAATAAAAATTTATAATTATTGCATATAGTACCCACTCGTCTAGTAAATAACTATCACCTAACCACAAAGCAATAAAATCTTGTAATAAAAACAACATCATAATTACAACGATAATGCTAAGAATATTGCAAATAGTTTGCAAAATTTGAAATATCTCGTAACGCTTATCCTTTCCTTCTTTGACAATAAGATTCCCTAAACTAGACGTCAAGGAATTGAACGCAGTAGTCAACAGAGAAACAACTTTCGCAACAACTAACATATAGTTAGAATAAAATCCAACCGTTGCAGTTCCTACAATAATGGAAATCAAAGTGTTATCAGTAGCACTTATCAAAACATTTGATGTTTTATAAATAAATAATGACTTAATATTATTAAAAATTCCTCTAGTCTCTTCTTTATCTAAAAATACTTTATCATTAATGTAAGGATACTTCTTACTAGCTACTCTTGATACAACAATGTTATATACATAAGTAACTACTACTTGGATAATTAAATAAATTAAAAAACTGTGAGTTAACCACAAAAACAATGCCAAAAAAATATTTTGTAAAATATTAAAAATACTTCCATACTTAGCCGTAATATATCCCTTTTGATCTGCAACCAAAATAACCGTCTTATAAACAACAATATATGAAGCAACTGTATTTAATAAATACAAAACATAATAAAGAGTTAAATATGGCATTTCAGTATTCAAATTAACTACATAATCTAAAAAAGGAATAAACGCAATTCCTCCTAAAAATATAACAAGTGCTATAATATTACAAACTTTCTTATAGAAAGTTATTAAACCACTAATATATTCTTTATCATTTTCCGCTAAAGGCTTATATAAGCTATATATCATAGCTGTTATTAATCCTAAATCTGCCATAGAAAGAAGCGTTAAGACATCTTTAAATATTGCTTGCACTCCTAAGTATTCTACACTAAGAAAATAAAGAAATATACTTCTATTAATAAATCCCAGTACAAGCATTAATAATTGATACCCTATATTATATGTTATATTTTTAATTGCGTTATATGTTCTACTAGCCATTAATCTATTCCCAACTAACTTTAATATTTATTTTGTTATTTAATTTTATATGCCAATTTTATTACATTTTTGTACAACTTAGGATTTATTTTGTAAATAAGAAAAGTTATATAACGTAAAAATCCTTTTTTCCAACCTTTTGTCAAAAATATTTTTTTATTAGAATGTTCTAATTCCGAAAATATTTTTTTCTCATACTTTGCAATATCGTTCTTGTTTCCATCTTTATAAAGACATCTAAGTAACCACATCAAACTATTAACTTGATGGAGTTCTATAATTTTCTTATCATCACTACTTAATGGTAAATTTAATAATTTGTAGAATGTAGTAATAACTGTCATATTTGTCTCTGAAAATTTTCTATGCATAGTACTGTCATTATTGTTGCGGTAATGATATAAAATTTCATTTGAAACATAAATAGTATCAATATATTGACAATATATCATATTAAAAAACATATCTTCCATAATCTTGATATCTGAATCAAAATAAATGTTGTTATTCAAAATAATATCTTTTGAATACAATTTGTTACAATTCGAGCCCCACAGATGACGAGTTAACCAAAATTCATAAATAAACTTATCTTTAGTAATTAGACCAGAAAATGAATCAGATTGCTTACCATATCCAGATAC
This sequence comes from Gemelliphila sp. 1F1, assembly GCF_056897515.1. Taxonomy (NCBI): domain Bacteria; kingdom Bacillati; phylum Bacillota; class Bacilli; order Caryophanales; family Gemellaceae; genus Gemelliphila; species Gemelliphila sp. 1F1. The sequence goes on from NZ_JBXHBE010000003.1 coordinate 136,122, forward strand.
TCCAATACCAACAACCGACATATCACCCATTGTAATTCCTTGATATAACTTTTCCAAAAACGAAGGATATAAATAGTCATCTGCATCTACGAACGTTATATACTCTCCCTTGGCAAGCTGGATTCCTATGTTTCTGACAACAGATACCCCTTTATTTTCTTGTGTATAAATTGTAATATGTAAGTCTTTATTGTCATTCTTAATATTATTCAAAATGTCATTTGTTCGATCATTCGAGCCGTCATCAACAAAAATTATTTCAAAATCTTTATAAGTTTGCATTTTTATACTATCAAAACAATCTATAAGATATTTTTCAGAATTAAAGCACGGAACTATAATACTAATCATCTTAATAATCTCCTTGTACACATTAATACGAGCTGATATCACTATACAATCGTGGATATGATGCTAAAACCAAAAATATGTATTGAGTAGGTCTTATTCCCGACTCCATTAATCCCCCCCAATTAAGAAACAAAAAATTGTAACGAATAAAACATTGGCTAACACATTAGATACTCTAGCGATATTTCGAAAAGCACTTATATGTAAACATACAAATACAAACAGAGCCGTTAATCCTCCTCTGATTGCAATATCAAGTAGTTGATTATGCGCCGAGAAAAAGCTTCCCCAAATTTCGATAATATCAGAATTGTTCCCAAAACCAATAAAAGGACTTTGTTTAATTAATTCTATTGCATTTGACCAAAGCAAACTTCTTCCAGTAAAACCTGCATCTCTCCCTAACAAATCGGTAATATTCGCAATAAAAGGATTGCTGTTACCAAAAACAATTACTCCTATAAAGAATAAAAAATATACGCCTACAAAAAGCCAGATTGCATAAACTCTACTTGAGATATAATTTATGCTCACTAGAGCAATAAATAAAATTACTAATGTAATACCAGTAGCTGATCCTACAATAATCATTGTAATTATACTAACTAAGTTAAAAAAAATAATTCTAGGAGCTAACATTACAGAATACTCTTTGTATGAAATTCTAACCCTAAAAATACCGTAATTTTTCTTGCACAAAAAGTAATTTATTCCCAATAATGCGAGCAAATTATAGACTATACCATTATCTTGTCCCAAAAAATATAGTGGATTTCTCACCTGTGTATATAAAGTTGCAAAAGGAAATCCATAAGGGTAAAGAATAATAAAAACAAAATTTATAATTACTAGCGTTGCTAATATGTTAAATAATACATTTAAAACTTTTTTTATATCAGCTCCAACCGCTAAATCAATCAACATAGGTATAGCTAATGCAGGTAATATATCAATATAAAAATTTTTCTCAAATAATCCATTAACAAACGATGACATAACAAAAATAAAATTAAGTCCAAAAATCATTAACATACTTTTAGAAAACTGCAATCTAATTAGATAAAGTATAAAAATAATAATTACAGCTCCTAATTTCCAAAAAGAAGTTATATCATATACCTTTGCAAAACTAGGAATAAACTTCAGAGAATAAGGAATAAAAAACGGCAATAACAAAAAATACAAAACTAGTTTATTTTGAACTAATGAACGCAACGTCATTACTATTTCTCCTTTAAGATATCTAAATAATAATTATACATTATATTTGATATATTATGTATATCAAACGACTTCAAATTATTCTGTTCTTCTTCACTTAGTTCTCTCTTGTTTTCTCTATACTTTAATATTTCTTCCGCCCAAAAATAAGCTCCTTTATCTAAAGATAAATAACGTACCTTAGATGTTAAAGCAACTGTTCTAGGTGTAGTATTAGAAGTAAAAGAAAGAAGAGCATTAGCTTGAGACTCTGCAAGAACTATCGAAAATCCTTCAAACAGACTAGGCAAAACAAAGACATCCATAGCAGAAAAATATCTATAAACATCATCAACATTGCCGATAAAAAATACTCTTTCAGATAGATTCAAATTAGCAATTTTATCTTTTATGATTTCTTCTAATTTACCAGTTCCTATCAACAATAATCTAGTATCTCCGTCTATTTTTTCTAACTTTTGAAAAATATCTACTAAAAAAGTATGATTTTTTTGTTTATTAAAATGGCCAATATGCCCAATAACTAAATTATTTTCTGTAATTCCTAACTCTCTGCGAATTTTATCTCTATCTTCCAAAGAAAATTTGAATTTCTGTAAATCAATCCCATTATAAATTACTGTAAAATCTCTATTGCCAAAAAGCCATTCTCCTGCATCCTTACTACAAGCTAGGGCGTTCGTATATAATTTTTGAAATAGAGGATTTAAAATTGTATGTAGCAACTTATAATCACAAGTTATATTATGGCTATGAACTATCCTTACCTCAACTCCTGCTAATTTCGCTGCGAGCAATTCTTCGGTCATCAAAGCACTACTTCCATGAATATGCACAATATCAAAGTTATTCTTTTTTATATAATAACGTAATTTAAAGAAATAACCAACAAGATTTTTTGTTCTTCCTTTAATTTCTACAAGTTTTAGTTTTGAATTTTCAAAAATATTTTGCAACGATTTATTAACAGAAATAGGGGACAAAACGTAACAATCTACACCATTTTGTTCAACAATGCTATCCATCGTATTAAGTACGAATTTAGTAATTCCCCCTGCATTAACTCCACTCGTAATAATGTGCAGAATCTTTAAATTGTTTTTCGAATTAATCGACTTATTTCTTGGCAATTTTTTCAATATCCTTTCTAAGTTCACTAACAAAAACGTAATTATTCGACTTAAAAGATTCATAATTCTTGTGATGAATAATTTTGATAATATCTTATAAATCAGCAACATCGAAACAAGCTTCAATAAGATTTAATTCCGAAAACATAGAAACTATTTGTGTTTGATGATCATCAACATGTTCACCATACTTGCTATCTCTTGGAATAGCTATTACATTTTTGTTCTTTTTCAAAGCTGTAATAATGGCACCAGTTCCTCCGTGACATATTACAATATCAGCTTTTTCTATATAACTATCAAAATTTTCTTTCTCAATAAAATCTATAATTTGGAACGTTTTAGGAATATAATCACTGTAACCTACTTGGGCAATAATATCTTCTTTAATTTTTCCTTTTTTCTTTAAATTATCGATAGCTTCTAATAGTCGATTAAATTGAAATTTCTGAGAACTTAATATAATAAATATCACAATTATATACCTCAACTAATAAATACCGCCAACATATTTGGCTTTAGGATAAACTTTTAACATTTCTGGCCATTGAACATAGAAAATATCAGCAATTTTATACATAAATTTTCCTGTCAAAGTAGCAGAATTAACTTTTGCAAAAGATTCTATGTAGATAACTTTTTTACCAAATATTTTGGCAAATAGACATAAAGGGATAGTTGATAAGACACCTGTTGAAACTACAACTTCTGGCCATTCTTTAAATAAAATATATATATAGAAAAGACTACATTATACAATAGTGGAAATATAAAGAAAATATTTTGACGATTTACTTGCTTAGTAAAATATGTAGGTAATAACAGTCAAATGAGTTTAGCTAACCAAATGGCTGATTTACTTGCTTAGTAAAATATGTAGGTAATAACTTAAAGTCATTGTTATACATAGTTTTTTCTGTTACGATAAAACTGTCATAATTCTTAAATAAATCTTTTAGCATTAATACCTGTTCAAAATGTCCTCCAGATGACGAAGTAAAACAAATTTTCACTACACGACACTCTCCTTTTATCTTTCAATAAACTTTACTTAATTATTTTGAAGCTATATTAATAGCATCCTTAATATTTTGATAAAAAACTTTTTCATTAAATCTATTTTGGGTTGTATATTGAGCATTTTTTGCTTTTTCATTCCAAATTGTTGGATTCTTTAAGACCTCATCAATAGTTCTAGCTAAATCTCTAGGTAAATTGTTAGTTACGTCTACAATAATACTATTATCCGAACTCGTTGTTTCAGAAATTCCTCCTTTGTTAGTAGTAATTAAAGGTGTTCCTGATAATTTGCTTCTATCATTGTCAAACCTAATGGTTCTTCCCATATTGAAGGCAAAACGACAACATCAGCTAATTTATAATATTTTCCTAAATCTTTATTGGGTACAAAACCAGTAGCGTGGACCTTAGAACTATTAGCCACTACTCTAGCAACATCTTTTTCAAAAGAAGTTAAATTATCCATTCCAAACGAACTTGCTCCTACCAACATTAAATGAGCACTAGAATTTTCTAATTGTTGAAATGCTTGCAACAATTCCCAAACACCTTTTTTGGGCATAATACGTCCTACAAACAGAATAACAGGAGAATCTTTAGGTATGTTATAACGTAATTTTAATTCTTCTTTCTCAAAGTTAGATATAGTTAATTCAAATTTTTTTGTATCTACTCCATTATGAACAACGTGAATAGGGAGATTATTACCAAAGCATTTTCTAATATTTTCTTTTAAATAGTGACTTATACTAATAATACCTGCAAATGCCGATGATAGATTAACTTTCCTAAAATGAATATTATGAGTATGAAAGTATACTTTCCCACGGTACTTATTTTCTAGTTCTTTAGTTGCAAATATATCACATAAATATAATGCATTTTGAATAATAACTACATCATAATCTTGTTCAAGTAAAAATTTTTTAGTCTTTTTTTCGTTTAATATTTGCCAAAGATAGTTTTTTTGCCACAAGTCTTTATCACGTTTTATAAAACGTATAAAAGAAGTTATCCTTTTATCTATAAAATCAATATAATCTGGTCTTCTGAGCCACCTAAACCTTACATTAGGATATTTTCCTATTGACATTGACATAGCGTCCTTATCATAAAGCGAAAAAATTGTTATTTCTATAGATTTATCTTCATTAGCACCTTTAACTATACTTTCTATCAAAGTTTCTACTGCACCACCTCTTACAGCAGGAATAGGAAACAGATATGAATTTAAAATAGCAACTTTCACTTCTTCACCCCTTTTATACTTTTAACATCTTACTAATCTCTACCAAAGATATCTTTTGTATATACTTTATCTTTAACAAAATCCAACTCTTTGACATATCTATTAGCTAATATTAAATTCGATTTCCCACAGAAATATTCAAAATCACTAGTTACTGGAATATCGTTCCAACTTTTAGCATTAATTTTCGGTTCAAAAATAATCATTTTTATATTATTTTCCTTAAGTCTTCTAATAATTCCTTGAATAGAACTTTGTCTAAAATTATCGGAATTAGATTTCATAGTAAGTCTATAAATACCTACTAAAGCATTATCTTTTTTTGTAGCTAAAAGTTCCAAAACTCTCTCAGCTATAAAATCCTTGCGAGTAGTATTAGAATCAACAATAGCCTTCATAAGTTCTTGAGGTATAGACTCATAGTTTGCCAATAATTGTTTGGTATCTTAGGCAAACAGTATCCTCCGTAACCAAAAGATGGGTTATTATAATAATCTCCAATTCTTGAATCAAGTTTCACTCCGTTTATAATAGATTTAGTATCCAATCCATTTACCTCTGCATAAGTATCTAACTCATTAAAGAAACTAATACGCATAGCCAAATAAGTATTTGAAAATAATTTAACAGCTTCTGCTTCAGAATCAGACATCATCAAAACAGGAATATCATTTTTATAGGCGCTAGAACGCAACATATTAATAAATACTTCTAAACCTTCTTTAATTCTTAAGTTATTCTCATCAAATCCAAAAATAATACGACTAGGATACAAATTATCATACAATGCTTTTGTCTCACGCAAAAATTCAGGACTGAACACAATATTAGCTTTTGGATATTTATCACGCATACGTTTGGTAAAACCTACTGGAACAGTCGATTTAATTATAATAATAGCTTGCGGACGATAATCTAACACCTTATCAATAGTCATTTCTACTGACGTAGTATCAAAAGAAGATAATTCTGAATCATAATTAGTTGGCGTCGCAATAATTACTAAATCAGCTGACTCGTAAGCTAAATTTTCGTCTAAAGTTGCAAACAAACTCAAATCTTTATTAGCAAAAAATGATAATATCTCTTCATCTTCTATAGGAGATATTCGTTTATTAATAAGAGTAACACGTTCCTCATCAATATCCAACGCATATACAGGATATTTTTGACTCAACATAGCGGAAATACTTAATCCTACATACCCCATTCCAACAACAGTTACCCGCAACGGTGGACCTACTTCCATATTTCTTTTCTCCTTTTTAACTTTCCCTAGATAACAATAAAAAGTAATTCAATAAATTGTCAACAATATATAACTCCCTTTTTTATAAATTATATTAGTTATTTATTTCAAATCTAAAAACTCAACTCAATAATGTATAATACCAAATTTTCATATAATCATATTATCGTTATTATTTTATACTATAATCTTAAAAATTGTCAATATTTTATAGTATTTAATATCTGTTTAAATGATATTCTATAAAAAATAATAGTATATTTACATTGAAAATATACTAATATGTATATATTACTATTAATTTTATATAATATACTAATTGACTTTTTTGCACTAAATTATAAAAGACAAGGCATTAAATACCTTGTCTTTTTTTTAAAATTATTAAATTATTTATTATCTTTTTTTCTTCTACCTAGTAGACCTGCTAATGCTAATAGAACTAGACCAGCTGCACTTGTAGTTGTAGTTTCTCCAGTATTAGATAATTTTTTAGATACTTTAGATTCTGAAGATTTTCCTCCTGACACAACAGGTGTTGTCGGCTTAGAGTTTGGATCTTTTGGATCTGTTCCTTTTGCTTTTTCTTCTTCATCTGTAAATCCATCGTTATCATCATCTGGATCTGTTACATCTGGAATTTTATCTCCGTCTGTATCTCTTTGTACTTTGATTACGAAGTCTTCTGTCGCCACTACGTTTCCAGTTTCATCTTTGATTTCTACTGTTACTGTGTAGTCTCTTTCTTCTTCATCTTTGCCCCAATCTGTTACTGTTGGCGTTCCAGTAATTTCTCCTGTTTCTGGATTATACGTTAATCCTCCTGGTAGTCCACTTACTTCTACTGTTCCGTTTTTCGGTACGTCAGTAGTTTCTACTTTAATTGGATCTATTGGTTGTTTTTCTATTACTGTTTTGTCTCCAATGTCTTTGATTGATGGTGATTTTTTATCTGGATTTGTTACAGTTATTTTCACTGGTACTTCATCTTTGCTTCCATCTGGATATGTTACTGTGATTGTTGTTTCTATAACATCTCCTGGTTTCGCTGTTCCTGGAACTTTTACTGTAATCTCTCCTGTGTTTGGATCTACTTTTACATTTGGGTTGCTTGACTCAAATGTTGATCCATCTGGCAAGTTACTTCCATCTTCGTTCTTAGGCGCTGGAATTGTTACTGTTTCTCCTGGCTTACCTGTCTTGTCTTCGTACTTAGGCTCATTTGTATCTGCTTGTTTTGGATCTTTTTCAGTTACAGTTATTTTCACTGGTACTTCGTCTTTGCTTCCATCTGGGTATGTTACTGTGATTGTTGTTTCTATAACATCTCCTGGTTTCGCTGTTTCTGGAACTTTTACTGTAATCTCTCCTGTGTTTGGATCTACTTTTATATCTGGATTGCTTGATTCAAATGTTGATCCATCTGGTAAGTTACTTCCATCTTCGTTCTTAGGTGCTGGAATTGTTACTGTTTCTCCTGGCTTACCTGTCTTGTCTTCGTACTTAGGTTCGTTTGTATCTGCTTGTTTTGGATCTTTTTCAGTTACAGTTATTTTCACTGGTACTTCGTCTTTGCTTCCATCTGGATATGTTACTGTAATTGTACTTGTAATTTCATCTCCTGGTTTCGCTGTTTCTGGAACTTTTACTGTAATCTCTCCTGTGTTTGGATCTACTTTTACATCTGGGTTGTTTGACTCAAATTTTGATCCATCTGGCAAGTTACTTCCATTTTCGTTCTTAGGTGCTGGTACTTTTACTGTTTCTCCTGGCTTACCTGTCTTGTCTTCGTACTTAGGCTCATTTGTATCTGCTTGTTTTGGATCTTTTTCAGTTACAGTTACTTTAACTGGTACTTCGTCTTTGCTTCCATCTGGGTATGTTACTGTGATTGTTGTTTCTATAACATCTCCTGGTTTCGCTGTTTCTGGAACTGTTACTGTAATCTCTCCAGTGTTTGGATCTACTTTTACATCTGGGTTGCTTGATTCAAATGTTGATCCATCTGGTAAGTTACTTCCATTTTCGTTCTTAGGCGCTGGTACTTTTACTGTTTCTCCTGGCTTACCTGTCTTGTCTTCGTACTTAGGCTCATTTGTATCTGCGTTTGGCGCTCCCGGCTTAGAGTTTGGATCTTTTGGATTTGTTCCTTTTTCTTTTTCTTCTGTATCTGGAACTCCATCATTGTCATCATCTGTGTCTGTTTCGTCTGGTGTTCCGTCTCCATCTGGTTCTAGTTTGAACTCTGCAGTAACTTTATCAGTTGTTTTATCTGGATATGTTACTACTACTGGTACTTCTACTTTCTCTGCCGTTTCTCCTGTTGGATTTTCTGGAGCTGTTACTGTTACTACTCCTGTGTCTGGATCTATTGTTACTGTGTATCCGTCTGGTGCCACAAAGTTTGGATCTATTCCATACTTAGTTCCACTTGGCGCTGTTGTTTCTTTTCCATCTTCTCCTTTTATTACTGGAGTTGATGTCGCCGGTGTACCTGGTACTACATTTTTTGTTGGATACTCTGGTGTATATTTATCTGCTTGTGTTGTTGGATCAGTTACTGTTATTTTGAATGTTTCTGTAACTGGTTGTCCATTCGCAGCTTTAACTGGATTTCCAGCTTTATCCAGGACAGTTACTGTTACTGTACTTTCTCCTAACGCTGTTGGTGTTCCAGAGATTGTTTTTGTATCTGGATTAAATGTTACTCCATCTGGTAATCCTTCTACTTTTAAAGATCCTCCATTTGGTAATTTATTTACTGTTACCGTTACATTTGTAATTGGCTCTCCTAATTTTACAGTTTGATCTTCTATTGGAGTAATTGATGACGCTATTGAATTTGGATCTTTTGGATTTGTTCCATCTGTATGCTCTTCTGTATCCGGAATACCATCATTATCATCATCTGTATCTGTTTCGTCTGGTGTTCCATCTCCATCTGTATCTAGTTTAAACTCTGCAGTAACTTTATCAGTTGACATATCTGGGTATGTTACTACTACTGGTACTTCTACTTTCTCTGCAGTTTCTCCTGTTGGATTTTCTGGCGCTGTTAACGTAACTACTCCTGTATCTGGATCTATTGTTACTGTGTATCCGTCTGGTGCCACAAAGTTTGGATCTATTCCATACTTAGTTCCACTTGGGGCTGTTGTTGCGTCACCATCTTTGTCTTTTATTGTTGGTGTTGATGTTGCTGGTGTTTTTGGCACTACATTTGTTACTGGATATTCTGGCTCGTATGTATCTGCATCTTTACTTGAATTAATTACTGTAATTTTGGCATTTACTGTAGCTACTGTTCCATCTGGATAAGTTAAAGTAACAGGAATTAATATTTCTGTTCCTGCTGGAGTGTTGTCTGCTACTGTAGCAGTAATTACTCCAGTTGCTGAATCTATACTTACATTACTCAATGTATTTGGTTTAGTACCTAATGTGAATGTAGAACCAGAAGGTACTTCTACTTGCTTACTAGAAATATCTGTTATTTTCGGAATAATAGCTTGAGCTTGTTTTCCTGCTTCAACAGTAGAATCTTCATAAGAAACATCATACGTTTGTTTATCTGGAGCATTTAAAGTTAATAAGTTAGTATCCAAGAATGAGTTAGCATAAGAACCTCTTAAAACTCCAGGTTCATTAGCACCTACTGGATTTGTTCCAGATTTAGTTTCTCGTCCCATCCACCCTTCAAAGTTCAAAGTTCCATTTTGATCTTTTATAATCTTATTCAATTCTTTTGCTAATTCTACAGAATTTTTAGGATTTTTTAGACCATATTCTACTGTAATATATAGAGGTTGCCCTAACGTATAACTAAATAAATTTTGACTAAAGAAGTTACGCACTTTATTTACATCCGCTTGACTACTTTTTCCTGCAATAGTTAGATTACTGTTAGTTCTTGAATCAACTATTCCTTGAGAATCTGCTGTAATATTAAAACGTTGCTTGTTATCTAAAATATTACCACTAGAATTAGATTGATATATACTAATATTATTGCCATCTATAAATGGTAATAAAGACTTAGGAATTTGTTGTACAAAGTATGGTAAAGTTTGGTAACTATTAGCTACTCCTAAAAGACCATATGCTCCAGATGGTGTAATAATATAAACAGATTTTATACTATTAGCAATACCTGATGTATCTCCATGTAAATCCGGCAATACTTTCATTATAGGCGGTACATTAGCTGCAGCATCTTTCTTCGTCCCCGTAAAGTTATTACGCACACCATTATCAGAATCATTTAAACGTTGATTGTTTGTGCTAAACCAGCTATTATCAATTGATTCTGCAACAAGTTTGTTAATACCTTCTGATTTTTTATAATCTTTACCTGTTACCCAACCAGATGTAAACGAAATAGCCTTATTATCTAATCCTAAACCTGTTAATGTTTGTCCATTTTTTAATTTAATAACAATTTTATTTTCATACTTAGTTCCAATTAATCCTGTACTAAATGTTTTTGTCAATAATTCTACCGCCCAAGTAGATGGGTTCCCATTATACTTTTCAAATTGAACATTATTTACAGAAATACTCTCAATATTCTCATAAAATCTAGGATTTTGGAACGATAGTACATAATGTCCTGCCAATGGATATGTATTATCTTTTTGCCATCCGCTCGCTAATTGTGTCCACGAAGTTGAATTTAAAACTATTGTATTATTTGAAATACTATCTAACTCAGTACCTGCATACAATACATTCGTTTCACTAGGAAGTCCTTTTTTAGCTGGTTGTGTTATACCTTTAAGATCAAAATCGTTTGTTACATCTATTCCAGGATTATTTACATTAATAGTACCTTCTGTTGTAATAGGCTCTATTTTAGTTGTTTGTGTTTTTTCTACTCCATTCTTATCTGTAACTTTTACAGTAAGATTTCCACCACTTACAGGACGCTCAAAGCTATAAGTACCATCAGCTCCTGATAAAGCTACTTTTTTACCATCTAAAGTAGCTTCTACTTTTACTGCATTTTCAGTTAATATGGTAACCGTTGATTCCGCAATATCTATATTAAGAATAGCTAATTCAGATGAAGAATCCGCACTTCTTAAGCTTAAGTTATTAGGAGCAACATCTTCTACTGAAGATTCAGTAGCTGCCGGCTGTACTTCTCCACTATTATTAGCGGAAGCATCAGAAGATGCTATTCCTAAAGATAACAAAGTACCTAGTACAACACTAGCTGCACCAAAGTGATATTTTCTTATAGAAAAGCGTTGACTCATACTGTACCAATCAAACTTTTTCTTATTCATTAATTGTTCTCCTTTTAATAAAATTAAAATAATAAATTTATTCACTATAAAAGTGAAAAATACATATGAATTATATTATACACACCCCCCCCCGTTTTTGTCAACCATCTTTATGAAAACCCTAAAAAATATTTTAACATTATTCATAAAAACGACTTATTTTAGTCAAAATTTTCTTATTATAGTAAACATATATATTTTTATTCCAATTAATAAATTCTATAAATATTTATCGATATATTTATAGCAACGAAAAATTACCGCACTATATCAACTACAAAATAAAAAATCCTTGCATTATGCAATACAAGGAAAATAAAACTCAAAAAATATTTAATTTATTGTTTATTATTTTGTTTCCGTTCATTTCCTATATCATATAGTTCCATTTTCTGTAATATTACTTTATATATAGGATCATAAGTTAAACAATGATATTCCATAAGATTCTTGTAGTCATATAATAATTTGTACGCTCTATTTCTTGCATCTGATAAACCTCCTCCATAAAGTACAATATCTGCAAGTTTTTCGTTAACCATATCTACTAAATCATAACATCTCTTTAAAGTAAATTTAGAAGTCATAACACTATTTTCTCTCACTCTATAAAAATAATAATTCCCATTTACTAAAATAGTCTTCTTACTTTTAAATAACAATTTATGAGTTACAAAGTCATCTTCAAATATTTTTCCTACGGGATAGTGTATGTTATTAAAAAGTTCTTTTTTGAACAATTTTCCTACCAATATAATAAATGCAGATGTGTTATACTTCCAAACACTTTGTCTAATTACCGAATCAATAGGATTAATTTCTTCAATTAAAAAGTTTTCATCCAAAACATAATAATAGAAATTACCATCATTCTCATTATATTTTAGATAATTACCTATTACTATATCTGCATCCGCTTGTTGTTGCTCTTTATACAATATCTCAATATAATCTTCTACAACCCAATCATCAGAGTCTATAAATGTAATTAATTCTCCCGTAGCTTTAGATAATCCAAAATTTCTAGAGCAAGATGCTCCACCATTTTCCTTATGATAAACTTTTATACGATTATCTTGGTTAGCATATTCGTTACATATTCTTCCTGATTCATCAGTAGATCCATCATTAACCAAAATAATTTCTAAATTTTTATAGGTTTGATTAATAATACTATCAACACATTCTCTTAGATATCTTTCAACGTTATATACCGGAATAATAACACTTATTTTATCATTCATAATAACTACCTCTATAAAATTTATTTTTTATATTCCTTTAATTTTCTTACCATTTTTTCTGGTTGTGTATGTAATATTATATCATCATAAAATATATCTTCCCTATGCTTCATATTATCAAAAGTCAAAACTTTTTTTCCTAAATGCTTGGCACGATTAACTATATCAGACATTTCAGCATAAGCATTTATATCCAAATAACAATCACAACTTTCAAGTAGCACATCTACTTGAATATTATCTACGTTAGGATAAATAAATACATTATCTTTTGCTGCCAAATTTCTTAAATCCGGAGCCATAAACGTATATGCAGCTATATTAAATTGGTACTCTGGCAAATTCTCTACCAGATAATCAATATTTTCTATATGCGCTGAATTAGTAAGTATAAATATTTTATTACCTAATGTATTACTAAATCTACTAGAAATTTTATTTCTTAAGTATATTTCATGCCAATCCAATGAATTATAATGCCACCATAAGTCTCTAAATTCTCCACCCGAACTATAAGTATTCCAAGGTTTTTGACTTGTAGAATAATGAATAATCTTTGGCTTTTCTATACAATATTTATACTCCTCGTGTCCGTAGAATCCTAATCCTGGTTGCCAATTATAAATCCTAGATATTTTTTTGTATTGTGGAAATAAATAGTTTAATACACTTTGATCAGCTAACGGAAAATGCTTACTCTCATCTTTTGTAATCTCTATTAATTTTTGAGTTATGTTGTCTTCTTTACATTTTTCTATATCAAACACAATAACTCCTGCATTAAATTCACTTTCACTATCTGTTTCTTTAACTGCAGCAATATGGTTTTCTTCAAAATCTATATTAAATAAATGCGAAATATCATCATCTACTATTATATCTACATCAAGATAAAGTGCAGTCTTTTCTTCTACTATATTTGGAATGATATATCTAAAATATGTTCTATAATTTATATAATCTAATAATTTAACAGAAAAATTTTCAAATTCGCTTTCTACTAATTTTATATCTTTTATTTCACACCCTAATATTGTAAGTTTCTCTCTAATCATAATAAACCATTCTTTTGGTATATCATCGTTTAAAATATAAAATTTTATATTTTTATTATGAAGACAAATAGATTTTATAATTGTAGTAAGTTGATTTATATAATTATTGTCCGCTGATAATACTATCGCTTTCACAAAATTCCCCCCTATCTTTAAATATTTTTTATATACTCTACCATAGTATTCGGTTTGCTATCATCAAAAGTTATTTGCCCTTGTTCACTATGTTTTGTAGAGTTAAATGCTAACACTTTTTTATTTTTAGAATTAAAGAAATTCACAACACCATTTACTTCTTCTCCATAATTAATATCTAACAATAAATCACTTATTGTTGATAAGTAATTTCCAAATCCTTTTATAACTGCAATATCAGACGCTACTTCCACATTATGATATTTTAATAATTTAGAGATATTGTGCGAAACTACTACTGGTGCTGCGATTATAAATTTTACTTTCGGAAGATTTTGTACAAGATATTCTATGTTCAACAAACTATCAGTATAAGTATACACTAATGCAACTTTTTCAAAATCAGATGTAATCATATTTTTATATAATTGTTTGACATTTCCATTTATATCTCCAAAATCCAGATTATTATAAAACCACCATACTTCTCTAAACACACATTGCGAATATGGTTTCCAAGGTTTTCTTTCTGTTAAATAATGTATAATTACAGGATAATCAATATCAAACAAATTATAATTAGCAAAATCTGTATGTAAAGTTATTGCATTGTATGAGAAATTTAACTCAAGCCACTTATCTTTAAATAACATATTCAAAATACTTTGATCAGCTTGTGAAACTGTGTTGTGATATTTATTAGTTAATTCTATTAATTTTTGGGTTATACTTTCTTCTTTCCATATTTTATTATTAATTAACATTACGCCAGCATTAAATATTACTTCGTTATAATAATGAAGACCACCTAAATCTTTTACTGCCGCTAAAGGATAGTCATCTAAACCAATCGAAAATAATTCGTCCAAATTCTTAGTTACAACTAAATCACAATCTAAGTAAAGAGCTTTATCTTCTTCAACAAAATCAGGAATAAAATAACGAAGAAATACTGTATAACTTATATCTGTTTTGTAGCTATTCACTTGATTTTCTTCTACTCTTGCATTGATTATTTCACAATTGATTTTTTCTAATTTTTTATTCAATGCTATAAACCATTCGTTTGGAAAGTTACTATTTATTAAATAAAATTTAACATTGATATTATGATAGCAAACAGATTTTATAGTAGTTAATACTTGTTCTACATATTCATAATTAGCTGCTAATACTATCGCTTTTTTCATAATTAGCTCCCCTCTCTTATTAATCAACAATTCTAGTTAATATCTGTGAATTATAATTTTCATCTTCAACAAATATTATGTCGTTATCATAGTTAAATTCTGCAGTATGTTTAGTAGATAACTTCACTTTATGTGTTGCTTGCATTTTGTACCACTCATACTCAGAATCGATATGACCTATATCTATAATATGTATTCCTTTTTTATAAAGATTATTAGCTATTACTTTAGCCGTAGGTCCTAACATGACTAGTACCAATTTATTATTGGCATATTTTTTTATCGCTTCTTCTATTTCTGATAATTTGCTATAGGCATTTTTTGAAGGACAGATAATTCGTTCAATAGTCTTTGCATTATCAAACAAATCATTACCAACTCCTGAACGAGATGTTTCTCCTTCTACTATTAATACTTCTTTATTATTCCATAGTTTCTTTATCTTTTCAAAATAACTATGCGATTTAGTTTTATCATGCAAGTCAATATACGGTCTAGATATAAATGTGCTTCCATACCAATCTGCTGTACAAATTTCTCTATATAAATCTTCATAGTGAGCTAGATGTCCGTGCCAAAAACTAACAGCAAACTCGTTATATCTATCTATATCTTCAAATACATCCGGCAAACAAACAAGAAAATCACTACTACTTTGCTTTTGTAATATATCTCTAAGATTGTTAGCTAATGAATCATTATACTCTTGATAAGGAATAGAGTTACCTGCAATAATATCTATTTCTCCATCACCAAATCTAGCAACTGAGCTATTATTTTCTAATATATAATCTAAACTGTCATTAATATTTTTTACTTTTATATAAACCATTTTATACCTACTTTTTCATAAGAAGATGAATCATATCTATAAACAATTTTTTGGTAATGTAACCCCCACTTAACAACGTTGAGAATTTCTTAACATTATTTATTAATCCATAATACTCATCTTCTGTCATATTTTGCACTATATTATCCGCTTCTTCTAATGTATCACAAATAATACCTAAGTTGTTTTCTTCTATAATTTGCTGATTAGAAACCCCTCTTTTGACAATAACAGGAATCCCCGCCGCAAGATACGTACTTAATTTATAAGTTACATTCATAGTCATATATTCACTCCAATAGTCATCTTCTGACCATACTAATCCAAAACCGCCTTTAGACAATTCCATTAATAAACTATCTTGATTGTGCCATCCTGCAGCAATAATGTTATCTTTAACATTTATATCAGTGCTATCTCCAAATATTTTAAGCGTTGTCTGATAACTCCACTCATTACAGAATTCAAATTTACTAGGCTGTCCGGAAAAATTAATAACCTTTCTAAATTCTGGACTATTAAGCCATAATTTATTCGGAATATCCCATATTTGCTGTACTAAATATTTATCAACAGTAAGTCCTTCTTGTCTTAACACATCGTACATTTTTTGCGAAGGTACTATGAGAGCATCCGCTCTATTAAAAATATTGATGTAATCTTGTAATAAATATCTATTCGGTTCAAACATAAAAGGTATAAAGTCGTGAATAAAAATAACTATTTTTAAATTATAATATCCCCTAAGAGTATTTATAAAGATTTCTTCATATCTATGCGTATTCCACATAGGAGATTGCACAATAACCATATCTCCTTGACTAATAGAGGCTATAATTCCATCTATTCTTTTTCTCATTTCTATTTCACTATCTGTATTTATATCATAAGCATAAATTCCCAATTCATTAAAACCTAATGACTTGGCTACATCTGTGGTAAGATTTTGAGCTAATTGTGCCGTACTTTTAGGCGAATGACCGTATAAATTTGTTATATGAACTCTCATACTACTTTCTCTCTTTCTCACTATTTATAAAAAACTCATTAATAGGCTAAATATTATAGAAATAAACAAAAGAATTGTAGCTACATTAGCTATATTTATTTTTTCTTTCTTTTTCTCTTTTTCTACAACTTCATAGCGTTCTTCGCTAATTTTACGTTCTATACTTTTTTCTAATATGTTACTATTTTTTTTGTTATCCATAAAACACCTACTTCAAAATATTTATATAATATTCTGTACTTACTGAACTTGCTTGTATTCTTTGTTTCTCCAACAATTCTCTTCTAAAGTTTTCATCTTCTTTTGCCTTTTTTATAGACTCGGTCATATTCAACACATTTTCTGGAGAATAAACATTATTTTTCGCAATATACTTGTTATTATGAATAGTGTTATTAAAGCCATAAATAAGCATATTATTTTCAAAGGCTGTTCTTATAGCATTAAGTATTTCATTACTATGATTTACATCTAAATAATAATCACAATTAGCAAATAATTTTTTCACCATAGGTTGCTCTAAATTTTGGAATAATGTAACATTTGAATATTTTACTAGTGATAATAATTTAGCAGACATTTCAGTAATTGCAGCTATATAGAAATGAAAATCTGGTAAATTGTTTAACAACTCTTCTATTTGTTCTATCTGATCTGAATTAGTTAATATCAAAATTTTAGGATTGTTATTATTTTCTCTCTCAAAATCATAAATATATCCTAAATAATCTATTTTCTCCCTATCGTTATTGTCTATAAGATTTATTACTTTGTTATAAACTTGTTTATCCGATATTAATATATTTTTTGTTCTTGTAGCATCAGAATTAAATATCAGTTGCATATTCCCTGGTATTTCATCATATATAGGTTCTTGCCATATTAGCGTATCATTACCGTTTTTATTAGAATTATTATAAGAATAGAAAAAAGGGAGTGATAAATTATTGTAAATTATTTTATCCGTATCTAATTTTTCTAATTGAATATAATAATCTAACAATTCTAATTTAGATTTAAATATTTTAATAATACCATTTTCTTCATTTAATATAATATCTTGCGTAATATGATTTTCTACAATAACCTCAAAGCCATCTTTTTTGTAATAACTAGTTGTAATTAATTCCCCGTCTTTACTATATATAGAATTAGCATATTTATAACCATATTTATTGTAATAATCTTTACTTCTAACAATATTGTTATTATCAAACCAATCTACTTCTCTAACTATCCTTTTATGAGTAGGAGTAGTATAGTAGATATTTGCCATTTTTCTATCAAAGTTATATACTTCTCCATAAGAATTTGTTCCCTTGATTTCCCAAAATAGCGGCACTTCTAACTGATTAAAGTATCTAGGATTCTCCGGTAATACTTCATTACCATACATAAAATACTTATAAGGAGAAAGTACATTTTCTGGAGCAAATCCATCATAATTAATTACTACGGTAGGAGTACTATATCCTGCTCTTTGTAAAGAAGTATGTAAGTCTTTTGTTTCTTGATTATAATATTCAAATAAATTTATCATTGCTATCCCCTTTTTAAGTTAATTTCCAACTACTTCAGATAATAATTTAATCCAACGCTTTTCTACTTCTTCAGTCAAAAAATTTTGTGCTATTTCGTATGAATGTTGACTAAAGTTTTCCAGATAATTATTTTCATAAATATCAATTATTTTACTAGTAATTTCTTCTATTCCGCCTCTAATGTTCTCCTGATTATATTCTATCAAATAACCATTCTTCTTAGGAGTTATAAACGTTTGATTTCCATATCTTACATTAAACCCTATTATTGGCAATCCTGATCCTATTGCCTCTAACAATGTTAATCCGAATCCTTCACTAGTCGATGCAGTTATATACATTTCATAGTTTTTATAAACGTGTGTTAAATCTTTATGCCCTCTTAACTTTATATAATCTGTCGCATTATTTTCAGCTATTTTGTCAACTAGTTTATTTTCTTCTCCTCCACTACCATAAATATCAAACGTTAAGCTAGGTATTTGGGGCTTAGCATCCACTACTGCCTGTATAAGCCAGTCAACATGTTTTTCACCAGCTAAACGAGAAGCAGTTATTAACGAAAAAGGTTTTCTCTTACCTTCTTGATACTGTAATTTTTCGATACTTCCAACCGGGATAGTATATACTATAATATCTTTATTATAATATTTTTTAAATTGATTCCCCAAAAGATTTTTTTGTGCATCTGTTGCTGTTATAAAGAAATCTATATAATCAGAGTAATTAAATTGATATTCATAATAATTATTCCACAAAATATTATTATCATCACTAGAGTTTTCGCTAAAATGTTCTGCGTGAATGACTACCCCTACTTTAGCTTCTTTTTTATTTTCCAATATTTCTTGAGCTTGTCCTGTACTTCTATCTATAATTACTACATCTTTTTTAGTAAGATTTAACTTATCCACAAAGTGTCTTATAAACTCAGATTTACTATAAAATATTTTATCTGGAAATTTGTAGACTATATTATCCCCATCTATAATTTCTTCATAGGCTACACTACCATCTTCATTAAAAAACTTTCTTTGATACAAGTGAGCTCTGTTGTCTTTAGGTGTATAATATTCCGAACACATTTTAGTATAAGAGAAATAATCTTTACGAATTAACATACCTCTTGATACATACTCAACTCTGTTTACAATATTAGAATTTTCATCTTTTAAATATGCAGTCAAAAACATATCTTTATCTTTATAAAAAATACGTACTACACTACTATCCTTTTCGATACTACTAGGCTCTTCTACTATACTATTTTTTACATCATCTATCGTATAAGTTGTTTCTTTTATTTTCAAATCTGTAAAATACGTGTATAACCAAATAACTTCGCTATCTTTAAAACCTATTTTTTGCGTAAAATGTGCTATATTTTCTCCCAAGATTAAATCTGTAAAAACAAATTTAGCATCTTGTTTTATAGCACGAAAGTTTTTTGCGCGATAGACCTGAGCATATTCTACTCCACTACTTGCCCATCCTATCCCTAAATTAAAATTATAAATTGTCATTTTATCATCTCCAATTGATTTTATGGGAAATAAACCGTAAGCTCCTGTTTATTATTGATTTCTATAGTACTTAAAGAAACGTTTCTTATAATTTCTTTCTCAATATCCATTTTCATTTTATCAAATGATTTTTTTGATTCAATGTAGTATTCAAACATTACCTGCTTTTGAGCAGTTTCTCTTCCCATAACTATACTTTTTAATTGTTGTAAATTATCAACTTGCTCAATCCAGCATTCATCAACAGCTTTTAGTAATGCTATTTTATAAAATTCATTTATTTTATTTCCTAATAAACCTTTCTTTTTATCAACTTCAAAATTTATTATATCAAATAATACGTCTTTTTTAACTGTTTCATCAGAAAAATTAAATTCTCCTTCAAAACCTTTAAAATCATAACTCAAATTTTCTAGTATGTAAAAAATTAATTCATCTTCTGTATATATATCTTTAATAAATTTGGGAAGAGCTTTTTTTATCATATTATTTACAAATTTATCATCAATGTCTTCTTCTATTATTTTCTCTCTATATTTATATACTAAATCTCTCTGCACTCTAATACTTTCATCAAATTCTAGAGTTGATTTTCTTGATGATTCCCCATAATTACTACTAGCTTGTTGTGCTTTATTTATTAATTTTCTTATTTTTTTATTTTTTATCTCAACTGGATTTCTAAAGTCTACATTATCTTTATTTTTTTTGTAATAATCTTTTAGTTTATCTGCTCCATACTTTGTAACGACTTTATCTTCCAAAGATACAAAGAATTTACTGAATCCGGGATCTCCTTGTCTTCCTGATCTACCTATAAGTTGCAAATCAAATCTCTTGCTCATCATTTTTTCTGTTCCAATTACAGCAAGTCCTCCTAATTCAGCAACTCCTTCTCCTAATTTTATATCTGTTCCTCTTCCTGCTAATATAGTAGCTACTGTTACCGCTCCTTTTTGCCCCGCCTCTTTGATTATTTCAGCTTCTTTAGCAATATTATACGCATTTAATACATTATGAGCTATCCCTTCTTGTAACAACATTTGGGAATATATTTCTGACATATCCACAGATCCTGTAACTAATAAAATTGGTTGCCCTGTCTTATGAATTTCTAATAACATATTAAGTGAAGCGTACAACTTTTCGGGTAGTGTGCAATAGACTGCATCTTCTAAATCTCGTCTAATCATAGGCTTATTGGTTGGTATTGGAATTACTGCCATATTATATGTGTCTATAAATTCACTTTCAGAAGTTTTTCCTGTTCCCGTCATACCACTTATTTTCTTAAACATTTTAAATAAGTTTTGATAAGTTATGGAAGCTATTGCTCTAGTATCATCTGATATTTCAACATATTCTTTAGTTTCTAGTGCTTGATGTTGACCAGATTGAATTTTTGTATTTTCCAAAATTCGTCCATTTACATTATCTAATAAATGCAACTCATCATCTTGAACCACATATTCTTTATCTTTCTCAAACAATTTATGAGCACGTAATGCTAATACTATATGTCTTGCTAATTCTGTATAATCCGGACTGTACAAATTATCAATAGCAAAAAATTGTTCTGCTCTATCTATACCTTTATATGTAAGCCATACTTCATTTTTCTCTTTATCATATTTGTAATCTTCTTTTTCTTCTAATGTCAATACGAAAGTATTAGCTAATTTATATAAATTGGATTGTGCTCGTGGTGAACCCGATATAATAAGAGGTGTCTGCGTATTATCTAACAACACTTCATCTACTTCATCTATTATAACATAATTAAAATCACATAAAAATTTACTTTCAGCTGAATCTGCCAAATTTTCTTGAAGATAATCAAATCCAAGTGTACTGTTTGTTGTATATACTATATCAGCAGAATATATTTTTCTTTTTTCTTCTGGTTTTATATTTCTATCTTCTTCTATTACTGTTGTGCTAACAGTAAGACCCAAAAATCTATATAAATCAGCTAGTTCATCATAATCACGTTTAGCAAGATAATCGTTAGTAGTAACTATAATGGCTCCCTCTCCTGTCAATGCATTCAAATAAAGAGGCATCGTTGCTGTAAGAGTTTTTCCTTCACCGGTTTTCATCTCTGCAACGTTACCTTGATGAAGAACTATTGCCCCCAATACCTGAACATCATAAGGGTACATACCGAGAACTCGTTTAGCAGCCTCTCTTGCTACTGCATAAGCTTCTGGTAATATATCATCTAATGTAGATCCTTTTTTTAACATATCTTTAAAAATATTTGTTTTATTTTTCAACTCTTTATCTGTTAATTCAGATATTTCAAAAGCAAAGTTATTTACTTTTTTTAATATTTTATTTAATTTTCTTCTTCTAAAATAATCTAGAAAAAAATAATCTATATTTTTCAATATATTACCTCTCTTTTTCTATCTCAAGTAACTCTAATATACGATAATTATTATTATAGAATTTAGCAAAAATCGACTCTTCATTTTGATATTTACAATCGTGTATGTATATAGAACTATCTCTGTTTACTTGTTCATTACAATAATTTTTATAAATTAACTTTTCATCAATATAACTATTTTCTAATATTTTTTGATATTTCTCATAATCTTGAATGGTATCTGTAATATAAGCTTTAGAGTTTTCAAATAAATATTTATATTGAACTGCAGCTACATTAGAAAATTCCCCGTTACCGTAAAAATTTATACTTTTATATCCGTTTTGGTTGAATATATTATTAATCTCTTCAAATAAAAATTTATAACAATATATATGAGCATTATGTATTTTACTATTTATTAAAACAACATTACAATAATTTTCTAGCAAACTTCTGTCTAGTTCTTCAAATTTATTTTGTTTAGGCTCCAAAAAAATTACATTTAATTTAGTTGAATTTTCATTTTTATTTATTATATCACTGACAATAAAACTTTTTTTATCAAACCTGTCTACACATTCTGTCAACTCCAGATAATGAAATATTAGTTCTGAACACCCCGCATTCATAACTTGTATTTTGTAACTATATGTATTTTCTGGATAAGTAAAAATGTCTTCATTAGATCTTATTACTGTCTCTGAAATAATTTTTTCATAACGATCATAAAATAGTATCCTCAAATATATAGAATTTTTTGGTACGGTATCTGCATTTATATATATTTTATATAATTTTCCTTTTTTTAATACGGGTAATTGAGGTATATATTTATGACTTTGATGATTAGTTTGTGATCTCCACTCATTTATATCTTTGCCAGATGGCATTCTTAAATTTTCAAAATGGACATAATCTTTACTTTTAAATTTTATTATTGAACCATATAAATAACTATTAGTAGTAAAGTTATTCCAATATATAATATTTGAAAAATAGTTTTTATTTATCATAAATCTTCCCTTCCAAAATCACGTCTTAGAATGTTGCGATAAAAATTCATAAATGCAACAACATTTCCGCCAAAATTATCATTATGTCTACCCGATAATCCTTTTGCATTAAGATGAGTTTTTTTATTTTTTAAACTCCTCACTAGATTAGGATAAGAACAATCATCGTAATCTTCTTGTTTCATATAAACTACTGCAAAATGAGTATTATCAAAATTTCCACTGTTAAATCTGTCCCAAAATCTATTATCAAGTATTTTTGTATGTTCTATGTCTTGATCTCCAGTAATGGTCATTAATATATCCAAAGATGTTGGGAATACACCTGGTCTCCTAAGTTTTTCTCTCAATGCTACTGTTCCAAGACCCAAAACTGGCTTGCTAATTACAACCGCGTGCGGATTAAGTTTTGGTGCATAATAAGTAGCTCCAAAAGTGCCCATAGATATTCCAGAGAGAATTAAATCTCTATTTGTAAAACCTAAATATTCCAAACAATTATTAACCATTTCTGGAATTTGATTTTCTAATTCTTCACTACCTAAATAAAAAGAGCCTCCGGACAATCTAGGATCTGATACTAATAAAAATGGAGACTTAAGACCATTCATAATATTAAAACCTTCAAATCCTTCAGCAGCTCTCCACCCAGAAAAATATACATTCAAAGGAGGCTTAAGATCCCCAGGATTGAAATAAAAAAGTAACTCCTGACGATTACTATCTCTTAGTATAGTCCCTCCTAGACTAAAATCGCCAAAACCTAAACGTGAAAATCTATAATGAATAGGTCCTAGTTCTAATTTCCCCTCTCCTTTAGCAAATATAGATACTGTTAAATATCCTTTAATTTCTGTATCTAAAATCACTGAATTTTGCAAATCTTCTTCATAGAAAATCCATTCTTTATCAATAGTTGCCAAAGAGCCATCAATAATCGTTCTAACTACCATTTGAATTTCAACATTTCCTTGTTTCTTATATTCCGGCCATAATTCTATAGGAGAATTTTTAAAAATAGGTCTATTGCTAGAACATACCACTAACTGCTTAAATTCATTACCAAAATTTCCAGTCAATTTTAGATAGGCATGCCCATTATATTCAATATCACCAGTAAAATTACTACTCACAGAAAATTCTTTTAATGAATATTTTTCTCCATATCCCCCACCTTTAAAAAATGCTTTAGGTGCCATATTAATAATATTTTGAGGAGATGAAAAATCTATACTCCTTGGTTGTTTCATTCTTCCAAATTCTGAAAATTTCTCAGGAAATAATTCTTTTTCATTGTACAATATTGTATATACTGGACAAAATCTTCTTAATACATTTATGTCATCAATTTTATCTATATCATCAATAAGAGTTAGATTGAAAGTTTGCAATCTTACACTTCTTCTAATTGCCTCCTCATCTATTGTTTCTAATTCTTGATTTTTTTTTGAATTTTTTTGTTTTTCTATTTCCTTTTTTAATCTTCTATCAACTTTCGCTTCATGTATTTTTTGCAAATTTTCTACAAATGTTAAAATATTTTCTGGTTCTACATAATTCCAAATAATATTTTCTGGAATATTATAGTTCTTACTCCAATCTACACTGCCTATTTGTAAAACATTGATTTTATTACTCATTATTACTCATCCCAATATAATTTTTTATATTTCTAACAATATTATCGCTCGTATACGCTATTAGTTTATCGACTGAATAAACTAAAGATTTATTCCAATTTGACAAACCTTCAAAATAATAATTTATGGCTAATTCTAATTGTTCATTTCTAGAGATTACATAGCCATTTTTTTTATGATCTACATAAGAAGTGGATACTCTATTTACTTGCGGGATTCCCGCACTAATACCTGCTATTTGTGTAAATAAATCAGGTTTCTGACCCAAATCTACTATGAGTCTTACATATTCCAATTCTTTTATCAAATCTATTTCTGAATTTATTACCTTTAATTTAACATTGTCTTTTATTTCAAATTCTAGTTGATTTTCTGCATTAGTGTCTTCTTCTTGCTGAAAAATTATATATTCTTGAAAATCTTCATTGCTAGATATTATATTATTTACAATCTCAACAATATCATTTTCTTTATATCCATTTTTTTCGTATGTTCCCAAAGTTAAGTTAATATTGCTATTATCTAACATTGCATCAAAAATTATATTTATTACTTGATTCAATTCATTTTTATCTATAGTATCTACTAATAAATATATAATCAATTCTTTTTTTCTCTGACTTAATCCTAATCTTAAACGTGTATCATATGGTGTAATATGATATACATTTTTAACAACATCATATTTTGAAAGATTATTTATTAAACTTTTCTGAGTAAATTCATTATCTGCTATAAATAAATTAGCTTTTCTCAAATAATTTGGTAAATAATCTGACATTTTAAATCTATCTTCAAAGAAAGAAAATACTACATTAGTTTTATTCGCTGCATTGACGACCAGTTCATTATGCCTATCATCTGCTGCTATTAGTATTGTATCATTAATAGATGATTTCGCTAAATATGTTTCTAATTTCTCAAAAATTAATTCTTCTATATTATTATATTCATTTTTCTTAAAATTATCTTTAAATAATGGATTAATCGTTACTATACTATTATTAAGTATATTCTCTCTTATTTGCCAAATCCCTTCTTCATTAAGATAATCTCTATACCATTCTTTTTCATTATTAAAGTATGTTATACTTGATATAAAACCTCTATCATCAAAAATATATTTCTTAATAATTTTATTATTATCAAAAAAACTAATATATATTATATTACCTTCATTAGATAAGTCTATATGTGCATATAATTTGTCATTTTTATTAACAATAACTATAAAAGGTGTATAAATATATTCTATATTATCTCCCCAATCAAAATCCTTGTAATTAATATTAGCTACATTATCACTTTTTATTTGTTGAATATTATCAAATATTGAATAATAATCAATCTCTAATAAATCTTGCCTATGCAAAAAAGAGCGTAAATTAGGAGCATAATTTAATACAATTAATTTGATATTCTCTTCTTCTTTATGAAACATTCTTAGCTGATTTACAGTATCATCAAATTCCATATTTTCATTATTTCTATACCAAGCATCTACATTGTCATCCCATTTTCTTCTATCGTTATACCAAGATGCAATAAAATAAAACATTAATCTTCCTCCTAAATTACTTTAAAAAAGTGTTTTGTACTTATTTCTGATAAGGATTATCTTAACCTGCTCCAATATGTTATAAACTAGACTAGATAATATCAAAACAGTTCCAGAAATCATCATAGCTCTAAACCCTAAACTACTTTTTAGAGAATATATCATAGGTGCTCCAGCTAAAATAACTATATATATTGATCCTATAACAGAAAATTTTAATACTATACTACTTAAATATTTTTCCGTATCCCTTCCCGGACGGATATTATCTATATAATCTCCATTTTTATTTAAATTCTCTGATATTTCCTCAGGATTTACATTTAAAAACGCAAATCCTATAGTTAAAGCTACAAGACACACAATGTAAATCAATACACCATAAACTTGTGTAATATCTATATTTTTTAAAATAGTTGTTAATATTTCACTATCGGGATAAAATCTAAGTAAAAATCTAATGATATATGATGGCAATACGGTTATAGATAATGCATACATAACAGGTAATCCCCCAGCTGGATTTAACTTTATAGCTAAATAGGATCTTTCAAAATATTCATTATTTATTAATACTCTATTAACAGGAATTCTATATTCAGCCATTTCAAATAAAATCATTACGAGTACCATTATAAAGACAACTAATAAAACAATCATAACAAAAAGTAGTTTATATTGGTTGTAATAGTTATATTTTTCTGCAAGAAGATTAAATATTTGTCCAGTCCATTGCTTTACAATTCCTATAACCACTATTATCATTGGACCACCTAATCCTTTCAGACTATTCATATTACCTAACCAAACTAAAAAGAAACTTCCCGCAATTAGTATTGTTAATGTGCTAAAAATATTAAATTTAACATTATCATTATTAATATATTCAAAATTCCCAGATAACACATATCCCTGCAATAACGCTATAACTAACATTAATAACATTTGTAATTTTTGTGATTTTTTAGGTGCTAAAGATTTTATTTTTAGCTTTTTGGATAAAGATAATACTCTCCATATAATCAAAGAACTCATCCAAGGACCTAATCCTAATGCAAACAGAGATGTTCCCAACAAATTTCCACCTGTAGCACTTCCTGCTATTTCCAAAAATCTATTATCCTCATTTATATTCCCTAAATTTACAGCAACATTAGGTAATGGAATGTCACTCCCCAGTATATATATCATAATTATTAATATTAACCATAGGAGTTTATTCCTTAATATATTTTTACTGTTATTCAAAATTTTTTCTCCTTAATTTTACAATAGCAAAGAACTAACAAATTGCTGTTATTAGCAATTTGTTAGTTTCTGCATAATTTACACTATATCTTATTCTTCATCAGTTTTCTTTTTTCTTCTTGCTGCGAATAATGTTGCTACTAGTGTGCTTAATCCAAGAGCTGTCGTTGCTGAACTATCAGCTAATCCTGTTGATGATAATTTTCTACTACCTTCACTATTTCTTGAACTTGTTGATTCGCTTCCTTGCTCTGATGTGCTCATTAACTCTGACATACTAGCAGATTCTGATTCAGAAGGACTTGCACTTTCTGATGCCGATGTGCTTGATGATTCACTTGCACTTGTTGACGCCGATGTGCTTGCTGACTCACTTGCACTTGTCGATGCTGATTCGCTTGCTGATTCACTTGCACTTGTTGATGCCGATGTACTTGCTGACTCTGACGCACTTACTGATTCTGGTGTACTCATTGAACCTGATACACTATCTGATTCTGATGCACTTGTTGACGCCGATGTGCTTGCTGACTCACTTGCGCTTGTCGACGCTGATGTGCTTGCCGACTCTGATGCACTTGTTGACGCTGATGTTCTTGCCGATTCACTTGCACTTGTTGACGCTGATGTGCTTGCTGATTCTGACGCACTTGTTGAAGATGATGTACTTGCTGATTCACTTGCGCTTGTTGATGCCGATGTGCTTGCTGACTCTGACGCACTTGTTGACGCTGATTCGCTTGCTGATTCTGATGCACTTGTTGACGCTGATTCGCTTGCTGATTCACTTGCACTTGTTGACGCTGATGTACTTGCTGATTCACTTGCGCTTGTTGACGCTGATTCGCTTGCTGATTCACTTGCACTTGTTGACGCTGATGTGCTTGCTGATTCTGACGCACTTGTTGAAGCTGATTCGCTTGCTGATTCTGATGCACTCGTTGATGCTGATGTACTTGCTGAATCTGACGCACTCGTTGATGCTGATGTA